>CADCDW010000049.1 GCA_902800325.1 uncultured Lachnospiraceae bacterium
TCGAAGCTGCGGTTAACGATTTTACCGCTGTTATCGATGGTATCAAGGGAGTGGACGAGCCTGCGGTAAGGTTTAGTCCCGCAAATGAAAATATTAAACAAATGATTCGAGAGGTGCTTGAAAATGCTTAGACCTGCAGTTTGTCAGATACTGAAAAACAATGAAAGTTATTATTCACTGGTGATCGCCGTTGCTAAACGCGCAAGAGAGATCACTGATGAGGCAAGCAAGAACGAGAAGGTACTTGAAGAGAAACCTGTTAAGACTGCTGTTGATGAATTTGCGGCAGGCGAATATAAGATCATTGAGGATTCATCGCTTAAAAACTGATAATTCGGAGGTCTGAAGAAATGGGTGAGAAGGGAACTGTCGCTTGTGTGGCGCTGAGTCATGCTGCATATAGTTTTGATGCTGAGTACAGCTACCTTGTGCCCGAAAAATTCCGACCGAGATTAAAGCCCGGCATGAGGGTATGGGTGTCCTTTGGACGCGGAAATAACCGAGTTATCGGGTTGGTAACACGTATTTGCGATGACGATGGCAGCTTTAAAAGGCTAAAACCGATCTTAGCCGTTGTTGACAGTGAATGTCTTGTGACCGATGAGATGATGAAGATCATTTTTTGGCTGAAGGAAAACACATTCTGTACCTATTACGATGCTTTTAAAAGTGCCGTTCCAACGGGTTTTTCCTATAAGGTCGATCTGCATTATGCTATTGTCAACACTTATATCGATAAAGAATGCCTTTCAGCGGAAGAGCTTGAAATAGTAGATCATCTCGAAGTAACAGAGGATCAGCGTGAGATAGACAAGTATCTTGATATAAAAACGTTTCCCGAACGAAAAAAGCCGTTGGAAATGTTGATCGACAGAGGTTATGTTGAGGAAACTCAGAGCTTCAAGCGTAAGGTCGGTGACGACAGTGTCAAGATGGCTGAGCTTGTCCCGGGATATGAAGATGCCGACCTTACTGCAAAACAGCAGAAGGTCGTTGAGCTGCTTGAAGAGAGTTGCACGGCTTCTGTCAAAGAAATATGTCTGTCCTTTGTATTCTACATCCAACTCTGTTGCTGCTGTAAGATATCCCTTATTGGCGGCTGTTGCAGCTATAGAACGTGCGTCCATAAGTGCAACTGAAGAAATCTGACCATTTTGAATCTTTGAACCTTCTCTGTTAGGAAAGTTTCTTGTAGAATGTCTTATACTGAATGCATTGTTGGCAGGAGTGTCCCCTGCACCAAAGCAAGGACCGCAAAATGCTGTCTTTACAATTGCGCCTGTCTGTATGAGATCTGCAAGTACACCATTTTTAGCAAGCTCCATATATATAGGAGTTGATGCAGGATAAACTGATAGACTAAACTCATCTGAGCCTATGTATTTACCTCTTATAATGTCAGCCGCCTGACAGATATTTTCAAATCCGCCTCCGGCACAACCTGCGATAATTCCCTGCTCAACATAAAGCTTTCCGTCAACAACTTTATCCTTAAGTGTAAAATCAACTTTTCCATCAAGTGAGACAAGGGCTTTCTTTTCCACATCATCAAGTATATCCATAAGATTGGCTTTTAATTCTTCTATTGTATATACATTACTTGGATGAAACGGCATGGCTATCATAGGCTTAATCTTCGATAAATCTACGTAAACCACTCCATCATAATACGCAACTTCACCCGGCTTAAGCTCCTTATAAGCTTCCGGTCTGTAGTGAGTTTCGTACCATTTCTTAATCTCATCATCTGTTTTCCAAATTGATGAAAGGCATGTGGTTTCTGTAGTCATAACATCCACACCGATTCTGAAATCAGCAGAAAGCTTATCTACACCCGGTCCGACAAATTCCATAACCTTATTCTTAACATATCCGCAATTAAATGTTGCTCCTATAAGTGCCAGAGCAACGTCCTGCGGGCCAACGCCCTTTGCAACCTCTCCATCAAGATATATAGCAACCACACCCGGCTTTGCAACATCGTAAGTTCTCTTTAAAAGCTGCTTTGCAAGTTCTCCACCGCCTTCACCGATTGCCATAGTTCCAAGTGCACCATATCTGGTATGGCTATCGGAACCAAGAATCATGGCACCGCATTCTGCAAGCATTTCTCTTGCAAACTGATGTATAACAGCCTGATGAGGAGGGACATAAACTCCGCCATATTTTTTAGCACATGAAAGTCCAAATACATGGTCATCCTCATTTATGGTTCCGCCTACCGCACAAAGTGAATTATGGCAGTTAGTAAGCACATAAGGTATCGGAAACTCAGTAAGTCCTGAAGCTCTCGCTGTCTGTATGATACCTACAAATGTAATATCATGTGAAGTCATCTTGTCAAATTTTATCTTAAGCTGCTCCATGTTATCAGAGGTATTGTGAGCTTCAAGAATACTATATGCCATAGTATTTTTTAAAGCCTCCTCCTTTGATGTCTTTATTCCTTTGCCTTCAAGTATTTTACCGGCCTCGCCATTATCTTCTATAAGTTCGGTTCCATTAACAAGATATGCTCCGGTTTCATACAATTTTACCATGTAATTATTCCTCCGTTTTGTTAATTATCAAATATTACTTATTTTCAAAAAGCATTATATAATCTATCGCTTCTTCTAAACTTGCATTCTTGGAATTGCTAATCGTATAGGCACTGGCATGTCCAAGAATTCCGGTTCTTACAGATAAGAAATCCGGTTCTCCCACCTCAGTACCGTTTATATAATAATTCTCTCCAACCTTCTTACAGTTATCTCCTTCGGTCAATTTTGAGCCATCATAGGAAGTAAGTGCATATGCCTCATCTCCGCCACCCGAAGAAGGTAATGTGATAAGGTATCCATCATCACAGATATTTATAACATTGTAATACCCGAGGTCTTTGCATTTACTGCCACTTACATTATATACCTCGCATCCTATATACTGTTTATCGATGTCAGCTATATCAAACAAAAACATCTCCGGTACGTCATCATCGTTTATATCATAGAGTAAAACAGTATTGACAGTATGAGATAATGTCTGTGGATCAAATGTTTCCATATAATCTATATAAGCCTGCTGCCACTGTTCAAAAAGCTTGTTACCTACACTGTTTGTATCTATCGCATCTCCATAATATATTTCAATCTTATCTATAAGTTCAACAACGGCCTTTTTATCATTTGAGGCTACAAGCTTGTCAAGCTCATTTTTATAATATTCCAGTCCTTCATCATAAGCCTGTGTATATATATCATCAAACATCTGTCTATATACATTGTCCCACTTATCTACAGTTATATTACTGCTTATATCAAGCACTTCAAAATAGTTTCCTGCTGTCATATCCTCCTGCAGCTTAGTATACATACTTCTGTACATAACCACGCAACCGGCATTTGATGCTATAACTTTTGCATAATCATATGCATCATAATAAGCATTGTCCATAACAAGAGTACATGCTTCATTTATTCCCTCACCGGTTACCGCGCCATTTAAAAAGTCCATATATTTTTTATTTAAAAAAGTAATCATCAGCTTCTCTCTTGTATCATTGTCCAGTCTTTGCTTTACAAGTTCAAGCTTAGGCTGAAGATTATAGCTTTTATTCGTATCTCTTGATAAATCCGCATCATATATTTCATTTAAAACTTTTACAAATTCATTTGAAGCAACGTCTTTTATATATCTTTCAGATACGTTATTATCTTTTTCGACTTCTTTGATGGCATCAAGTGAAGCCATCGTTTCCTCGTATGTGTTTTTTTCATCTATATATCTTTGACATATGGTTGCCGCAAAATCGTCAAGATAACTGTTGACCTTTTCCTGACCGGATTCATTGAGCATATTAAAATAACCATCGGTTTTAGCAGCATCTCCTTTATCTATATTGACAAAAACCATGTTTCTTGTATAGAAAGGAAGCATTACAACAACCGCACCGACTATTTCAATTAAAATGATAACTAAAGATATTATCCAAAGCTTCTTCCATCCGTTTTTCATCATGTTTCTCCTAATCTTTTATCTATTCTTCCACTTCTTCGGCATCTGTAGCAGTCGCAAAGAACGGCTTAAGCAATTCACTCAATTCTTCCGAATCAGTAGACGAAGCCAGTTCCGGATAAGCAAGATTATTGTCCGATTTTCCGGACTTGATATAGTAAGGATTTAATATAATAAAGTAAACCATAAGCCCTATCAATGCAAAATTTAGTATAGCGATTATCAGTGTGAAAATTCCTATTCCCTTATACGGAACCTTTTCCTTATCCTCTTTAATTATATCATCTTTTTTATATCCGTTTTCATCAAATATCTGATCAAGTATCGCTTCTCTTTCTATATGTTTCTTAAACAAATCAACCTTTTTTTCCGCGTCTTCAGTTTCACCGGATTCAATCGTAGAAACCTCAGGTATACGATTCTCCTGATCGGTTTCTTTGTAAGTCTCGTCACGAGGAGTTCCGGTTATATCATCCGAATCGTTTGTTGAAGTATCATCCGAATCGTTTGTTGAAGTATCATCTGAAATTTCATCTTCATATCCTTCAGTTACTTCTGTGTCAAACTCCTCAATAATCTCTTTTGATTTTTTTTTCGACTTTTTTTCTTTACTATTCCTACTCATATTAATATTACTCTCCTCAATTTGTGAGTATTGACCATACGTAGCATAAAACCGGTATAACGTTCGCAAAATAACCGAACTGATGCGAAGAATGCTTGTCCGAGAGTACGTATCTGAAAACGCAGGTGTAACGGACTACGTCGAAACTTACAGGTATGTGCTATCGGGATAAGCAGGCAAGTATTTAGACCAGTTATTTAAGAATCGCTCCGGTCTATCTTGCGCACTTATAAAGAAGTTCTTCCCATCTTCTGTCCACTTCTTCCTGATACTTTACGAGAAGTTCTTCGTTTTCAGGTTTGAAAAGATGCTTAAATCTACCCTGTGGTCTTAAGAAATCCTCTATAGGAAGTTTCTTCTTAGGCTCATAATTGAGAATCCATTTTCCTTCTATAACTTCAAACAAAGGCCAATAGCAGGTCTCAACTGCAAGCTTACAAATCTTCATAATATCGGCAGTTTCATATCTCCACCCTCTTGGACAAGGTGACATTACATTTAGGAAAGCCGCACCCGGAGTATAAATTGCTCTTTCCGCCTTTTCATATAAATCCTTCATAGTTCCGATTAAAGTAGACTGACCTACATATGGAATATCATGATTAGCTATTATAGACGCAAGATCCTTACGATTCTGCATCTTTCCTACAGAGTTTTTTCCTACCGGAGTAGTTGTGGTATCTGCATACATAGGTGTAGCAGATGAACGCTGAATACCTGTATTCATATATGCACCGTTGTCATAGCACACATAAACCAAATCATGATTTCTTTCCATTGCTCCTGAAAGCGACTGAAGTCCTATATCATATGTACCGCCATCTCCACCAAAGGTTATGAATTTATAATTATCTTTAATCTTTCCTTTTTTCTTGAGAGCATAGTATGCCGTCTCAACACCTGAGAGTGTCGAGCCTGCATTTTCAAATGCATTGTGTATATAGCTGTCTTCCCATGCTGTATACGGATACATAAAGCTGGAAACTTCCAGACAGCCTGTTGCATTTCCAATAACAGCCTTATCTTCAGGCTTAAGCGCACGAAGAACTGTTCTTACGGTTATAGTACCGCCACAGCCTGCGCACATTCTGTGACCGGGAGCAAGACGTTCCGGTTTACTCATTACCTCTTTAAAATTAAATGCCATCTCGTTTTACCTCCCACTACTGTCTAAGTCCGATATACTTAAACTGTTCTATCTCTTTGTTACCATTCATTATATCTATAAGCTCTTCAAATACTCCCTCGGCCGCCTCAACCGTATAATCACGTCCGCCTATACCATAGAAATAATTAATAGCCGTACAACCCGATTTAGCATCATATAAAGCTGACTTAATCTCTGAACCAAGAGGTCCTCCATACGCAGAGAAGCTTTCTGCTCTATCAAGTATAGCTGCGTATTTCACATTTTTTAAAGCTTCTGCAATCTCTTCTCCTGGGAAAGGTCTGAATACTCTTATCTTAAGAACGCCCGCTTTGATTCCCTGCTCACGAAGCTTATCTACAGCCTCTTTTGAAGTTCCGGCCGCAGAACCGATTATAACGATTGCAACCTCAGCATCATCAGTCTTATATTCTTCAAAAAATCCATATTTCCTTCCGGATATGGCTTCAAATTCCTCAGCAACATCAAGTATGACCTTCTTGGCATTTTTCATAGCCATTCTCTGATTATATTTGCTTTCCATATAAAACGGTGAATTGGCATATGGACCTACTGCCATAGGCATCTCACTGTTTAAAAGATAGTTCTCGGGATTATATTCGCCAACGAACTTTCTTACTACCTCTGTTTCTAAAAGCTCGATATTTTCCACTGCATGACTGGTTATAAATCCGTCCTGGCATGCCATGAAAGGCAGCTTAACATCCGGATGCTCTGCAATTCTAAATGATTGAATAAAATTATCATAAGCTTCCTGATTGTTCTCTGCGTATATCTGAATCCAACCGGAATCTCTTGCGCCCATACTGTCGGAGTGATCACAGTTTATATTGATAGGTCCGGTTAATGCTCTGTTTACAAGTGCCAAAACTATAGGTAGCCTGTCCGAAGCAGCCACATAGAGTATCTCCCACATATATGCAAGTCCACATGAAGATGTAGCGGTAAGTGCTCTTGCACCTGCCGCACTTGCACCCAAGGCAGCACTCATGGAACTGTGTTCTGACTCAACAGGGATAAACTCTGTATCCATTTCACCGTTGGCTATAAACGTTGATACCATCTGAGGTATCTCGGTTGAAGGTGTAATTGGGAACGCTGCCATTACATCCGGATTAATCTGCTTTATAGCATAGGAAACAGCCTCATTTCCTGACATTCTTTCACGAATAGACATACTAAATTCCCTCCTTCATGGTAATTGCTCCAAAACTGCAGGCCTTTTCGCATATTCCACAGCCCTTGCAATGATCCAAATCAAAATCCTGCCTCTTGCCATCTTTAACCACTATACAACTGTCCGGACATACAGGAGTACAAAGTAAACACTGTGTGCATTTATTCCAATCTATAACAGGTGTCTGGGTTCTCCACTCACCGGTGTGAAACTCTCTGGCACCGCCTCCGCCATATATCTGATTGCCCGGTGTTATATCATAATACGGACTCTTTTCATTTATTTTTGATAAATCTGATGCCTGTGCCATTTATTTCACCTCCTCAAATGCCATTCTTAAAGCATTCATATTTCCTTCGATAACTTCCGGTTTCTTTGCAAATTTATGTTTATATGAAGCCTCCATCTCAGACAGGAAAACATCCTTATCCATAATGTCGGCAACCTTGACAATCGCAGCAAGCATCGGAGAATTAGGAAAATATTTTCCAAGTGTCTCCATAGAAACCTTATGTGCGTCTATGGTATATACCTTGCCTTCATAGCCCTTAAGCAAAGGTATAATATCCTTTTTATCCTGAGCAGTGTTAATAACTATAGCTCCATCTTTTGAAAGTCCCTTCGTAACGTCTACCGAATGAAGCAGTGTTTCATCTACAACTACTACATAATCCGGATTATATATATTGGAATGAACTCTGATGGGTTTATCACCTATTCGATTATAAGCCGTAATCGGAGCTCCCATTCTCTCCGGTCCGTACTCAGGGAATCCCTGAACAAACATACCGGTATTAAAGGCCACATCCGCAAGAAGCAACGCTGCTGTCTTTGCTCCCTGGCCACCTCGTCCATGCCATCTGATTTCAATACTCTTATCCATGTGTAAATCACCTCATATAAACTTTATATAAACTTACTGTTTGATAAACTTCTTTATTATATACTAAAAAGCGTCAAAATTCAAACTTTATTGCAATAATCCTTATTTTGTTAAAAAAATCTCTAAAATCATGCCACGTCCAAACTGCTCTTTCATGAAAATATCTATTATCCAAGCGCTACATCCAGAATCATCATAAGTACAAAGCCTACAGCAAAACCTATCGTTCCTATATTTGAGTGTTCTCCCTCGGCAGACTCAGGTATTAGCTCCTCGACTACGACATAAACCATAGCTCCAGCCGCAAATGAAAGCATATATGGCATAATTCCAATCATATACTTTGAAAGTCCAATCATAAGAAGTGCACCGACAGGTTCAACCGCGCCGGAAAGCATACCGTATATAAAAGATTTCATCTTGCCTGTACCTGCCGCACAGACAGGCATGGATATAATCGCTCCCTCCGGAAAGTTTTGGACTGCTATACCTATCGCAAGCGCAAGTGCTCCCATAAACGTAATTGTGCTGTCGCCTGCGAGCATACCTGCGAAAGTAACTCCCACAGCCATACCTTCCGGTATATTGTGAAGAGTAACCGCCAGTATGAGCATGGTTGTTTTTTTAAGATTGGCTTTCGGTCCTTCTGCTTTTTCCTCATTTACATGAAGATGCGGTATAATCCTGTCAAGCACCAGAAGGAAAAGAATTCCTATCATGAAACCAACTGCCGCCGGCACAAAAGCAAGCTTGCCCTTTCCATCATCCTCCGCCATGTCTATAGCCGGTATCAGAAGTGACCATACCGAAGCGGCAATCATAATACCTGCTGCAAAACCCGAAAGAAGCTTTTGCAAATTTAAATTCAGCTCCTTTTTCATAAAGAATACGCATGCAGCGCCCAAGGTCGTTCCCATAAAAGGTATACATAAAGCACATAAAATCTCTCTCATTTTTACTATCTCCATTTTTACAAATTACGGCTGATTATAACATACTTATTCATTTTTTGCCAATTTATGCATAAAGTGAAAGAGTATTTATAATATCAACTATAACCTGCATATCATTGTTTATCTTATTTATCTCTTCGAGGTATTCAACTTTTTGATTGTAATTGTGGTCAAATGCGTCCGAATTCATATTTATGGCAACAAATAATTTATTGCCCAAAAGATGAACTGCCACATTGCCATATCTTGCATTTAATGCCTCTATCCTCTCCATCATCTGAGGTGTCAGAAAGTAAAATGCATCATGGTCATAAAAAGCATCTGTTTTGAAAATCTTATTGAACATGCTGCTTTCAAGCTTGATATTTTTATTCTTTGAAGACGCCTTATACATAAAGGTATTTGACAGGCACCTTACCGACGCCACATTTTTATACGGAAAATCAAATGCAAACATCCTTCCTTTAAAATAAGTTGTAGTATGAGAATTCTTTCCGGAAGTATGATATTGAACCGTTACATCTGCCTGTTCAAAATGTATGCCATTATAATCGGCGGAAAGGTAATCTTCAGTATAAAAGCGGTTTCCAAGCTGAACAAGATTAAACATCCTTACTGCATCCTGAGTAAAACCGCTCTCCCACATATAATTTACATTTTGAAAATTCTGGGAAAGAGCCTGAACCACAAATGTCTGCTTGTAAAGCTGTTGAAACTCTTTTTTCACATTACGCATCTTATTCAAATAAGGTATAGAAACTATAAAAAAGAAAACCATAAAAAGCTGAGCAAAAGTCAAAAGTCTCGGATCAAAAACAGATGCCAGCATACCTATAATAATCCAAAGTGCTACAGGCACTATAATAATATATACCTGTGATTTTATTTTTTTTCTTAATTCTTCAAGCTTATTTATAGTATCATAAATCCCCATTTTGTATCCCCTCCAAATTTATTGATTCTCAAATACATTTTCCTGTTTCGATATTTAAATAATCGTCTCTTTATCTGGATTTTCCTTCTTTGTTAATATAGTCATCAATATATTTATAATAATCGTAATCACATATCTTTTCAGCCATACTGAATTTATTTCTGACTTGAACAACCTTTGCCTCTACATAATCCTCATCTATCGGTTTTCCGTCCAGACTTTTAACTTCACCGGTATTCTCATTATAAGATATTTTATCGGTTATAAAGCTTCTGTCATTAAACATCACAAGGCCTTCACTGTCTGAAAGAATATCCTGTCCCACAAGCATTCTTGAATCATATTCAAGTCCCATAAGATTAGAAACTGTCGGCAATATGTCAAGGCTGCTGCAACACTTATCAATATGTACAGGTTTTTCCATAGAAGCAGACCATATTATAAGTGTATTTTCATACCATTCAAAGGTATTGTCAAGCACATATCCTGCAAGCTCATCCTCCACCTCTTTATTGTCATACGGGACATGGTCAGCAGTAAGAACAATCAGAGTATTATCTGCTATACCTTTTTTTTCAAGCTCATCAACAAGTTTTTCCATGGCAAGTTCAAGTTCATATTGACAGGCTATATATGCTTTGGTTGTCTCACTGTAATCTAAATCTTCAACCAGAGCCATATGTTTTTTTGCCATGGCGTTTCCGCTAAAATTATACATTACATGTCCGCTTACAGTCAGATAATATGTATGGAACGGTTCATCATCTGCATATTCATCAAAAGTAATGTCTATCATTCTTTCATCTGATTGAGGCCAGAGCATATTGCCTCCCGGGCCATATTCAGGCTCATAACCGTTACCAACTCCGATCCATTCATAGCCAAGATTGGGATGTGAAATATTTCTATCATAATATGTATAATAATTGTTGTGATATCCTGTTACCTTATATCCCTTTTTTAATAGCTGACGGCTTAAAGTAAACATCATATCATTTTTGTTGGCTCCTGCCTTTTCCATAGCAAGATATCCGCCATTTTTAGGCATAAGCCCGGTAAGGTCTGCATACTCTCCTCCAAGAGTGGAACCATACCATAAAGGTGTATAATAATTATCAAAACAAAAGCCATTATATTTCATCTTATAAAGCATAGGCGTTCTTTGTTCATCTATGCAAAAACCGGAAAATCCTTCAGCCACAACAAATATAAGATTATAGTCTTCAAACATCCCGGTATATTCATTTTTGTTTGTCGGCTTAACCTGACTTATATACTCATGCATAGCACGTATATTTTCATTTGGCGCAGAAGACATAAGTTCATCAAAATCTATATCAAGTATGTTTGGCGATGTATCAATTGTCTTTTTATCTTCGTCATCACTATTTAATTCATTGTCAGATTCTTTCCCTGATACAGCGGTGTTATCTTTTGACTCATCTACTTTATTATTGGCATTTGAGTTTTTGCCCTCATTTTCTTCAACATATCCGTTACACGTTTCATCACTTCCATCCTCAGACTCCGCAAGGAAAGAAACTTTATCTTTATTAATACCCATTTTTTCCTTTATACCAAGCTTGGCATCAAGGTAAAACGATTCCATAACTCCCAGTTTTTCAACCGCCATATCTACAGATGTATAATTTTTATAAACCTCATGAGCCGAATAAACACTTTTCTTATCAAACTTCATCTTAATCATAATTGATATAAAAACTATAATTGCGATTCCAAAAGGTATAAATCCGATACTTAGCTTACGTTTTTCAAAAACAATGATTTTTCTTAAGAAAATTACCAAACATATAAATGGTACAACAACCAAAACAAGAACAAACCATTCTTCTTTTAATTCCTTAAAAATAACATCCGTAAAATCAAGTGCCTGATTTGCCACACCAATTGAGCCGGACAAAGAAAGATAAGTTCCAAAAACGCCACTAAATATAACCTGCACCAAAAAGAACGCAGTAATCAGAAACGAAATTATAAATGTTATAATTAAAGAAATTCTTTTCGGAAAAAAGCCTACTATTCCTCCAAATATAATCCCAAAAAAACCCGCAAAAAAAATCTTATAAAAAAGATTGTCAAACGTAAATCCGAATCTCAAAAAATGAAAGACTATTTCAAGATAAATCATGAGTATGCAAAAGAAAAACTCAGGTGTTAAGAGAATCTTTTTTAAGTGCTCCAAAACCTGTGCCTTATTATTTAAATCGGATTTAGGAATATAAATACCTGTCAGATCAATCGTGGGAATAAACCAATCTTCCCCATCAAGGTATAAATCTGTTTCCTCATCCGGTGTAGCAGTTGCCGCCTCCTCAGAAATCACCTGATTTTGTAATTCTACTCCGTTATCTGTTTTTTCTTCACCCATAGATATAACCTCTTTTTTAATAGTTACCTCTTTCCAATAGGTAATTATACTCTAATATAAGCAGCCAATGCAATAAATAAAAAACAAAATAGCATACATATTAAATCTATGTTATAATCATTTATGCATAAAAGAAAAAAATATAATTCGTACGCTTTTTCAAACAAGCATATTTACAGATAATTATTAGATTTATACGGAGGATTAAAAAATGGCAGACTGCAGAGATTTGATAGATATTTGTAAAGGTCATCATGTATACATTCAGACTCATAACTTTCCGGATCCTGACGCCATTGCATCAGCTTTCGGGCTTCAAAAACTGATGAAGCACTTTGATATAAATTCTACTTTATGCTACGAAGGACGTATTGACAAGCTTAGCACAAAAAAAATGACCGAGCTTTTCAATATCAATATGTATGCATATGATCAGATAAAAGATAATATGTCTGAATCAGACTATATCATATGTGTAGACTCTCAGAAGGGCGGCGGAAACATCACCGACTTTATAGGCGACGAAATAGCATGTATAGACCACCACCCTATATATGTAAATACAGAATACAAATACAGCGATATCCGTTTTGTGGGAAGCTGCGCTACCATTATCACCAAATACTATGAAGAACTTGGTATCCCAATGGACAAGCCTACCGCTTCGGCTCTCTTATATGGTCTTAAAACCGATACTTTGGATTTTTCGCGCGGAACAACCCTTATGGATATAGATATGTTTAAGTATTTATATCCGCGTGCAAACAATGACAGCCTGAAAGTTCTCGAACATAACAACATGGAATTAAATGACCTAAAAGCCTATGGTGCAGCCATAGAAAATATCAAAATCTACGGTTCAACAGGCTTTGCATTTATACCATTTTCATGCCCTGACGCTTTAATAGGCATAATATCTGATTTTATGCTCGAACTAAACAGCGTAGATGTAACGGTAATTTACTCCAAACGTGAAGACGGCTACAAGTTTTCAATCCGTTCTGAAAGCCCTAGTGTAGATGCCGGCTCCGTCATAAACCTCGCCCTCAAAGACGTAGGAACCGGCGGCGGTCATCCTTCTATGGCAGGCGGTCTCATAAAAGCCGAAGATGTCTCCAAACTCGGACCATATCCGGACACCGCCATAATCAAACGCTTTACATACATCCTCGGTGAGCAAATCGCCCAATAAACCCTGCTTCCTCACTAAAGGACAGCCATATATACTTCTTTTATCAAGGAATGTATTTACTCTTTCTATATGACATAAAAGAAAAACAGATGGTTGTACAACTCCCCAGCGATTTATTAAATCAGCGCACTCATACTTTTGAAATTTACACGAAAACGATGAACTCGCTTCGCTCAAACACATCGTTTTCTGAGTAAATTTCTTCGAGTATTCGTTGCTGATTTGACATAAATCGGGATAAATGTTGTTACAACCACCTGTTTTTCTTTTATGTCACTCATCTTTTTTAACATTCCTTGATAAAGAAGTATATACCCCCCATGTGAGGAGGCAGGGATTACTTGTCAAAAAGCCGAAGCATTTCTTTAGTGGCTTTTTTGCCACCGTAGCGGATATCGTTATAGGCTTTTGTTATGTCGGTTATGTCGTCTATATCATTTATTTGAAGTTCATTTTTTAGGTCTATGCTTGTTTTGGTGTTGTCAAGTCGTATGTCATACTTATGTCTTAGGATGCGTTCCCGATAGTATTTTCTAAAGCGCACTTCCGATGAAAATATATTATTTTTTTCCTTTTTAATGTGTGACGAGAATATACTTTTTTTATATGGTGATGCTTCCTCAACTTTATCCTCTGATGTTATTCTTTTACGCAACATAAGCCTTATAAACCATGCGACAACTTTGTAAATGATATATATAACGAGTATTGCCGCCCCAACCTTATAGATTATATCGAGTATTCCTACCACATCATCGGCATGTCCGGACATAAAGCCACTAAGCCTGTCCTGTTCATACACGAGCTGCTCGTCCGATGTTTTGGTAAGCGGTCTAAATAAAAATATAAGCATAAGCCGTATAGCAAATATAATGTATGAAATAATGTAAAGTATAGCTTTAAACGCCTTATATAATGCATCGTCAAGGCCAAGCAGCATACCGATTCCCATACCTGCCATAAGTAGCAAAACTATAATAAATACTATAGAAGAATTGACAGTAATAATCTTTTTTATCGGTAGTCGCGATACAGTT
This sequence comes from uncultured Lachnospiraceae bacterium, assembly GCA_902800325.1. Lineage (GTDB taxonomy): Bacteria > Bacillota > Clostridia > Lachnospirales > Lachnospiraceae > Coprococcus_C. The sequence continues at coordinate 14,355 of CADCDW010000049.1, forward strand.
TTAGACGCTTCCACATATCCTTTCAATCCATCGATATATATTATCAAAAGATATATTATTATAAGTATTATGGGTATGATGTATGCACTTGTTGTAAGCAGGCTGCTTTTTGTTGCGATTCCGTAAGCATATATTATAACGCTCACAAAAAATGTCGGCCATGGAACGTCATTAAAGTTACCATATGTTCCTCTTCTTTCATACAGAAAAGCTTCCCCCATCTGATATATGATTATTGCTGTAAGAACCCATCTTGTACTGCTTGAAAAAGGGCATAGCCAAACAGCACCGGCAAGCACTGCATGTACTAAAAAAATCCACAGATTATATCCTGCATTTTTTCTGACAAGATAACTTGCAATATATATGACAAGCAAGGCTGTTTCTATAAATCCATCAGGTTTTTTACCCATAAATATAATAATTATAAAGTATGAGCAAAGGACTGAAAAAAGCCATTCATATGAAAGTCTTAAACCCGCTTCCAATAATTCGAGTTTACGTTTCATATATATTTACCTCCCATCCATGCATATAAGAACGAAACCTCTTAAAACCATGGACATTGTAGTAAGGAACTACCATGTAAACACCTATTCCTCTTTTTTCGAGATAATCCAGTTTTCTCAACAAATCCTCTTTATAATATGGCGAAATGATAATGTAAGTTGTATTGTCTCTTTGCATATTTATTTCTTTATCTATGATATCCAAAAAACTTTCTATACCGGATTGTCCATTTAGTCGTGAAAGATATTTATCGATTGAAAGCATATGTTTTAATGACGAACCGCTTTCTACTTCTCCTACATTTTTTGTCACTATATCCGTTCCATTTGAAGCTATGGCAACATTTAAATCTTTATCCAGAAAATACCGACATATTGTACTCGCAAGACTTATGCTGACTTCGTCGATAAATTCTGATTTTATCATATTGTTGGTATCAAGATTAAGAAGAACTCTGATATTTTGAAGTGATGTATGATTATACAGATTGACCATAAGCTTATCTGCCTTAGCGGTTGCTTTCCAATTAATACATTTCATGTTATAAGAGCTGTCATATTCTCTTATTCCTCTAAAGGTAAACGGGTCCTCTATCAAACTTCTTTGATTTTCAATGTCTCCGATAACCATACTAAATACCGATTCAATTATTTTGTTTTCATATTTTTCCGGAAAAACATAGATATCAGATTTATGCGATATATTTTTTGCAAAATTTTTAGTCAGGAAAAAATCTTTTGAGATAACATCGGCACCATCTATAGTGTAGTAACCCCGTTTGTCTGCAGTAAAATAAAGCCTTCTGGTTATCTTCATATTGGACATAACCGAAAAGACATCATTTCTATAATACGAGTCAGAAAGCGCCGCATTGTCAGTATCCTCAAATTTAAAACTAATAGGAGCGACAAACTTGACATGAAGTATGGAAAGCGGCAAAAATTTTGCATTGTTTATAACCTCTGTGATATAAGAACGTTCTCCCTTAGCCAGATAATTATCATGAAATTCCACACTCACATCAAGATTTTTATCCCACATTTTCCCATACAGAGTCTTCTGAAACGCATATATAACTATAGCTATAAATATTGCGACTAATAATCTCATCTATGATTTTGCCTTCCAATCTTCCACCGGTACGTCTATACCTTCAACTATCTTTTCGATAATATTGCTATTATGTTTAAAATCTCCCGCACTTCCAAATGCAAGAATCCTGTGTCCCAAAACATAAGGCGCCAGAAATCTTACATCATCAGGAGTGACATATTCTCTTCCTTCGATGGCAGCATAGGCCTGACTGCATCTTAAAAGTGCAAGTGTACCTCTTGTGCTTACGCCCAGATTAAGCTCACTGTTTTTTCTGGTTGCAAGGATGATATTTACAATATATTCCCTGACACACTCATGCACATATATTTCCTTTACCGCTTTTCTTTTTTCGATTATATCATCTGCGGTACATACAGCGGATATGTTTTCTATCGGAGTATCATTGATATATCTTTTTATTATATCCATCTCCTCTTCCTTACCATTGTCACCCATGGACAGCTTTATCAAAAATCTGTCCAGCTCCGCCTCGGGAAGCGGATAAGTACCACTTGTTTCAACCGGATTTTCGGTCGCAAATACTATAAAAGGTTCATCAAGCTTTAGGGTTTCTCCGTCGATAGTTACCTGCTTTTCTTCCATCGCTTCAAGGAGACTCGACTGAGTTCTCGGGGTAGCTCGATTTATCTCATCTGCTAAAAGCACATTTGTAAAAACCGGTCCTTTTACAAGCTTGAATTCTGAACTTTTTTGATTATATATATTTAGACCTGTTATATCTGACGGCATAAGATCGGGTGTGAACTGCACTCGTTTAAAGGACGTATCCATACTCTTTGCAAATGACTTTGCGAGCATAGTTTTTCCGGTTCCCGGATTATCCTCTATAAGTATGTGTCCACCTGCCAGTATGCCGGTTATTATCAGTTTAATCTGTTCTTCCTTGCCAATAATTACCTTAGAAATATTTTTTCTTAATTTATCTGCCATCTTGGCTATTTCTTCAACATCCATATCATCCCTCCAAAATCGACCATTATTAAATATGCTAATTGTGACAGTAGGAAATATACCAGTTCCACATACGCTCAGTGTTGCATCAAGAAACATACCAGTTCCACATACAATCAGTGCGGAATCAAGAAACGCCTCCTTGCACATATATTTTATGACTTTATATAAAAATATACATATTTTTAGTTGTTGTCAATTATTTGTTATGTTATAATGCTCTTTGTTACGTTGAAATGTAACAGTAATCATATGTGCAATAAAAATTATTATAAGGAGTATTGTAATGAAAACCGCCATTATGACAGATACCAACAGTGGTATCACCGTTCAAAAGGGTAAAGAGGACGGAATTTTCGTATTGCCTATGCCGGTCATAGTCGATGATAAGGACTATCTTGAAGGAATCGATATAACCCACGCCAAGCTTTACGATGCTATGAGACAGGGCAAAGACATCCACTCGTCACAACCTGCTTTAGGTGCAGTTGGCGATATGTGGAAAGACATATTAAATCATGGATACGACGAGCTTGTTTACATACCTATGTCCAGCGGGCTCAGTGGTTCATGCCATTCAGCTATGGCATATGCCGAAAGCTTCAACGGAAAGGTTCACGTAATAGACAACCACAGAATCTCACTTTCTTTATACGAATCTGTTTATGATGCAAAAGCTTATGCTGATAAAGGGGAAACAGCGGTAAATATAAAAAAACACCTTGAAGAAAAGGCATATGATGCAAGTATATATATAACCGTAAATTCACTTGAATATTTAAAAAAGAGTGGTCGTGTTACATCAGCCGCCGCAACCATAGCAACAGTTATTAACTTAAAACCGGTTTTAACTATACAGGGTGAAAAGCTTGATGCATATGCAAAGGTACGCGGAATGAACAATGCAAAGCAAAAGATGATTGACGCTATAAAGCATGATTTAGAAACCAGATTCAAAGATTATCCAAGTGATAAGCTTATTGTAGGCACTGCAGGAACATTTGAAAAGTCAGAAGATGCAGACGCATGGTTAAAATTAATAGATGAATCATTTCCTCAGTATGAATCATTCTATCTTCCGCTTTCATGCAGCATAGCATGTCATGTCGGTATAGATTCCGTAGGAACCGCCATAGTTGTAAAGGACAGATAAAATTAATCAGCAATATTTAAACTTAAATATTAATAAACAGGTCAAATTTAAAAGAGGTATTTTCCAAGCCTACAGCCTGGAAAATACCTCTCCTATTTTTCCGTTTATCAGTATATCCGCCTGTTTATCTCTAGGTGTAGGAGCCATATTGATAACAACCAGATATTTACCGTTGAAATAATCTATAAGTCCCGCAGCAGGATAAACAATCAATGAAGTTCCTCCTATTATAAGCATATCCGCATGAGCTATATGGTCTATGGTTCTGGAGATAACACTGCTGTCAAGCCCTTCTTCGTACAGGACGACATCAGGCTTTATAATGCCACCGCATTGGTCACACTTAGGCACTCCATCTGACTTTACCACATAATCCAAATCAAAAAACTTATGACATTTGGTACAATAATTTCTACTTACGCCTCCATGAAGTTCAAGAACTTCTTTACTGCCGGCTTTCTGATGCAATCCATCTATATTCTGGGTGACTACTGCTTTAAGTTTGCCTTCTTTTTCAAGCTCTGCTAACTTTCTATGAGCTGCGTTTGGCTCGGCATCCGGAAATAACATCTTATCCTTGTAAAACTCATAAAACTCTTCAGTCTTTTGCGTATAAAAGGTATGGCTTACGATGGTCTCAGGTGGATATTTATATTTCTGGCTATATAATCCGTCTGTACTTCTAAAATCAGGTATGCCACTTTCAGTCGAAACACCGGCGCCTCCAAAAAAAACTATGTAACTACATTCATCGATAGCATTTTTAAATTTTTCGATAATCCCGTTATCCATACATACTCCTCCTTTAAACAATCCATCTTCCGACTCCGTTTTAATATTTATAAACAAAGTGCCAAAACAAATGTCTTGACACTCCTGTAAATAACTTATCGGATTATTCTTCCTTCGAACTGACTACAACTGTAACCACTCCCGTCACAGAATACTTAACTCCATCCTTTTCAACAAATTCAATATCCACATTATGCGAGCCAAGAGACAAATCAGAGCAGTCAACCTTAGGACTTATAGCATCCACATCAAGCTCGCTTATAATATTTTCAAGACCGGATACCTCGACAATTATATTGTCTGTTGATTCGATTTCATAATTGTAATTACTCTTTTTACCTGTAAATGTTATATCTGAACCGGTAATATTTATCTTCTTTGATGTGAGTTTCTCAATATCTACAGTTATGGCAATCTCAGGATTTGTCTGAGCCACAACCACTCCGTCAGGTATGTAATCATTGAGATTAACCGTTGTTTGCAAGCTTTCCTCAAGCCCGCTTACGGAAATGTCATTAATCTCTACGCTTTTAACATTATTGATTACCTCATCATCTCCCGCAATATCAACCGTTTGAGGCTGATATACAATCTCAGAAACACCATATCCGTCGGCAGGTGTACCTTTGATATCCACAACAACATCTATGGTTTTAACAGGATAAACATTTATATTTACATCTGCTTCAGTCTGACTCATTACAAGTTTATCATTTTTTATCTGCTCACCATATGCATCCAAAAGAATTATATTGCCTGTTGCAGTCAGATTTGCCTTTGCGTTATCAACGCTAACCTCAACAACTGCATCAGTTACTTTTTCTATGGCACTTTTGGGACCTTCTATTGTAATTATATTAGGTGTTGCATATGACTCACCTATAGCATATTTGTCAGCAGGTTCGCCATCTGTTAGAATCTTAACCGGAAATTGTTCCGTAACCTTGTCCTCTAAGCTAAGCTGCATAATATTATCAACATATTCTATGTTGATTTCATCTTCTATATTTTTGTTTCTCGGAACTACATTTATCTGAACCGAATTGGTAATGGACATCTGTGAAAGATCCGCATAAGCATAAAAATTATTGGCAGAAAGGTTACTTACAACCGAACGTCTGCCCTTTACATATATATCTACGGTATCGCCCTTTACAACGTCATAAATCTGATCCAACTCTTCTAACACATCTGTATTTTGCTGCTCCACAGGGATATCTTCTATTTTAACGGTAATAGTATAATCTGTAATATTGACAACCACAAGCCAGAGAAGTATAGCAAACACTATTGCAAGAAGCTTGTAGCCAACATTGTTAAAAAGACGTTTTTTCATGACCGACTACCTCCTTTTATCCTCTTTGCGCGTCTGCCCTTTTTACTCTTTTCATTCTTTCCGGTCTGTAACGATGAAAGATGGTTTCTAAGGCTTTCAATATCAAGATTACTATATAATGTTCCGCCATAGGCTATGGATATCTGTCCATTTTCTTCTGAAACAACAAGTGTCATACTATCAGATACCTCGCTTATGTAAGCGGAAGATAACAGGTTGCAGAAACAACCCTGTTATTTCTTATAATCACAGCTCCGTCATGCAGTGGGGTATTATGCTCAAATATATTCTCGACCAACTGTCTTGAAACCGCTGCATCTATATTGATACCGGTAGCTTCATATTCGCCCAAAGGAACATTTTGTTCAATAACAATAAGTGCACCCGTTTTATTTTTACTCATAAAAGTAGCTGCACTGATTAATTCCTGTATTGTATTGTCATTTACCCGTTCCTTTTTGGTACTGTCACTTCTGATAAGAACATTAGATATAATATTCTTTTTTCCAAGTTCTTCCAAAGCACGTCTTAACTCAGGCTGGAACAAAATAATCACCGCCAGAATGCCGACATTTATCATATTCCTAAACAGCCAGAGAATAGTATTTAATTTAAATACAGCAGCAAAACCCATAAATATGGCTATAACCACCAATCCTCTGAAAACTGTCCACGCCCTGGTTTTCTTAATCCAAAGAATAACTATATATATGAGA
>CADCDW010000050.1 GCA_902800325.1 uncultured Lachnospiraceae bacterium
ATAAAGGAAGAATTGATAGAAAGCGGATATATAAAAGGCAGGATAAATAAAAAGGGTGAAAAGAACCAGTCTAAAAGTAAACCTTTACATTATATATCTTCGGAGGGCTTCGATATATATGTAGGAAAGAATAATTATCAAAATGAAGAGGTTTCATTTAAGATAGCTTCACCTGAAGATATGTGGTTTCATGCCAAAAATATATCCGGCTCGCATGTTGTGGTTAAGACCAATGGTACAAAAGATTTGCCGGATATAGTATATGAGGAGGCGGCAAGACTTGCTGCGTATTATTCATCCGGAAGAGAAAACGGCAAGGTTGAGATAGATTATACAGAAAGGCGTAATCTTAAGAAACCGCCCAAGTCCAACCCGGGATATGTCATATATCATACTAATTATTCAATGTCGATAGAACCGGATATAAACGGAATAAAAGAAATTGACCAATAATTCGTTGATTTTTTCCTTGTAATATACTATAATATATTGGGTTTGAATGACATAATGTTTTTGCATAGGAAGGAAAAATAAGTTGATAAAAAGTATGACAGGCTTCGGAAGAAGCGAAGTAATAAACGAAGAAAGAAAAGTTATCGTAGAGATAAAAGCTGTAAATCACAGATATTGTGATATGAATATTAAGCTTCCAAAGAGATTTAATCATTTTGAGGCAGATATCAGAAATCTTCTTAAAGAGAAGATTCAACGTGGAAAGGTTGATATATTTATAACCTATGAGGATTATACCAAGTCCAATGTCTGTGTAAAATATAATAAAGATATTGCAGCTGAATACATAGGTTATCTCAGACAGATGGCTGAAGATTTTGACATAACCGCAGATATAAAGACTTCCAATATAGGACGTTTTCCGGAAATATTTACATTAGAAGAAGAGGCTTCGGATGATGAGAGGGTTTGGGAGTATTTGAAAGAGTCATTAAATGAGGCTTGTGACAGATTTGTTGAGGCAAGGATAAAAGAGGGCGAGAATTTAAGAAATGATTTGATTGCCAAACTTGATAATATGCTTGAAATTGTAGATTTTATTGAAGAAAAATCCCCTCTTTTAATTGCTGATTATAAGAAAAAACTTTTGGATAAGATAGATGAGCTTAATACCAATGCCCAGATAGATGACCAAAGAATAGCTCTTGAAGTTACGCTTTATGCTGATAAGATATGTGTGGATGAGGAAATTGTAAGATTAAGAAGCCATATCGAGAGTACTAAAAATATACTCATAGAAGGCGGTGCTGTGGGAAGAAAGCTTGATTTTATAGCTCAGGAGATGAACCGCGAGGCCAATACAATCTTAAGCAAATCTAATTCACTTCAGATTTCAGACAGAGGTATAGAACTTAAGACTGAGATAGAAAAGGTTAGAGAACAGATTCAAAATATAGAATAAAGCAGGTGATAATATGAATAAAGAAGGCTTTTTAATCGTAATTTCCGGCTTTTCAGGAGCGGGAAAGGGTACAGTTGTAAAACGTCTGGTTGAAGAATATGGTTACAGTTTGTCCATTTCAGCAACTACGAGAGCTCCGAGAGAAGGCGAGGAAAACGGAAGAGAGTATTATTTTAAGACAGTAGCTGAATTCCAAAATCTCATAGACTACAATGGATTTATTGAGTGGGCACAGTATGTAGATAACTACTACGGAACTCCAAGAAAATTTGTTGAACAGGAGATGAAGGAAGGCAGAGATGTTATACTTGAGATAGAGGTACAGGGAGCAATGAATGTAAAGAAGCAGTATCCCAATGCGCTTCTTATATTTATAACAGCACCTGATGCCAAAAGTCTTAAGGAACGACTTACCGGAAGAGGTACGGAAAGTGAAGAGGTTATTAATAAGCGCCTTAAAAGAGCAGCGCAGGAGTCGGATGATATAGATGCTTATGATTATATAGTTATAAATGATGAGGTTAGCGAGTGCGTTAAGACGGTTCATTCCATAATCGTAAGCAATAAGTGTTTAAAAAACAATAATTTAGAATTTATTGATACAATAAAAGGAGAGCTTAAGGCTTTATAGGAAGGAGAAAAGATATGTTACATCCATCATACACAGATTTAATGGCAGTAGTTAACAGTGACGTAGAGGAGGGCGAGCATCCGGTAGTTCAGAGCCGTTATTCGATAGTTATGGCAACGTCCAAGAGAGCAAGACAGATTATCGCAGGTGATGAGCCGTTGGTTGAAGCTGATGACAAAAAACCTTTATCTATCGCCGTTGAAGAGTTATATAAAGGTAAGGTAAAAATTGTCGGAGATGATGAATAATAATTACAGGGCTGACGCATGTATGCAGCAGCCCTTAATTACTTTTTTGGAGGTTTTATATGAAGCTTTTTAATTTGATTGACGGACTTGATTATGAGGTGCTTTGCGGATCAACAGACACAAACATAAATGATATAAAAAATGACTCAAGAAAAGTAGAAGTGGGAGATCTTTTCTTTTGTATATCCGGTGCTGTATCCGATGGACATAGATATGCAGGAGATGTTATAAAAAAAGGTGCGTTGGCGCTTATTGTTGAAAAAGAATTGGATATGGAAATACCTGAAGATGTAACGGTTATAAAGGTAAGTAATTCTCGTTATGCTATGGGTATGATAAGCTCAAAGTTTTATGGAGAACCATCAAAAAAACTTACAGTTATCGGTATAACCGGAACCAAGGGCAAAACAACAACAACATATATGATAAGGGAAATGCTTGAATCGGCAGGCAAAAAAACAGGTCTTATAGGTACCATAGAAATAATAGACGGTGAAAAAAAGATACCTGCAAAAAATACAACTCCGGAGTCGATAGTGCTTCATAAGACACTTAAAGATATGGTAGAAAATGGTCTTGATGCAGTTGTTATGGAGGTCTCTTCACAGGGACTTATGCTGGATCGCGTAGCGGGAGTTGATTTTGATTATGGAATATTTACTAATCTTTCAAAAGACCACATAGGTCCAAATGAACATAAAACCTTTGAAGAATATATGATGTGGAAGGCTAAGCTTTTTACACTTTGTAAAGTTGGTATATTTAACTGTGATGATAAGTATTTTGAGGATATGACAAAAAATGCAAAATGTGAAATAGTCACTTATGGTATGAAAGATACGTCCGACTATGCAGCAGATGCATATAAACTATATAATAAGGATGGTGTCCTTGGAATAGAATATAATCTTAAGGGAAAGAAAAAAGCTGATATAATAGTGGATCTGCCCGGAGAGTTTTCTGTTCATAATTCACTTGCAGCCATAGCTATAGCCGATTTACTTGGTGTAGATATGGAAGCTGTAAAGGATATTTTGAAGACTATAAAGGTTCGTGGAAGAGTTGAAATGATACCTATATCGGATGAATTTACGATTATGATAGATTATGCTCATAATGCCATGGCATTGGAAAGTCTGCTTACGGCACTTAAGGCATATAAGCCAAAGAGACTGGTTACTCTTTTTGGCTGCGGAGGAAACCGCTCAAAGGATCGAAGATATGAAATGGGAGAAGTTTCGGGAAAATTATCGGACTTTACAATTATAACCAGTGATAATCCAAGGGATGAAGAACCTCTTGAAATTATCAAGGATATTAAAATCGGTATGAGCAAAACTGATGGAAGATATATAGAGATTCCTGATAGAAAGGAAGCTATAAAATATGCCATTATGAACGGAAAAAGCGGTGATGTAATAGTTCTTGCAGGAAAGGGACATGAGGATTATCAGGAGATAAAGGGTATCAAGCATCATATGGATGAAAGAGACCTTATAAAAGAAATTTTGGAGGAAGAAGATGTCACAAAAATATGCGGATATAATAATAGATATTTCGCATGAGGCTATAGATAAAGCATTTCAGTATATTATTCCCGGGGAACTTTTAGATGAGGTTACTGTTGGTTCACTGGTTGAAGTTCCTTTTGGAAGATATAATAAAACAAGGAAGGGTTATGTTATAAATATAACGGATAAAGCTTCTTTCGATGTTGACAAACTTAAAAGCATAGATGGGTTGTCGGACAAAAGTATACGTATAGAAGGAAATCTTATAAGACTTGCTGATTTTATCCACAAAACTTACGGTTCAACGATGATCAATGCTCTGAAAACGGTGATGCCGGTTAAAGAAAAGATAAGAAAAACAGAACAAAGAAGTAAGGAAGAGGAATTTGATTTAAAAAACACGCCGGTTGAGTATTTAAATGATGAGCAGCTTGAACTTATAAAAGAGTTTAAATCTGATTTTGATAATGAAAGATTTAAAACTTATCTTTTGGCGGGTATAACCGGAAGCGGCAAAACTGAGGTTTATATAGGTTGTATAAAAGAGGTTATCAGTAAAGGATTACAGGCGATAGTTCTTGTACCGGAGATAGCACTGACATATCAAAATGTTGCAAGATTCAAACAATATTTTGGAAACAGGGTTGCAGTTATTAACTCTAAACAGAGTAAGGGCGAAAGGTATCTTGAATTTGAGAGAGTCAGGAACCATGAAGTAGATGTTATCATAGGACCGCGTTCAGCTTTGTTTGCTCCATGTGAAAGACTTGGGCTGATTGTGATAGACGAGGAGCATGATATGGCGTATAAAAGCGATCAGTCGCCTAAGTATCATGCGAGGGAAGTTGCAAAAGAAAGAGCAAGGCTTGAACATGCTTCGCTTATACTGGGTTCGGCAACTCCTTCAATAGAAAGTTACAGTCAGGCGAAATTAGGTAATTATACACTTTGGAAACTTGATAAAAGACCGGATGGAGTAAGTCTTCCGGAGATATCTATAGTAGATATGAGAGATGAACTTCATCTTGGAAACAGAAGCATTGTAAGCAATGAATTAAGAGAGGCTATGACAGCCTGTCTTGAAAAAAAAGAGCAGATAATGCTGTTTATAAACAGAAGAGGTTTTAACAGTTTTGTTTCCTGCAGAGAATGTGGAGAGGTTATAAAATGTCCTAAATGCGATGTGGCACTTTCACTTCACAACAATGGTTTTATGATGTGTCACTATTGCGGACATATCGAAAGAGTACATAAGGAATGTCCAAAATGCAAATCTAAGATGATCGGCGGCTTTGGAACCGGAACACAAAAGGTTGAAGAGGAGATAAAAAAGATATTTCCTGATGTTAAAACTTTAAGGATGGATAAGGATACAACAATCAGGAAGGGTGCTCAAAGCAATATAATTAACCAATTCTTAAATCATAAGGCAGACATACTTATAGGTACGCAGATGATCGTTAAAGGACATGATTTTTCAAATGTAACGTTGGTCGGAGTCCTTTTGGCAGATATATCGTTATTTTCCAATGATTACATGGCAGGAGAAAGAACTTTTGATCTTCTTACACAAGCAGCCGGAAGAGCTGGAAGAAGTGAAAAAAAAGGTAGGGTTGTAATCCAGACTTATCAGCCGGAGCATTATGCTATATCGACCGTAAAAAAACAAAGCTACGAAGATTTCTTTGATATGGAGATAAGCTACAGAAGACTTCTTAAGTATCCTCCTGTTTACAATATGATGGTTATGCTGCTTACATCCGATGATTATGACAGGCTGAATACCGAAACCGACAAGGCAGCAAAATGCATAAAAGAAGAAGTTTTTGGAGATAAAAAGATAAGAATAATAGGACCTGCGGATGCTTCCATTGTAAAGATAAATGATATTTACAGGAAAGTGATATATATCAAATCAGATGACCTTTCGAAGTTAAGAAGGATAAGAGAGATTTTTGACGGCTATGAGGCTGAAGATATAAGCATTATGTTCGATGTAAATCCGGTCAATACTTATTAATACAAAATTGGGTTTTAGAGAACAATATATATTAATATATTTAAATCAGAGTATATTTTTAATAACATAAGAAAAATATTTAATATAAGAAAGAGGTAAGAAGATGGCTATACGAAATATCAGAATTGATGGTGATGACATTTTAAGAAAAAAATGCAAGCCTGTTGAAAAGATGACAGACAGAATCAGTACACTTATTGATGATATGTTTGACACAATGTATGATGCTAACGGAGTTGGACTAGCAGCTCCTCAGGTGGGTATACTTAAAAGGATAGTTGTAATAGATGTAATGGACGATAATCCACTTACACTTATCAATCCTGTTATCGTTTCTTCAGATGGTGAGCAGGAGGGAGAAGAAGGCTGTCTTAGTCTTCCCGGACTTTCCGGTAATGTTAAGCGCCCTAATCATGTAATCTGTAAGGCTCTTGACAGGGATATGAAGGAGATAACCGTTGAGGGAGAAGGTCTTTTGGCGAGAGCAATCTGTCACGAATTGGATCATCTTGAAGGGATTCTATATAAGGATCTTGCAACAGACGGACTTCACAGAATAGATGCTCCGCATGATGAGGAGGAGAATTGATATTTAGTTTTTCGATATGTGGTGTGAAAAGAATGATTTTCAATGAAACTGTAGTTAAGAATTTTGAGGTAGATTAAATGAAAATAGTTTATATGGGAACACCTGATTTTGCAGTATATCCTTTAAGAGCACTTGTAGAAGAAGGGCATAATGTATCTTTGGTTATAACGCAACCCGATAAGGCAAAGGGCAGAAGTAATAAGCTTGTGCCTACACCTGTTAAGGCAGCGGCTGCAGAGTATGGTATAGATGTATTTCAACCGGAAAAGATAAAAGAGGATTCGGCTGTTGCAAGGATAAAAAAATGTAAGCCGGACGTTATTGTAGTTGCAGCTTACGGACAGATACTTCCGGAAAGTATATTAAATATACCCGAATATGGCTGTATCAATATCCATGCTTCATTACTTCCTAAGTATAGAGGTGCTGCGCCTATAGAATGGTCTATTATAGACGGATGTGATAAAACAGGTGTAACTACCATGTATATGGAAAAAGGGCTTGATACCGGCGATATGATAGAAAAATGTGAGGTTGTTATAGAACCGGAGGATACAGGAGCAACACTCCATGACAAGCTTGCTTTATGTGGAGCAAAGCTTATTATATCCACACTTAAAGCATTGGAGGAAAAAACTGCTGTAAGGATAAAACAGGATGATTCCGAAAGCTCATATGCGCATATGCTTACGAAAGAACTTGGTAAAATTGATTTTAATATGCCTGCGGATAAGATAGAAAGACTTATTAGAGGACTTATACCCTGGCCTTGTGCTTATACTAAGATAGATGGAAAAAATGTAAAGATACTTAAGGCAAGGGTAGCAGACAAGGATAATCAGGTATATAAAAATGGAAAACCGGGCGAGATAATTGAGATTACGAAAAAGACCTTTACTATAAGATGTAAGGAAGGTGCGCTTACGGTTTTATCACTTCAGCCTGAAGGAAAAAAGGCTATGGATACCGTTTCATTTTTAAATGGTAATAAGCTTGAATTAAACAGTATGGTTGGAGAATAGTTATGACAGATGAAAGAGATATAGTTTTGGATATTCTTATGGATATCGAGACTAACAATACATTTTCCAATACCGCATTGGGTAAAGCACTGAAGAAAAATCAGTTTATAGAAAAAAATAAGAGAGCCTTTATTACAAGACTCTCTGAAGGTGTTGTGGAAACACGCATAAAACTTGACTATATCATAAATCAGTTTTCAAAACTTAAATCAAATAAGCTGAAGCCTGTTATAAGATGCATTATAAGAATGGGTGTATATCAGCTTATTTTTATGGATAGTGTTCCTGATAGCGCAGCGTGTAATGAGGCTGTAAAGCTTGCTAAAAAACATGGCCTTTCGGGACTTTCCGGATATGTGAACGGAGTTTTGAGAAGTATAGCCAAAAATAAAGGCTCTATAAAATATCCGGATATAGAAAAAGAATATGATAAGTATCTTTCCGTAGAATATTCGGTTCCGGAGGTTCTGATTAAAAAAATAAAGAAAGATTATCCTTCGGATTATGAACAGATTTTAAAAGGATGCTTTACGGAAAGAGAAACATCTGTCAGGGTGCATACACCTTTGGTGTCAACAGTTGAGCTTAAGAAGATGATGGCAGATGAAGGGATAAAGGTACATAACGGATATTATTCCGACAAGGCACTTTTGATCTCGGAATATGATTTTATAAAAAGGGTGCCGGGATATAAGCAGGGATTTTTTACTGTTCAGGACGAAAGCTCCATGTGTGCTGTAGATGATGCATTTAAGGAGATAAAGAATATATCGGAAGATTTTATCCTGCTTGATATGTGTGCCGCTCCCGGTGGTAAAACCACCGCAGCTCTTGAATATATGTCAGAAAAAGGAAAAGCGTACTCGCTTGATATTTCGGAAGAAAAACTTTTTTTGATAGAGGAAAATATAGAACGTCTCGGATATGAAAATGCGGTAGTTGCCCGGCACGATTCTACATACCTTATAGATAAAGAAGAATTCGGATATGATTTTGACGGTAATGTCGATATGGTTATAGCGGACGTTCCTTGCTCCGGGCTTGGAATAATCGGACGAAAGAATGACATAAAATATCGTATAAATGATGAGTCGATAAAAGAACTTATCATTCTTCAGGATAAGATAATTGAAAATGCTGCCTCGTATGTAAAAAAAGGTGGTGTGCTTTTATACAGCACATGTACTATCAATCCCGAAGAAAATGATGACAGAATAGAAAAACTATTAAAAAACAGAGATGATTTTAAGCTTATTAAGAAAAGACATTTTTTGCAGGGGATAGATAGATGCGACGGATTTTTTTATGCGATATTAAAGAAAGAAAACGCCGGTTGATGCATAAATAAATTATAGATAATATAGAAAGTAATACTTAAAGATAAATTAGTTTATTTGCAAGTATAAATTTAGTTTTGAGGAAAAAGATGAGTGAATTGTCAGAAGATAAAATTGATATAAAATCCATGTATTTTGATGAACTTGCAGATTATGTAAAAGAATCAGGACTTCCTGCATTTAGGGCAAAGCAGATATTTAGCTGGATGCATGAAAAGTATGTGGGAGATGTCGATTCCATGAACAATATTCCCAAGGATATGCGACAGGTAATTAAAGGAAATGGATTTACCGTACTAAAAGAGGAAACCAGGCAGGTTTCAAAAAAAGACGGAACCATAAAGTTTTTATTTAAGTTATATGACGGACAGATGATAGAAACTGTCTTTATGAGATATTCTTATGGTAACTCCATATGTATATCTTCTCAGGCAGGCTGTCGCATGGGATGCAGGTTTTGTGCCTCAACCATAGGTGGATTGGTCAGAAATTTAAGTGCTTCGGAGATGCTTGAACAGGTATATGCTGCCATGCGTTTAACCGGAGAAAGGATATCAAACATTGTTATCATGGGTACAGGAGAGCCGCTTGATAATTATGACAATGTTTTAAGATTTATCAGACTTATAACGGATGAAAAGGGATATAACTTAAGTATGAGAAATATAACTATGTCAACTTGCGGCATAGTTCCCAAGATATACGAACTGGCAAAAGAAAAGCTGGCCATAACACTGGCTATCTCACTCCATGCACCCAACGATGAAAAAAGACGTAAGCTTATGCCGATAGCTGAAAAGTACAGTATAAAAGAGATACTTGATGCATGTAAAGAGTATTTTGAAATAACAGGACGAAGAATAAGTTTTGAATATAGTCTGGTTAAGGGACAAAATGACAGTAGAGAGGATGCTTTGGAACTGGCAGGTCTTTTAAAGGGGATGAATTGTCATGTTAACCTTATCCCCGTAAATACAATAGAGGAAAGAAATTTTGAAAAAGGAGACGATAATTCTATTCAAAATTTTAAATTAGTACTTGAAAAAAATTTAATTAATGTTACTATAAGAAGGAGTGTGGGTAGCGATATAGATGCTGCCTGCGGACAATTAAGACGAAAGTATTCGGTTAATATTTAGGAGGAATCCTATGAGGTCTAGTGGAAAAACAGACACCGGCAGCAAGAGAAGCAATAATCAGGATAGCATATATTATAGCGATAAGCCGGTAGGACCATTACCAAATCTTTATATAGTTGCAGATGGTATGGGCGGACATAGAGCAGGTGATCAGGCGTCTAAGATGGCAATTGATATAGCAGTGGACTTTATTAAAAGATCCACTATAGAAAATCCGATTGCCGTTTTAAAACGTGCGATGATTTTTGCCAACAATGAAATATATAAAACTGCGAGCAGAGATCCGGACCTAAGAGGCATGGGTACAACCATGGTAGCTGCAGTATGTCAGGATGATAAGCTTTTTGTTGCCAATATAGGCGATAGCAGACTATATGCCATAGGAAATGACATAAAGCAGATTACTATGGATCATTCACTTGTAGAAGAACTTATAAGAGATGGAAAACTTGAAAGAAAAAAAGGAAGAAACCATCCTGAAAAAAATATTATAACCAAGGCTATGGGATCAAAAGAAGAGGTTATACCTGATTTCTTTGAGATAGACATAAATCCTGAGGATAAATATCTGTTATGTTCAGACGGTTTATCCAATATGGTAGAAGATGATGAGATAAGAGATATTGTAATTGACAATGAGGACTTAAGGGATATTGCACAGGCTTTGATTGACAGAGCAAACTACTATGGCGGTGCAGACAATATATCCGTTGTTATAATTGAAAGTTAAACTATTCGAGAAATAATCAGAAAGGGTTAGAATTATGTTAAAACCGGGAATGATATTATGTGATAGATATGAGATACTGGAGGTTGTTGGTGCCGGCGGTATGTCTATCGTATATAAGGCTAAGGATCACAGGTTGAACAGAAATGTTGCTATCAAGATGCTTAAGCCTGAGTTTGTAAATGATAAGACTTTTGTTACAAAATTCAGAATTGAAGCACAGGCTTCAGCAGGTCTTGCACATCCTAATATTGTAAATGTTTACGATGTTACAGAGGATGATGGCATCTATTTCATAGTTATGGAACTTGTTGAGGGTATAACTCTTAAGGAGTATATACACGAAAACGGCAGATTAAATATGGATAAAGCGATTGATTTTTCTATCCAGATTGCATCTGCTCTTGAAACAGCGCATGAAAATCATATAATACATAGAGATATAAAGCCTCAGAATATACTTGTCAATAAAAACGGCAACCTGAAAGTTACCGATTTTGGTATAGCAAAGGCTGCCTCGTCTAATACCCTTACTTCGGGTGCTATGGGAAGTGTTCATTACATTTCACCTGAACAGGCAAGAGGTGGCTTCAGTGATGAAAGAAGTGATATATATTCACTTGGTATAACTATGTATGAGATGGTAACCGGCAGAGTACCTTTTGAAGGTGATAATAATGTATCGGTTGCTCTTATGCATATACAAAATGAGATGGTTTCTCCAAGAGAATATTATCCTGACATATATGCAAGTTTTGAGAAGATAATTTTAAAGGCTACCCAGAAGAAGCCTGAAAGAAGATATCTTACTGCAAGTGCACTTATTGCGGATTTAAGAAGAGTTCAAAATAATCCTAATATAGATATAGTTGTTGCTCCTTCGTCAGTGACTAACAGTCCGACACAGGAGTGGTCAAAGGAAGAAATTGATGCAGTAAGAAGTGCAACTCAGGCGAAGCCTGTACAGCAAAATGCATTTTTTAATACCAATGTGCCTGTTCAAAATGAAATGGGAGAGATGCGTCCTGTTCAGGGATTATCAACAATTCCTGTCAATAATCAGAGAATAAATGCACTTTTTGAAGAAGAGGATCCTTGGGATGATGATGAAGATGATTATACTCCGGAACCACCAAGGAGAGGAAGCATCAAGAAGGTTCAAGATTATGATGAGGATGAGGATTATGATGATGATTACGATGATAATGAAAGTGACATCGATCCGAATCTTAAAAAAGCAGTCATAGTCGGAGCAGTAGCAACAGCTGTAATTTTGGCTATTGTAGTTATGGTGGTTTTGGGAAAGGTTCTCGGATGGTTTAAGTTTGGCGACGATAAGAAGTCGACGGCTACAACCAATGCATCTACATCTGAATCTGTTGAGCAGATTGCTATGGAAGATGTTATAGGTATATCAGAAGAGGCTGCTCTTAAGATACTTAAGGATGCAGGCTTTACAAATGTTAAATCTGTCCATGAAAATAATAAAGAAACCCAGGAAGGTTACGTTTTTGAGCAGAGTGTAGCCAAGGGAACACCAACGGCAAAGGATGCAGAGATTACAATAAAGGTAAGTGCAGGTGCTGAAGAAAAACAGATACCTGACGTAAAAAATTATGAGGATGCTCAGGCAGTTACCATACTTCAGGAGGCAGGCTTTACCGTAACTCATGCATATGAGTACAGCGAAGAGGTTGAAAAAGATAAAGTTGTAAGAACCGAGCCTCAGGGTGGTTCTATGGCAAAGGAAGGGTCAAAGGTAACGCTTGTAGTCAGCAATGGTAAAGAAGAGAAAAATGTTGAGGTACCAAACCTTACAGGATATACTCAGGCTGAGGCTGAAAATGCCCTTGCTACCAAGAAATTAACTACCGGAAATGTTACACATGAATATAGTGATAATGTCGCAGCAGGTTATGTTATAAGACAGGGTGTAAAGAGCGGTTCAGAGATACCTGAAGGAAGCTCTGTTGATTTTGTTATAAGTGACGGACCGGAAGAAAAGCCGGTTACTTATACAGCTGATATCAGACTTGATATTACTTCTAAAAATGTATTTACTGATGAGGCCGGTAACGTTATAAGCGGTGACAGCGGAAAGAATCTTACCATTCAGGTTTCTAACGGAGCTGTTACTAAAGAATTTAACGTAACAATTGATAATACAGGTAAAGCTTCAACAAGCGGAAGTATAGATGGATTATCATCTAATTCAAACTTCAGTGTTATAGCAATACTTGAAAATGGTGCCGATGTATCCGGTAATTATACTTGCGTACCGACAACAAATATTAAAGAGAATTAATATGACAGGAAAGATTATTAAAGGTGTAGGTGGATTTTATTATGTCCACCTACACAATAATTTTATATATGAGTGTAAAGCCAAGGGCGTATTTAGAAATCAAAATATAAAGCCCATGATTGGTGATGATGTGGATATCGACATAATAAGTGAAAAAGATAAAACCGGCAATATAATTTCTATATATGAAAGAACTAATTCTATAATCCGCCCGACTGTTTCCAATGTCAGTCAGGCAATTATTATTTTTGCCTTGTCCAATCCCAAACCTAACTATAATTTACTAGACAGATTTTTAATAATGATGAGTCAAAATCATATCAAGACTATTATCTGTTTTAACAAATCCGACCTTGTGAGTGAAGACGAGGTAAACGAGATAAGGAATATATATACTTCATGTGGTTATGAGGTAATGATTACCTCTGTAAAAAGCAGGGAAGATATGCAGATTGGGATTGCTGAGCTGAAAGAAAAGCTTAATAAAAAAACAACAGTTTTGGCAGGACCATCAGGTGTTGGAAAGTCTTCTATAGTAAATGCGGTTTGTCCTGATATCGAAGCCAAGACAGGCAGCATAAGTGATAAGATAAAAAGGGGAAAGCATACTACAAGGCATACGGAACTTATGTGTATAGGTGAAGATACATATATACTTGATACACCCGGATTTAGTTCACTATATGTTGAAGATATAGAACCTGAAGATTTGAAATATTATTATAATGAGTTCGAAGCATATGAAGGTAAATGCCGTTTCAATGGATGTATTCATATCAACGAACCTGAATGTGCCGTCAAGGAGGCACTTGACAAAAAAATCATAAGTAGTTTAAGATATGAAAACTATAAACAGTTATATACAGAATTAAAAGAAAAGAGGAAATGGTAGAATGGATAATATTCTTTCGCCGTCATTACTTTCAATCGATTTTAACAATATTGAAAAAAATGCACATATATTGGATGAAGCAGGAGTTAAATGGTATCATCTTGATGTTATGGATGGTGCATTTGTACCCAATATATCCTTTGGCCCGCCTGTTATAAAGGCTATAAGAAAAGTAACGGATGCATTTTTTGATGTTCATCTTATGATAAATGAACCTAAAAGATATATAGATGCATTTAAAGATGCAGGAGCTGACTTGCTTACCGTTCATTATGAGGCGTGTGAGGATTTGGGTGAGACGATAGAACTTATAAAGGCGGCAGGTCTCAAATGTGGACTTGCCATAAATCCGGAAACTGATGCAGATGTTGTAAAACCTTATATAAATATGGTTGATATGATACTTGTTATGAGTGTTCATCCGGGCTTTGGTGGACAGAAATTTATGCCTGTTTCCATTGAAAAACTCAAGTCTGTCAGACTTTGGGCCGATGAATTAAACCCAAAACTTCTTATCGAGGTTGACGGAGGTATCAATTTTGATAATGTAAATACTGTTTTAGAGGCCGGAGCAAATGTAATAGTTGCCGGTTCTGCATGCTTTAACGGTGATATAAAAGAAAATGTCAGCAGATTTTTTGATCTGCTTAAGTAGGATTAAATAACAGGACAGGGTTATTTTAGTTTTGATTTAAGGTTGTGAAAATATGGCTGAGGCAGGAGATAAGAAAAAAGATATAATAATAGTAACCGGCGGAGTAGTGGATGACATACTTCTTATGGATATTATAGAAAGTACATCGGACAAACCATATATTATAGGTGTTGACAAGGGCATGGAGGCGCTTGAACGGCTTCAAATAACAGCAGATCTCATAGTAGGGGATTTTGATTCAGCTGACGAAAGTATAAAAGAAAAGTACGCTATGGATAAAAGAACGATACTTCTTAATCCTATCAAAGATATGACTGATACACATGTGGCTGTAAAAAAAGCTGTTGATTATGCCGAAAGCAAAAATATTTCGATAATCATCATGGGTGCTACAGGCGGAAGAATAGATCATCTGCTCGGTAATATAGGATTGCTGAAACACTGCCTGTTATATGATGTTAAAGCCTGTATAGTTGACAGACAAAACAAGATAAGCATGTTAGATAAAGATGCTGTTATAAAGAAAAAGGATTTATATGGAAAATTTATATCCCTTATCCCTTTTACGGATATGGTAGAAGGAGTTACACTTGAGGGATTTAAATATAACTTAAGTGATGGAGTTCTTTTAAAGGGCGATACACTTGGGATAAGTAATGAATTAATAAAGGAGGAAGGTCGTATATCAATTAAAAGCGGAATATTGCTTTTACTTGAGACCAAAGATTAATTATGACAGGTTGGATTGTGTTTGCATTTGCTCTTTATATGGGTGGAATGCTTTTGATCGGAATATCAACTGCAAAGAAAAACAAAAATGCAGATGATTATTTCCTGGGTGGAAGAAACTTAGGAGGCTGGGTGGCTGCTCTTTCGGCACAGGCTTCTGACATGAGTGGCTGGCTTTTGATGGGACTTCCGGGCTGTATATATGCTTTTGGTACCAATCAGGCATGGATAGCAGTAGGTCTTTTTATTGGAACGGTTTTGAACTGGTTATTTGTAGCCGGAAGATTAAGAAGATATACCATAAGAGCAGGTAATGCACTTACTATCCCAGAGTATCTAAGTAACAGATTCGGAGATAAAAAGAAGATACTTATGGCTATATCAGCCGTTGTTATTCTTATATTTTTCCTGGTTTATACTGCATCGGCTTTTGCTGCAGGCGGAAAGCTTTTTTCTTCAATTGCCAAGATTGATTATCATACTGCACTTTTTGTAGGTGCTGCTGTTATACTTGCATATACATTTTTAGGAGGCTTTCTTGCTGTATGTAAGACAGACTTCATACAGGGTATGATGATGCTTATAGGAATTCTTGCAGTGCCTATAGTAGCGGTTATACTTATGGGGACAGGCAATATTATTCCAAATCTTATAGACAGTGGAGTAGAAGATGCCAGTGATTTTCTGAATGTCTTTGTTGAAAACGGAAAGACAATTTCAGCTATGAGTGTTGCCTCACAGCTTGCATGGGGACTGGGATACTGCGGTATGCCTCATATACTTGTAAGATTTATGGCGATAAAGGATGAAAAGGAACTTTCAAAATCAAAGAAGGTTGCTATCGTTTGGGTACTCCTTTCGCTTGTTGTTGCATGTATCATAGGTGTTATAGGTAGAGCATATCTTTTCCCTACAGTTCTTTCAACAGATGGTTCACAGTATGAAAATGTATATATTGAGATGATAATGAAGATGTTTACAGAAGATATAAAGATACCGTTTATAGGAGGACTTTTGCTCTGTGGTATACTTGCTGCCATTATGTCTACAGCAGATTCACAGCTTTTGGTTTCATCATCTTCCATATCACAGGATTTGTTCAAGGGAGTATTTTTCAAGAACTTAAAAGAAAAAACTGTTTTACTTATAGCCAGAATATGCGTTTTTGTTATAGCAATAATTGCATTTTTTATAGCATGGAATCCTGATTCAAGTATCATGGGACTTGTTTCCGATGCGTGGGCAGGACTTGGTTCTGCATTTGGTCCGACTATACTTATGTCTCTTTACTGGAAGAGAATAAATCTTCCGGGAGCGGCAGTAGGTATGATAAGCGGTGCGGCGACGGTTATTCTTTGGGACTATATAAAACTTATAGATATGGACGGAGCAAAGGTTACGCTTGCGACATATACAGGAGCTTATTCACTGCTCATAGGATTTTTTGTGAGTCTGTTCTTTATAATAGTTATATCACTCATAACGCCTAAGGTAAGTGAGGAGATTGAAAAAGAATTTGACGATGTAAAAAACGGAAATGTATAATTTATTATAAATAAAAAACAGATGCACGTATATTACGTTGGAACTTAACGATATGCATAGCATCTGTTTTTATATATCCGGTTTTTTATATAATAAAATGCCGGTGGAACAAAACCGGCATTTTATTATCAAAAATTATATAATTTAAAGAGAGGATTTATGAAAAACTATAGTATTAATATAAACCTTAATTATGAACAAAGTATGACAAGAATAAAAAATTTAAGTAAAGAAATTAATAATAAATGGTAAAAATGTCTGCTAAAATGTTAAAAAACGTATTGGTAGTTGGTTAAAGAAAAAATCCGGTTAAATTAATTTAATCGAGATATAGTTGAGGTTAATATTGAATATAAAACTCAATATTGTAAATAGATAAATTTAATAAATAAAGCAGAGGAAAAAATTTTGAATATAAAACTGATAGCTGTTGGAAAAGTCAAAGAAGAATACTATAGAAAAAAGATAGAAGAACTAAAAAGTGATATTAATTACGTTCATAAGAACAGGATTGAGATAATAGAAGTTCCGGACGAAAGTATACCTGTAAAGCAAAGTACTCCGGTTTTGGAAGGCATAAAAAATAAAGAAGGAGATAGAATTCTTTCCAAGATAGATAAAAATGATTATGTTGTGGCACTTTGTATAGATGGCAAGCCAACAGAACAAAAAAAGTTAAAGGAGCTATTCGTAAGAGCAAAGGAAAATTATTGCTCATCATTTGTTCTTGTTATAGGTGGCTCACTTGGTCTTTCTGATGATGTGATAAAACGTGCAGATTACAAATTAAGCATATCCAACATGACATTTCCACATCAGCTTATGAGAGTTATGATGTTGGAGATATTGGACAGTATTGATATTTAATAAAAAATCAAGTAAAATAACACTGTAAAAAGAGATGTATCGTAAGAGCGTATGACAGATAAAATCCGGTAAATAAGTGACTGATTAAAAATGTATTAAAAATTTTAATAATTATATGATTTGTGGCACATTTGTTACGCCGTATGTTAAAAAAATAAAAAGATTAAACAGGCTTAAAGGAAAGAGGGTGCAGATAGTGAAAAAGATTGGTATAGGATATGAGGAATACAAGGAATTTATAGATGATGATATGTATTATATAGATAAGACAATGCTTATTAATGATATTGTTGAAAGAGGCGGTAAAGTAACGTTATTCACCAGACCGAGACGTTTCGGTAAGACCCTTGCACTTTCCATGCTTCGCACTTTTTTTGAACTTGAATATGATTACAGTGGTAATGTTATAGATAAGAAAAGATACTTTGAAGGAAAGAGGATTATGGGAGCACCTGACAAGATTCTTTCCATGATGGGAAAGTATCCTGTTATCAAGCTTTCACTTAAGTCGGCAAAGCAGCCGGGTTTCATGGCTGCATTTAAGAAGCTTAGGGATGAGATTGTCGGAGAGTTCAGAAGACATGCATATCTATGGCAGTCTGACAAACTTTTGAAGGAAGAAAGAGAGATGCTTGAAGAATTTTCAAGACCGGCGAAAGACGATGAATTAATAGTAAAAGAAAAGCGGGAAATGGAGATTGAACGTTATTCAACTGCTCTTAAGACACTGTCAGAATGCTTGAACAAGTTTCACGATAAAAAAGTAATTATACTCCTTGATGAGTATGACGTACCTCTTGAAAATGCTTATTACAACGGATTTTATGATGAGATGGTCGGATTTATACGCTCACTTTTTGAGTCTGCGCTTAAAACCAATGATGCATTGCAGTTTGGTGTGGTTACAGGCTGTCTCAGGATAAGCAAGGAGAGCATATTTACAGGGCTTAATCATCTGCAGATTAATTCTGTAATGGATGATACTTTTTCTGAAGGTTTTGGATTTACAGAGCAAGAAACGGAACAAATGCTTATTGATTATGGATTGACAGAAAATATTCCGGAGGTTAAAGAGTGGTACGATGGTTATCTGTTTGGTGATAAAGAGATTTATAATCCGTGGAGTGTTATAAATTATGTAAAATCAATTGTTTTAGATAAAAGAAAATATGCCAGACCATTTTGGGCAAACACATCCTCAAACCAGATAATCAAGGATATGATA
>CADCDW010000051.1 GCA_902800325.1 uncultured Lachnospiraceae bacterium
TATAAACATATTTATTATATACTTTATTTTATATTATAACAAAAAAAATGTAAAAAATCATTACTATAAATAAAAAAAATAAATTTAAAAAAGAAAAAAGACACTGAATAAATCCAATGCCTTTTTCCATCACTCTCTTTAAATTAATCTAATATAAGATTAACCAACCTTAACGATTTCCTTTTTATTATATGAACCACAAGCTTTGCAAACTCTGTGCGGCATCATAAGCTCTCCACATTTGCTGCACTTAACTAATCCCGGAACACTCATCTTCCAGTTAGCTCTACGCTTGTCTCTTCTTGCTTTTGAAGTTTTATTCTTAGGACATATAGCTCCCACGGTCTTACACCTCCCTTAAAAATCACACTTAGGCTATTATACAAACTTTATAATTCAATGTCAACAAAAATTTTTAAATTTTGCTAATTTTTTCAAATTAGTTATTATTTTCTTAAATCAATGCAACAGTTTCTCTTGCAATTGCAAGTTCTTCATTGGTAGGAACTACATATACCGGAACCTTTGAATCATCTGCGGATATACGAACTTCTTCTCCTCTAAGGCTGTTCGACGCATCGTCAAGTGAAATACCAAGATAAGTGAGTCTGCTACAGATTCTTGTTCTTGCAGTTTTATTATTTTCTCCTACACCCGCAGTAAATACTATCGCATCAACGCCATTCATGGCAGCCACATAACCACCGATAAACTTGGCAGCCTGATAGCAAAATACGTTCATAGCTATCTCACATCTTTTATCACCGGCAATTATTCCTTCATCTAAATCCCTGAAGTCACTTGATTTTCCGGATATTCCAAGGACTCCTGAATTTTTATTGAGAATATTCATAATATCAGAAACAGATTTTCCTTCTTTGTTGGCTATAAATTCAATTATTGCAGGGTCAATATTGCCACTTCTTGTACCCATGGTAATACCTTCAAGTGGTGTAAATCCCATAGTTGTATCTATAGATATACCGCCACAAACAGCACAAATACTTGCACCTCCGCCAAGGTGACAAACTATAATCTTTGTATCCTTTATATCTTTGCCAAGAAGCTCGGCTGTTCTCTTGGATACAAAGCTGTGGCTTGTGCCATGGAAACCATATCTTCTAATTTTATAGTTCTCATAATATTCATATGGAATACCATAAATATATGCATAATCAGGCATAGTCTGATGAAATGCCGTATCAAATACTGCAACCTGCGGAACTTCCGGCATAAGTTCCTTACATGCTCTTATACCTATGAGATTTGCAGGATTATGTAAAGGTGCAAGCTCTGAACATTCTTCAATAGCACTTATTACAGAATCATCTATAACTGCAGATCCTGCAAATTTCTCGCCTCCATGTACTACTCGGTGTCCGATTGCTCCTATTTCTGATAAGTCGGATATAGCACCAACTTCTTTATCTGTAAGCTTTTCTATAACAAGCTTTACAGCAGCACTATGATCGGGCATAGGTGCTTCAAAAACCACCTTTTCTTTTCCTGTAGTCTGATGCGTTATAAACGATCCGTCTATCTTAATTCTTTCACAATTTACTTTAGCAAGCATCTTTTCAGTATCGGAATCAATAAGCTGATACTTGAGTGAAGAGCTTCCACAGTTAATAACCAAAACCTTCATTATTATGTCTCCTAATCATATTATAATTATATTATTACAGTCTATTCCATAGCTTGAGCCTGAACGGCGGTAATCGCAACTACACCAACTATATCATCGGCCGAACAACCTCTCGAAAGATCATTTACCGGTTTAGCTATACCTTGAGTAATCGGACCGTATGCATCAGCCTTGGCAAGTCTTTGGACAAGCTTATAACCTATATTACCCGCATCCAAATCGGGGAAAATAAGTACATTTGCTTTACCGGCAACCGAGCTGCCCGGTGCCTTTGAAGCCGCAACCTCAGGTACTATGGCAGCATCTGATTGAAGCTCACCGTCACATTTCAAATCAGGGCAGTCCCTATTAACAATTTTTGTAGCCTCAATAACCTTATCTACATATGGATGTTTTGCACTTCCTTTAGTAGAATGTGAAAGCATGGCAACAATAGGTTCTTCATTCACAAGAAGTCTAAATGATTTCGCTGAACTTTCAGCTATAGCTGCAAGCTCCTCAGCATTTGGAAACTGATTAAGTCCAGCATCAGAAAATACAAAAGTTCCGTTTGCACCCATATTACAATTTGGTACAACCACCAGGAAAAACGCCGAAACAAGTTTAGTATTTGGAGCCGTCTTTAGTATCTGTAATGCTGCACGCAAAACGTTAGCAGATGAGTTAACTGCACCGGCAACCATACCATCAGCATCTCCTGCTTTAACCATAATACATCCAAAATATAAAAGATTGGTAAGCAGAAGTTCCTTTGCATCTTCAGGTGTTAAACCCTTCTTTTTTCTTATTTCTACTAAAAGTGCAACATAATCATTAAGCTTAGGACAATCATAAGGATCAACAAAACGGGCTTTTGATAAATCAAGGCCGTTTTCTCCTGCTCTTTTATTGATATCTGTTTTGTCACCAATCAAAATGATATGAGCAATGTCTTCCTCTAAAACCTTATGAGCAGCCTGTAAGGTTCTCATATCCGCAGTTTCAGGCAGAACTATTGTCTTTTTGTCAGCTTTTGCTCGTTGTTTAATGCTATCAATAAATCCCACGTTTCTTCTCCTTTAACCTATGTTATTATATACTGATTATTCCTTAATTAACTCTCTGTCATCTACTACAAGGCGGCCTCTTCCATGCTCCTTACCGTAATACATAGCCATATCAGCTCTGTTAATAAGCATATTGGCATCTTCGCATATATTCGGATATGATGTAAGTCCGATACAAACATTAACATTTATATTATCCTGTTCATGTTTAACAGTAGTATTCTTAATCTCCTCATGCATAGCTTCAAGTATAGGAAGAGCTTCATTTTCAGATTTATCCGGTAAAACGATAAGGAACTCTTCACCTCCATACCTTCCAACAAATCCACCGTTTTCTGATGCATATCTGTCGCCTATGGCGGCAACAGTTTTAATTACCGCATCTCCGGCGAGATGTCCATAGGTATCATTTACGGATTTGAATTTGTCTATATCATATAGAGCAACAGAAAGACTGCCTTTCTTTCGTTTTGTCTTTTTAACGGCAGATTCAAACAACTGCATAAAATACATTCTGTTATTTATACCTGTTAATCCGTCTTTATGAGCCATATCCTGCATCATAAGATAAAGCTTTGCATTTTTAACCGCAATATTTAATTCTGCCACGCTTGCTTCATAATAATTAAGCCCTTTATCAAAAAAGCCATCTTTGTCTGATGCTACTATCATTATTCCATACATTCTTTTGCCTTCTGAAAGCGGAAGAATTGCTATGGCATTAATATTTGCATCACCGATAAATTTGAATCGTAATAATTCTGTCTCGGTATATATCTTAGAATTACGTATATCCGATTTAAAATCGGAATAAATCTGTTCTATATCTTTACGAAGCCTTCTTTCAACAGATGTATAATTAGTTTTAATGACAAAATTGCCACGTTTACTTATATATTCATCAGGCTCTGTATATATGGCACATAATTTTGTTAATTTAGTTTCGGCAATCGAGTCCGCAAGAACATCTATACACTTAGATATATCAAATGTTGATGCCATAAAACTCATAACTTTGGTCTGGGCTTCAGTTTCTTTGTTTACCTGCTCAAGTTCTCTGTTTGTTCTTTGCATTTCTATACGCTGATAATTTATCTGTTCATTGGTTGATTCTATTTTTTCCTGATATTCTATAAGCTTTTCGTTTGCATCCTGAATATCCGAAACCTCTAAAGAAAGCTTAAATATCTTACTTTCATTTTTCTGGTTGATGGCTATAATCATATCTACTATTGTATATGCAGCAAAGAGCATTGCAATCTGTGTAAGCAGGAAGCATATCATCTCTGTTTCAGTTCTGAATTTAATGCCAACGACTGCTGATATTATATATATCACAATAATTATAATGCGTCTTGTAAATATATCATCTTTAACAAAATCTGTATCATATAACAAAAATTCTATGGTGAAAATTGTAATTAGTATACACAATGATACCATTATTATCATCAAATTGGGAATAATGGCTGTAACTACTTCAAAAATAACAATTTCAAAAAACCTGAATATCAAAAAAATCTTTTTTGACATAAAATAATCAACACGGTAAAGCAATATATCAATCACAAAAAAAACAGTTATAATAATAAACACCTGTAAAGCATTGAGCCTTGGATTCTTACTTATATTGGTAAGCTTTGCAAGATAAACAATCAATGCAATAATTACATTGGTCAAATAAGTGATTCTATGAAATATAGGGTTATATTTAATTGAACTGTTCATCTTATCATATGCATTTGATGGAACATCTTTTTTTTCAAACAAATCGATATCAATCGTTTTTTTTGATTTTTCCATAAACCCTATTTCTCCCAATAAATTTCAATATTAGCGCCTTCATGAATTAAATCAATAAACTCTGCATGTACTCCGTCTATCTTTGTTTCAAGACGACTGCCCTTCATGGATGACATATCAAAAGCGCTTGCATCCATGGCATCAACAAATCTGTATTCGTTTTTTCCGGTCAATGTAAAAGGTTTATTATTTACCATAACATGCATTGTTATCTCAGAATCGTCTTTAGTCAAAACCTCTGCATTGACAGTTTTGGAATCTGAATTATCTTCTTTTTCGTTTGTTTTTTCTTTAATCTTTTCTTTATCAGCCTCTGTTGCTTCCGGAAGATCGTCATACTTTACCTCATCACTCCATGATACCACAAAGTTTTCATACACTTTTTCATCCAAAACAGCCTCTTTGTTGTTGACATATATCTTTCCTTCAGGTTTCACATCCATAAATGTCAAAAGCTGATTAAGGAGATAATAATTTTGCATTTCAATATCATCACCGTCTTTGATATTATAGGATTCTGTTTCCGGAGCTCCGTTTACAACTGCAAATTTAGGACAGATGATTTTAGCGTCATTGACGATAAATTCAAGTGTTCCCGCATATTCAGGAAGCGATCCAAGCAAAGCTTTGGCAGGTTCTCCCGCAGTTGATTTTACTATATCAATTTTATCATTGGCCTCTATAAGAGCATTCATACCAACTACATTATCATTTCGTTTAATAATCGCTGCTTCTCCGTTAAGTCCACGCACAATACGGTTTTTACCATTGATTTTAAAGGTAAGATCCTTACCTCTTTTAGGGAAAATATGCTCATTTGGAAGTCCGTACTGTACCGCAGCGTCAAATATAGTAAGTTTGTCATTGTTATATAATTTAACCCTGTCACCATTAACGGTAACAAATATAAAGTTGTTTTTCTGATCAAAATAATTAAGACATATACCTATCGGTGTAACATAAAGAGGATCTTTCTTTATATCTTCAACCAGGAAATTAATATTGTGCATAACTTCCTGCCCTCTAAGTGCAACTCTTTCTTCAGGCAGCTTAAGCATGCGCGCAAGAACATCGGTAAATCCATCCAGCTTTCCGCCGCCACCTACAACGAAAACAGCGCTTACCGGTATACCACCGTTAAGCTCGATAATCTTGTCTGCAATTTTTTTGGTTATTTCATCTTTTACAGATGCAAGTGTTTTAAATATTTCATCCGGAGTAATCTTATGTGATATACCCATTATATCCTTATAAGTAACAGCCTTTTTCTTAGGACTTACCATCTTTAACTTTTCAGCTGTATCAAAATCAACAAGATATTTTTTTATTAGAGTTTCAGTAAGTTCATCTCCTGCAGATGGAATCATACCATATCCAATTATACTGCCATCTCTTGTAATGCAGATATCAGAAGTTCCGGCACCCACATCCAAAAGAGCGATATTTAACAATCTGAAATTTTCAGGTATAGCAACATTTATGGCCGCAATAGGCTCCAATGTAAGATTGGATACATAAAGGTCTGCTTTTTCAACTGCAGTATATAAGCTGCTTACTACCTCTTCCGGAAGAAACGTTGCAAGTATGTCAGCGCCGATTTTAATTCCCCTGTGTCCTTCAAGATTTAAAATTTCATAATCATTCAAATAATACTTGATAGCTGTATAACCAACACAATAATACTTTGTTTCCTCACTGTTTTCGTGAAGCTCTTTGAGTATAATATCATGTGCTTTTTCAACGCCTATCAGATCAATTGAATGAATATACTCCTGAGTAATCTCAGTATTGTCATCAAATGTATAATCGCCATGTCCGACAGCGGTCTTTAACACACGACCTGCAGCAGCTATACATACATCTTTAAGCTTTCTTCCTCCGAGCTGTTTTTCAAGCTCGTTTTTAACATATATAATATCTTCGCTAACCTTGTTTATGTCATGAATCTGACCGTCTATCATGGATCTTGAATCGTGAAACTTGACAGCCATAGCTACAACATTAAATTTTTCAGCCTCTTTGTATCCCACTGTGCCTACTATACTTCTTGTTCCTATATCCAAACCAAATATAAGAGGTTCAGGGTATTTTGTAATTGCAGCCATGTCTTTCCTCCTGCCATAATTATTTACTTATTATACCATTTTCAAGGAACATATTCAACCTTGCTTTTAGTTGTTTTGATGAATTTTCGTAACTTTTTTCATTATTTATGGTGAAATTTGTATATTTTTTATAGAATTCATCCGGCTTTTGGCTCTCAAATATAGATATACATTTCTCTTTTGTATATCCTCTTTGTTTCATAAGTCTATTTATTCTTTCCTCACGCGAAACCCATATATACCAGATTTCATCGCATATTTCCTTATATCCGTCTTCTATTAAAAGAGCTGCTTCGATTACAAATAACTCTGTATCATTATCAGATCTTTTACTTTTTATACGTTTAAGTATTTCTTCTTTTACCAGCGGATGAGTAATCTTATTAAGTCTTTCGAGACTATCAGAATTATTAAATACTATTTCTCCAAGTTTGGCTCTGTCTATCGGATAAGGTTCATCCTTTGAAATAATACTTTCACCAAATTCATCTATAATTCTATTGTAAATCTTTTTTCCCGGCTGCATAAGTTCATGAGCAAGTTTATCTGCTTCTATCACATACGCCCCATAATAATTTTTTAAATCATATAAAACTCTGCTTTTGCCGGAACCTACCCCGCCGGTTATACCTAATATTTTCATACTTATCCTTTGCTGTAATTATTTAGCGTCAAACCAGCTTTCACCATCATGCATATCAACTATAAGAGGGACACTGAGATTTGCAGCTTTCATCATATTATCCTTTAAAAGTTCTTTTACTTCTTCCAACTCTTCTTTTTTAGTCTCAATCAAAAGCTCATCATGCACCTGAAGTACAAGTTTAGACTTTAATCCTCTATTCTTCAATTCTCTATCAACATTAATCATAGCTATCTTTATAATATCTGCCGCTGTACCCTGAATAGGAGAATTCATGGCACATCTTTCGCCGAAGCTTCTTGTCATAAAATTAGATGACTTAAGTTCAGGAATAGGTCTTTTTCTATTGAACATTGTAACAGAATAACCTTTATCCCTGGCACTTTTTACAACATCATCCAGATATTTTTTAACGTTTTTGTATGTGTCAAAGTATTTGTTGATATATCCTTCCGCTTCTTTTCTGGATATATCAAGATCCTGTCCGAGGCCAAATGAGCTTATTCCATAAACTATACCAAAATTTACAGCTTTTGCCTTACGTCTCATTAGACTGTCTACTTTATCTATAGGTACATCAAATACCTCAGAAGCAGTTATCGTATGAATATCTGTTCCTTTTTTATATGCAGATATGAGTGCTTCATCATTTGAAAGATGAGCCAACACTCTTAATTCAATCTGCGAATAATCCGCATCCAAAAAAACGAATCCATCTTCAGGTATAAAGACTTTCCTGATTTCTCTTCCTAAAGGCAGCCTTGTAGGTATATTTTGAAGATTAGGTTCAGTAGAACTTATTCTTCCTGTCGCAGTTACAGTCTGATTAAATTTACCGTGAATTCTCCCATCAGGTCTTATATAAACAGACAAGCCTTCCACATAAGTGGAATTTAACTTGGTAAGTTGTCTGTAATCAAGTATCTTAGGTATGATATCATGTTCTCCTTTTATCTTTTCAAGGACTTCCACGCTTGTCGAATATCCTGTTTTTGTTTTTTTACCGGATTTAAGTCCCAAATCCTCAAAAAGAACTTCTCCAAGCTGTTTGGTTGAATTTATATTAAATTCTTTACCGGCAAGCTCATATATTTCTTTTGTAAGAATATCTATATTTTCTTTTAATTTAATTCCAAACTCGTTTAAAGCCTTACCATCGACTTTTATTCCGTTTTTTTCCATTTCAAACAGAGAAAAAGTACACGGAAGTTCTATCTCCTTATAAAGCCTATACATTTCCATAGCGTTGAGTTTCTTTAATATAATATCAGAAGCCATAAAAGGAATCAAAGACTGATAAGCAATAAACCTTGCGATATTATCATCTTCAATAGTAAACATATTTATCTCGTTTTTACCTATTAATTCTTTCTTCGTTGGCAAAGTTAATCCCAAATACTCTTTTGCAATATCATCATGAGCGTATTCATCCTTTAATGGATTTATAAGATATGCACCTATACCGCAATCAAATATGTCATAATCCGGATTAAGTTCAATAAATCTTAATTCTTCCTTTATATCAAGTGAGCAAATTCTTTTATTCTTTTTAAGGCACTCAATAATATGTGTATTGATAAGTCCGGCATCAATTTCTCCATTTAATCTGATAATATATGCATTATTATTATCAAATGAGAAGCTTGCACATACAAGCTCAGAGCCATTTTCAATAAAAGAAAATCCAAAAGAATCAAAATCATTATCAAATAGTTTTGATAATTCCTTCTTGTCAGACACAAAATTAATCTTAAAATCAAATGCTTCTACCTTCTTATCAGATTCGTCAAATCTGGTTAAAAGGCTCTTAAATTCAAGTTCGGAAAACATTTTATAGGATTCTTCATTAAAAGCATCTTTATAAAGCATATCTTCAAGCTTAGCGTCCAGTTCACAGTCAAGCTTTATAGTTGCGAGTTCTTTGGACATATATGCCTGTTCTTTGAACTCTATCAGATTATCCTTCATTTTGCTCTTTTTTAATTCATCTATATGTTCATATATTCCGTCCATAGAACCATAATCCAAAAGCAGTTTACCGGCAGACTTTGGTCCTACCCCCGGTACTCCCGGTATATTATCCGACGAATCCCCCATAAGTCCTTTCATATCTATAAAAATAAGGGGTGTAACGCCGTATTCATTTATTACATCCTTATCATAATAATTAAATATTTCTGTTTTTCCTGCCTTTGTCTTAGGTATTTTAATCAGAATCTTATCTGTTGCAAGCTGAAGTAAATCTCTGTCTCCTGATAATATCGTAACATCATATCCGTTATTTTCACCCATTCTTGAAAGTGTTCCAAGTATATCATCAGCCTCATATCCTGCCTTGGATATAGTAAATATATGCATACTTTTTAACACGTCTTTGATGAGCGGGACCTGTTCCCTTAGTTCATCAGGCATCGGATGTCTGGTTCCCTTGTATTCGCTAAACATCTTATGTCTGAAGGTAGGTTCTTTTAAATCAAATGCAACACATACATGAGTTGCGTTCTCTTCGTCTATAACTTTTAGAATTATATTTAAAAATCCAAGCACAGCATTGGTGTGTCTTCCGTCGCTTGTAGTAAGATCGGGAAGTCCGTAAAATGCCCTGTTTAAGATACTGTTTCCATCAATCAATAAAAGCCTGTTCATTCGGATAAATCCTCCTCATCCTCAAAAGGATCATAATGATGCGTAAAATTATAACCTCTTATTTTTTCATAATAACTTTTTTCTTTATAAGTATATTTATCTTTTTGATAAACAATTATATCCTCATCTTCAAAAGATATATAATCATTAAATGTATCTAAAAAATACGAATCACCCTGTCGTTCTTTTATAATAATCTGTTCTACGGTATGAACCTTCTGCAGAATTCTTCCATAAAAAAGTAATAATACAAATACAAAGGCTATAAAGAACACTCCAAAGGTTGAAATTTTAAATCTTTTGGCTTTTTGAACCTTACTTTTGGCATTTTCAAGATCTTCGTTTAAAAGAGATTTAAAATTCTGAGGCAGATCCTCGTTATTGTCCAGTTTTCTCATACCAACTATCAAAGTATAGTATATCTCAAGCTCCTCAGAACAATTCTTGCAGTTTTGCATATGACGGACAAAATCTACGACCTCTGCGTCTGAAAGCTTGCCATCAATAAAAGCCATAATATTCGATTGTGCTTCCAAACATGTCATAGTCTTCTCCTTCTTTTTTGCTTAAGCTTTATATTGTGTATCATGAGGTCAAGCACCTTGTCACTTGTATTGTATATGCATCGACTGTATGAAAAAATGTGCACGCATGGCACGTGCTGCTTAACGCCATGCTTTGCACATTTTTTCGTACAGTCTGATATACTTATAAAATGTGACAAGACGCCTGTTTCCTGACACATTTTATATTTTAGTTATTTATAAGCTTTCCTGCTTCATCATTCCAGCTATATAACTTACGTACTTCTTCGCCAACCTTCTCTGACGGATGCTCAGATGCAAGCTTTCTTAAAGCCTTGAAATGAGCCTGACCGCCTGCCGATGACATATCAAGTAAGAAGTCCTTTGCAAAAGTACCATCCTGAATATCCTTAAGAATCTTCTTCATAGCTTTCTTAGTATCTTCAGTGATAATCTTAGGACCTGTTATGTAATCACCATACTCAGCAGTGTTTGAAATAGAATATCTCATACCTGCAAAGCCTGACTGATATATAAGATCAACGATAAGCTTCATCTCATGAATACACTCAAAGTAAGCATTTCTTGGATCATAACCTGCTTCAGTAAGAGTTTCAAAACCTGCCTGCATAAGTGCGCATACACCACCGCAAAGGACAGCCTGCTCACCAAAGAGGTCAGTCTCAGTCTCAGTTCTGAAAGTAGTTTCAAGCACACCTGCTCTTGCTCCACCGATACCAAGACCATATGCAAGTGCAAGATCAAGTGCCTTACCTGTTGCATCCTGATATACAGCCACAAGACAAGGAGTACCCTTACCTGCCTGATATTCTGAACGTACTGTATGTCCCGGAGCCTTAGGAGCGATCATTGTAACATCAACATCCTTAGGTGGAACAATCTGATTAAAATGAATATTGAAACCATGTGCAAACATAAGCATATTACCAGCCTCAAGATTTGGCTCGATATCTTCTTTATAAAGCTTAGCCTGAAGCTCATCATTGATAAGAATCATAATGATATCAGCCTGCTTTGCAGCTTCAGCTGCTGTATATACCTTAAATCCCTGAGCTTCTGCCTTAGCCCATGATTTACTTCCTTCATAAAGTCCTATAATGACATTGCATCCTGACTCTTTAAGATTTAATGCGTGAGCATGTCCCTGGCTGCCGTAACCAATGATTGCAATTGTCTTACCATCAAGTAATGATAAATTACAATCCTCCTGATAAAAAATTCTTGCTGCCATTTTATTAATTCCTCCTTAATAAATAAAAATATATGTTATTACTTTAGAAAGTAAGTAATGACCTTTAACTAATTGTTACCTCTTGTAAGTCCTGTAAGTCCGGTTCTCACCATCTCACCTATTTCAAATCCGTCAAGCAAAGTAATAAATGCTTCTATTTTACTTGCATTTCCGGTCATTTCAACCATAACCGAATCAACTGAAACATCAACAACCTTTGCTCGGAATACATCTGCAAGAGAAATTATCTGAAGTCTCTGTTCGGAATTAACATTAATCTTTGCCAAAAGAAGTTCTCTGCAAACAGATTCTCCATCTTTAAGCTGTGTAATGGATTTGACATCTTCAAGCTTAAGAAGCTGTTTTTCAATCTGGTTAAGAATTCTGTCATCACCGCTTACAGCAACTGTCATTCTTGAAAACTGAGGATCTTCTGTTACACCTACAGATAAGCTGTCAATATTATATCCTCTTCTACTAAATAATCCGGCAACTCTGCTAAGTACTCCGGAGGTGTTATCAACTAATAAAGATAATACCATTTTTTTCATGTTACAAATCCACCTTTCAACTAATAAATCAAATTTATTATTTTATCCATAAAGCTTATTTTAACCATTTAAGCCTTGTCTGTCAATAGTTTCTCTACTAACTTTACCGCTTCATTGGCATCCTTTGAATAACCGTCTGCCCCTATCTCATCGGCAAAGTTCTGACTGACAACTGCTCCGCCGATTATAACCTTGAATTTAAGCTTGTATTTCTTAACATAATCAACCACATCTTTCATCTTCATCATAGTTGTAGTCATAAGCGCCGACAAGCCGATAACTGAAGCATTATTTTCTTGTGCTGCTTTAATTATAGTTTCTAACGGTACATCTTTTCCAAGGTCTATGACATTATATCCATAATTTCTAAGCATAAGGCATACCAGATTTTTACCTATATCATGGATGTCGCCTTCAACGGTTGCCATAATGACAGTTTCTTTGCTCGGACCTTTATTATCTCCCAAAAGCGGTGTCAGATAATTAATAGCCATATCCATAGCTGTTGCACCTGCTATAAGCTGTGGCAGAAAATATTTCTTTTTTTCAAACAATTCTCCCACCTTGTTAACAGCAGGTATAAGGTCATTGTCTATAATATCCTTTGGAGCTCTGCCATTATCTATATCAGCCTTTACATCATCAATAATAGAATCTTTATTGCCCTTTACCACATCGATATATATCTTACTTCCTTCAAGCTGTCCGGATTTTTTTTTATCTGTTTCTTTTTCAACATTGGTAACGGCAACAACATTTTCAACATACCTGTTATCCGAATCGGTTTTAGCTTTAAGTAAATCAGACGCAAGAGCCGCATTCATAAGCTGAGACTGTTCCGGATTACAGATAGCCATCGTAAGACCTTTATCTATAGCCATAGTTAAAAATGCTGTGTTTATATTGATTCTTTCCGGTAAACCGAAAGAGATATTGGATAAACCGCATACAGTAGGGATACCAAGTTCATTTTTGCAAAATGCTATAGTTTCAAGTGTCTCCACAGCAGCCATTTTATTGGCACCAACTGTCGAAACAAGTCCGTCTATAACAAGATTTTCTCTTGGAACGCCTTCCTCATCGGCTACAGCTAAAAGCTTACGTATTATATCTTTCTTTTCTTCAAGGCTTTCAGGCAGTCCCTTATCCGATAAAGGAAGCAAAATACACATAGCTCCATATTTTTTAGCTATCCTCATAAGTGGTCTGCATTTTTTTTCTTCATACGAGATAGAATTAATAAGTGCTCTTCCGGGATAAATCCTAAGTGCTGCTTCTATAACATCTATATGACTTGAATCTATACACAAAGGAAGATCCGTTACACTTATGACCGAATATAAGGCTTTTTTCATCATTGATAACTCGTCTATACCATTTGTTCCCATATTGATATCGAGGATATCTGCTCCATGCTCGGTCTGGCTTTCAGCCATAGAAGAAACAAGATCCAGTTTTCCTGCTCTGAGTTCCTCCTGAAGCTTCTTTTTGCCGGTAGGATTGATTCTTTCTCCGATAACCAGAAATCTTCCATCTATGTCAAGCTCACATATCTTACTTTCACTTGACAGGACACCCTTTACTTTACTTACATCATCTTCTGTAAGACAAACCTCTATACCTTTTACCGCTCTGCTTAAGCTTTCTATATGCTTAGGAGTTGAACCACAACAACCGCCTACAAGTCTTACTCCGGTATCAACGAGTTGTCTGCCATAACCTGCAAATTCAGCCGGTGTCATAGGATACTTGGTTTTACCATCTATAAACTGAGGCAATCCGTTATTAGGCTTTGCAAACACAGGGACTTTGGCATATCTTATCATGCGTTTGATAAACGGAATCATCTCAGCCGGACCTGTTGAACAGTTTATACCGACAGCATCTACTCCAAGAGACTGAAGTACAACAACAGCTGCTTCAGGTGTCGCACCATACAAAGTTTTGCCATCTTCGTTGAAGCTAAGACTCACCATAACCGGAAGGTCACATACTTCTTTTATAGCTATAACAGCAGCTCTCGACTCTGCCAGACTCATCATAGTTTCAACTATAAATAAATCAACGCCTGCCCTATATAAAATCTCAGCCTGTTCCTTATATACATCTACAAGTTCTTCAAATTCCATATCCCCAACAGGCATGAGCTGCTTACCGGTCATGGTCAAATCTCCGGCCACATATCCTCTCATACCTTCCATGCTTACGGCCTTTTTTGAAAGTTTAACAAGCTCAGTATTTATCTCAACTATCCTGTCAGCCAGACCATATTCCGCAAGCTTTATGCGATTTCCGGTAAATGTAGGTGCAAGCAGTATATTACTTCCGGCTTTTATATAGCTTCTTTGAAGCTCCAGAAGATGTTTGGGATTGTCCAGTATCCACTGTTCCGGACATACACCCATCGGCATACCCTTTTCAAACAGATTTGTGCCTGTCGCTCCATCCAATATAACTATTCTGCTGTCAACCAGTCTTTTAAATAATTCCCTATTCATTATATTCTTTTTATAAACTCCTTAATAAGTTTAGTAAATTTATCAGATATCATATCTGCCGTTTTCTTGACTTCTTCATGGTTTAACTTTGTTGCACTTAAACCTGCAGCCATATTGGTTATACAGGAAACTCCGGCAATTCTCATATCCATATGCTTTGCTGCCATAGCCTCACAGGCTGTACTCATACCTACCGCATCTGCACCGAGTGCTCCAAACATTTTAATCTCGGCAGGAGTTTCATAATTAGGCCCCGTTGTCTGCAAATATACACCATCCTTAACCTCTATACCACATTCAGATGATATATCATGCAAAAGCTTAATATAATCCTCATCATACACATTGGACATGTCAGGAAATCTTGTTCCCAGACTTTCGATATTGGTGCCAATTAATGGCGATGGAACAAAAGATGTTATATGATCATTAATAACCATTAGTGTTCCCGGATTAAAGCTTTTATTTATACCACCGGCAGCATTGGTTACTATAAGTGTTTTTGCACCCATAAGCTTCATAAGTCTAATAGGCATAACAACCTTTTCTATAGGATATCCCTCGTAAAAATGTACTCTGCCTTTCATGGCAATAATCTGCTTATCATATAGCTTACCAAGAATGTACTTGCCATCATGCCCGGAAACAGTAGATACCGGAAAACCGGGTATATCTTTATATTCTATAATTGTTTTATCTTCGAGACAATCCGCAAAATCACCCAGTCCGGAACCAAGAACCAGTGCTATGGAAGGCTTAGTTTTAATTTTGGATTCTACACTGTCATATGCGTTATATAATTCTTTTTCATGTTTTGTCAATTCATACACCTCTTACTTAATAATTACAACCGGCATACCTTTTTCAACTAATCCAGATAAGTAATCTCATCCTCCCAATAACATACAACCGGCATACCTTTTTCAACTAATTGGAATATCTCACCGGCAGCATCCAAAGGAAGATTGATACAACCATGAGAACCGTCATATTTATAATAATCTTCGCCAAATTTGGATTTCCAGGTTGCATCATGCATACCTATACCACCATTAAAAGGCATCCAGTATGCAACCGGTGTCTCATAACCGGGACCTCTCAATATAGCATGCTGTTGTGTATAGGTTATAGGATAAACTCCGCCCGGAGTACCCATACCACGACTTTCATTGCCGGATACGCAAAGTGAATCATAAACAACTTTTCCGTCTCTTATAATATATACATGCTGATCCGTTAAATCTATCTCTACATAATTATCACCGATATCATTGGTATCTGATAATGTATATCCTTCAGTGATACACACGGGAGTTTTTACAAAATCTCTTTGTTTTTTGATTTCTTCATATAACTCCTCACCTTCAGCCTCTCCATCTATCTGCCAGCCGTAATAGCCTCCGCTTATAAGTATATGCTTATTATCATGTGTGTAAAATTCTCTATCTTTATGATAGGTTGTAAACTGTTCTGCGAATTTTTCCGCATATAGCTTAACATTGGTTTCACTTATTTTGACATTTCCGGTACTGTCTATATAAGCCATCCTGGTAAGCTCATCTTTTGGAATCTGATATATATATCCTCCAAAGTCATACTGAGCTTTTATATTAAGAAAGCTTTCCGCACGCTTTACAGTCTGCTTTATCGGTTCTGACTCCGATGTGATATCAGCAATTTTATAACATCCTTCTTTATCTGCATCAATATATGGAGTATAATCATCAATCGCCTTTACAAGAACATCTTTTAAACGTTCTCTGTCAAGAAGAGTTCCTTCTGTTTCAGGTATAAGCTTTACTTCTCCATCTTCGAGCTTAACATATGCATTTTCCGGTTTGACCATATAATCGTTGTCAAGATACTGTAATTTGTTAAGATAGTTATCGATTGACTTGTCCTCATATTGAAGAGCATATTCAACCTCAAACTTACTATCATTAAAGAAATACATAAACCACAAAAATGGATTTTGCTTTTTCTTTACATCTTTTATATTCTCTTTTAAAACAGCATTTGCACCTATATCTTCAGGCTTAAGTGTAACACTTCCGTCTCTGAATGCAACTTTAAGAGTATATGCATCTGCATCAGATTGAATAAGCTCGTCCGCATTTTTTACACTCTTATATGAAACATCCTGACTGTTTATCTTAGAATTACCTACAAAGAAATTGGCACAGTATATTACACCGGCAAAATAAATTATTAAAAGTGAAGCTAAAAATATCAAACCGGCTTTCTTCCTTTTTTTCTTCTTATTCTTATATTTTTCCACACTTGGATCTATAAATGGAATAAGAGCAACCTCTGATTCGTCTTTTTTGTCAGATGACTTAGAATCACTATGAACAACAGACTTATCATCTTTTTCTGATACTTTATCATTTTCTTGTAATTTATCTTTTTCAGAAAGTTTTTCTTTTTCAGAAAAATCTTCTTTTTCAGACAGTTTTTCTTTTTCAGAAAAATCTTCTTTTTCAGAAAGTTTTTCTTTTTCAGAAAGTTCTTCTTTTTCAGAAAGTTCTTCTTTTTCAGAAAGTTTTTCTTTTTCAGAAAGTTCTTCTTTTTCAGAAAGTTCTTTTTTTGCAGACAGTTCTTTTTTTTCAGACAGTTCTTTTTTTTCAGATAATTCTTCTTTATCAGATAATTCTTCTTTATCAGATAATTCTTCTTTATCAGATAATTCTACTTTATCTTTTTTATCTGATGTTTCGGAATTATCCTCCACATCAGCATCTGATTTTCTTTTTTCTCTTATTTCATCAACTATTTCATTTATGACTTTTTCTTTAAGTTCTTTTTCCTTATCATCAGTAAGATTATCCATAAATGCATCTTATGTAGGCTTTTTGCTTACATTTACCCTTTCATATAATTTATACAATGACAAATTTCAACATTCACTGTGAATTATAATATAATATACAATGATTTTTTTCAATAAAAAAATAATAACAAAATACATTTTATTGTATATTTTGTTTTTTAGTCATACATCATATTGTGATTTTATGTTGTTTTCTAATATTTTTAAAATTCAATTATAACAACTTCCGGAACATTATTTAATCTTAGTTTAATCGAGTGCGAACCCAAACCACCTGATAATATCATTATTTTATTGTCCTTTTCATATAGTCCGTAATCATAGTAAGGAAAAAACCTAGGTTTAGGCGATATAACTCCCCCCAAAAGAGGAAGTCTGACCATACCTCCATGTATATGTCCCGACAAAACAAGATCTGCCCCCCAGGATATATAGCTATTAAAATACTCTGGATTATGTGCTATCAAAATATTAAATTCATCATTGTTTATATCACCAAGCATTTCTCTTATCGTTTTACCGGAAAGCTTATGTTTCGAAAATCTTTCATAATAAGCCAGTTCCAAATCCAATCCATATATATTAATTTTATCTCCGTTTTTTGACACGGAAAATTTTTTGTTATCAAGATAATATATATTATGTTTCCCCTTATAATCCGATATAATACTTCGATATCGCTCCCAATCTTTTATCAGATGTTCACTTTCCTGCATCCTTTTTTCATGATTACCCACTCCATAATATATATCAGCTATATCCGAAAGACTTGCGACAAATGAAGCTGTTTTCATATTGAGATTGCTGTTTTTGGAATTAGCAACAGGCATATCACCGCCAATTATAATAAAATCGGGATTAATCTCTTTTATCTTGCTATACAGTTTTTCATTGTCCTTACCATAACATGCATTGTGCAAGTCAGAAAACATAATTATACGCTTATTTTTAAATGATTCAGGGATTTTATCATTGGTAATTTTATACTTTTTTATCTTAAAATAACTGTGTTCCCTTATGCTTTCACATATTACAAATGCTATAAATATAATAAATATAATTACTATATAAAGTAAAATCTTCAAATCATTTCCTCCGTTTATATATAGGTAGTGTCAAATTGACACCCCGTTTTTTGTTTCTAAATTCTTATATTTAGGGGCTTTGCAAATAAAAAGAGCATTGACCCCCCTAAAAGATGTATAAT
>CADCDW010000052.1 GCA_902800325.1 uncultured Lachnospiraceae bacterium
CCAGGCTAAAAC
Source organism: uncultured Lachnospiraceae bacterium (assembly GCA_902800325.1). Lineage (GTDB taxonomy): Bacteria > Bacillota > Clostridia > Lachnospirales > Lachnospiraceae > Coprococcus_C. The sequence continues at coordinate 13 of CADCDW010000052.1, forward strand.
TGATGAACCAGAAGAACCAGATGTTACCGTACCTAAAATTCCTTCAGCCTCTGACCTTCCAAAGGATGCTGCAGATACTGTTGCCCCTCCTGTTGTTTTATCTGAGGAAAATTCGACCAGCACTCAACCCCAAACCCAAACAGAAGAAGAAAGAGAAAAAAAATCTGATGCTTCATTACAGGTTAAAAAATTCCATAGTTTCAGAAGAAATACAAAATCAAAAGTTGTTCAATTTAACATTCTATTTTATTTTTTTTTCATACTAATTGTTGGAACAATCGTTTTAAGTCTTACAATTAAATACAAGAATAATAGAAGACTAAGAAATCTTCAAAATGATATTGCTGCAGAATCTGTTCCTCTCCTTGTGTAATAAAAGATGAAAGTAAAGTCGGTACTTTAGGAACAGGTGAGAATGTTGATTATGATTGTACTGCGCCCACTCAATCAGATAAGCCGATTGATTCCGCGGTAGTTGATTCTTCAAAACCCATGGTTGTAGGTAATGAAACAGTAGAATATGACGATGTTAAATTTGAACCAAGTGCTATCAAAGAAGCTGCAAATCTTGCTGATGAAAAAAAAGTCAAAACCATAACAAATTACAAAGATACTCCGGATATACCACGTTTTATTACTATTGGTATAGATTTTCTACATTAATCACCTTACTCTTAACTTCTTCACTTCCGGAAAAAACTGCATTTACAGTTACTGATACGGCATCCGCAGTTTCTCCTTCATAAATCTGTATCAAAAGAAGTGTTGGACATTCACTGATTTTATCAAAAGCCTTCTCATCGTAATTTTCATTAAACATAACATCCATGGTTCTATAATCCGAGCTTATGGATGTAACTCTGTAACCGAGCATATCATCAAGCATGGATTGCATATCGTTATAAAGCAGATCATTAAGACTGTTCAAAGCTTTTTTTCTTTGTTTTTCAGTAAAATATATAACTATGTTTTTATCTTTCGCATACGTTTTTTTACAATAATCGGAACCAAACTTATTTATTATATGCTTTGCATATTTCTCAGCATCCTCATCTATCATTTTTATGTCGGATTCACTTGAAAAAAGTATTACAGGTACTTCATATCTTTTTGTTTTATTTTTTATCAGTACTGTTACTATAACTAAAACAGCAGCCAGCAGCGTTATAATACTTGATATAATTATTATTCTCTTTTTATTCATGATTTTTTTCTTTCCAATATTCATTAACAAGATTCCTGTATCCCATTTCCTTGAGCATCTCATATGAAATCCTGTAATTGCCTTTATAATGTCTGCCGGTTACACAGAATCGTATGTAGTTCTGCATATAATCATCTAATGTTTTTAAACCCTTATCAGTTGTAATACACGGGAAGAACCATCTGCTCCACGAAAATGCCGAGCCGTTCTTATCAAGGTAATAAGCATCGAACAATTTTTTATTCATAGATTTTATAAAAGCCCTTGCCGCTCTCTCACCGGATATGTTTTTTCTGTCTGCCCAACGTCTTAGAGCATGCGCTTTTCTTTTAATCTTTGCTTTCATCTTCATAATTGTACCGTCAGATAAATCAATCTCACCGTTGTTATAAGAAAAGCCTAAAAACTCCCACTTATCTTTAGGTTTACATAATTTTGTTTTGTCTGAATTGATTGTAAGTTTGTTATTTTTTATTATACTGAAAACAATTTGCTGATACTTTTTTATATCATCTTCCTTATCAGCAAATATGAGTATGTCATCTGAATATCTGAAATATGTAACATCATCCGATTCAAAAAGCCTGTCCATATCCGAAAGATAAACATTGGCAAAAAATGGTGATATCGGTGTTCCCGCCATAGCTCCTCGCTTTTGGATTATTATATCATAATCAATATCATCTTTCTGTTGAGCGTTCTGTTCTTCTTTCTGTTGTTCTTTCTGTTCTTCTTTCTGTTGTTCTTTCTGTTGTTCTTTCTGTTCTTCTTTCCGATATTTTATCTGATGATCCATCTGATAATTATCTTTCCCATATCCATCTTTCAAATAATTATTTTTTATGCGGTTTTCCGGTGTTTTGACTACATACGCCTTATCAAGTTTTAGCAGTTTTTCAAAAAAATGATATAACGCTTCGTCACTATTTTTTATAAACCCTAGCTTTTCAAGAAGAAAATCTTCATCAATTGAATTAAAATAATTATGTACATCAAGTTTAAGACAATACTTATCACCAAGTCCCTTAATACTTTTTATCCTTCTTATGGCATCCTTAACACCATAGTTTCTTCTAAATGCATAACAATTATCCGCAAACTCACTATCATAAATATACAAATAAAAAGCTATACCTTTAAGCAATAAATTAAAGTCTTTATCAAAGGAATAAATCACTCTCTTTTTATCTGTATCAGCCTTGCTAATCTCTTTTTTAAAAGGTATCGGAGGTATATAATCCGGTTTTCCTATATCATTTATTAAATCCAAATATTTTTTTGATTTAATAAATAATTCTATAACCTCTAAATCCTTACCCATAAGATGCTGCTTTTCAATTTTATAATCCAAAAAATCCTTCCAGAAATCTTCTTCCGAAAGTCTGTCCCAAACGCACATATCAATATTTCCACCACATAATAAGTTTATATTTTCTTGTATGTTTTTTCAAAAACATAGTTACTTTTCCTCGTTATATTATCATAATACAAGGTAATGATAAATGTTATTTGCTCATTTTTTCACGCGAAGCGTGTCGGCTGAATATGGGTATGCCTGCTTATTCAGCCGACCTCTAAAATAAAAAAAGGAAAGAGAACTATTACTTTGAAGTAAACGTGTTTACACCGGACTGAATATGCCTCGGCTGTCTGCAAAGCACATATAAGAAACATACTTCATCCACCACAGACGTAACAAAAGTTACTTTTCTCTTTCCTTATAAGCGATATTTAATTCAAAATAAAACTATAATTCAAACTTCTTCTCAAAGTATGCTTTTAAGTCTTCTATCTTGATTCTTTCCTGCTCCATAGTGTCTCTGTCACGAACCGTAACCGCACCGTCATTTTCAGAATCAAAATCATATGTAATACAGAATGGTGTACCGATTTCATCCTGTCTTCTGTACCTCTTACCGATATTTCCTCTGTCATCGAACTCGCAGTTATAATACTTTGAAAGTTCGGCATAAATCTTCTCTGCACCCTCGTTAAGCTTCTTTGATAAAGGCAGCACACCGATTTTAACAGGTGCTATGGCAGGATGGAAATGAAGCACGGTACGTACATCATTTTTCTCTTCATCAAGAACCTCTTCATCATATGCTTCACACAAGAACGCAAGAGTTACACGGTCTGCACCGAGTGACGGTTCTACCACGTAAGGAATATATTTTTCCTTTGACTCATCATCAAAATAATCCATAGGTTCACCCGAAGTGTTCTGATGCTGAGTAAGGTCGTAATCGGTACGTGATGCGATACCCCAAAGCTCACCCCAGTCAGTGAATGGGAATGCATACTCTATATCGGTTGTATGATCGCTGTAAAATGAAAGCTCCTCAGGATCATGATCACGGAGTCGTAAATTCTCTTCTTTTATACCTAAAGACAAAAGCCACTCGAAGCAGAACTTTCTCCAATATTCAAACCACTCTGTCTGAGTACCCGGCTTACAGAAGAACTCAAGCTCCATCTGCTCAAATTCTCTGGTTCTGAAAGTAAAGTTACCCGGAGTAATTTCATTTCTGAAAGATTTTCCTATCTGACCTATTCCAAAAGGGATCTTCTTACGTGAAGTTCTCTGTACATTCTTGAAGTTTACAAATATACCCTGTGCTGTTTCAGGTCTTAAATATACTGTATTTTTAGCATCCTCGGTTACACCCTGAAATGTCTTAAACATAAGATTGAACTGACGGATACCTGTAAAGTTATGTTTACCGCATGAAGGACATGGAACATTATGCTCTTCGATAAACTTTTCCATCTCCTCATTTGACCAGCCGTCTACGGAAGATGTGAGCTCTATACCGTTCTCGGCAGCAAACGCCTCGATAACCTGATCTGCTCTGAATCTCTCATGGCACTCCTTACAATCCATCAAAGGATCGGAAAATCCACCCAAATGTCCTGATGCAACCCATGTCTGAGGGTTCATAAGGATGGCACAGTCAACACCAACATTATAAGGATTTTCCTGAATAAATTTTTTCCACCATGCACGCTTTACATTGTTCTTTAATTCAACTCCAAGATTTCCGTAATCCCAGGTGTTCGCCAAACCTCCATATATCTCTGAGCCCGGATATACAAATCCGCGATTTTTAGCTAATGCAATTATTTTGTCCATTGTCTTTTCCATTTGAATACCTCTTCCTATAAATTATTTATATATGATGACAGCATTTCCAAGGCCGTCAAACTTAGCACTGTTAGCACTGTTGATAGCTACATGTCCGTTATAATACACTATTTCGCCACTTATGTTAAGTGTAAATGCATCATCTGCACTAAAAAGCCTATATGTCGCTGCCGAAGTATCAATTCCGGTAACATAGATATCATTTCCCGCCATATCTTTAAGCGACACATCGCCAAGCGCAAGCAAATCCTGACTGTTCGTATATGATGTACCGTTAAATGCATTATAATCATCCAAAGATTTATAGTCAATCGCTACCCTTATATTTTTATTTTCTTCTTTATAATCAATCAGCTTGACTGCATCATTTTTATCACTTCCACAATACTTTTCTATCTCAGACTTTATATCAGACTCTATGCCGGATATATCATAAGTAGAATCAGAAAAATCCTGACATGCTATCTCACGTATGGAACCGTCTTCATTTAGAGTGATTGTATTCTCATTTACATCGCCGATATAATTGACTTTTTTCTTTCCACATGCGGACAAAAGACATAGAATAAATGTTGATAATAGAATTAATAATATTTTTTTCTTACATTTTAGCATTTTTAAAAGCTCCTACAAAAACTATAATAATATTTAAACCAATGGGGCAACTGTAAACAGCTTTCCATTTTTTATGTTTCAACAAACCCACACAGTATAATACATAATTTATACAAATATTTCAAGCAAGAGTCGAAAGAATTTCCAAAGACCTGAAATTTTTATCTACATATTCACTTCTAAACCGTTCAGCCACGTATCTTAATTCTGCCATAACCTCATCAGAAAGCGTGAATCCGTATAGCTTGTTTATTGGTTTGGAAAGTATATATTGCAATGTATAAATAAGCGATTCGCTCACTTCATAAGTTACTTTTAATGAAAGTGCACACTTATCACATAAAAGGCCTCCTGCCTTGGCATCAAAGTATTTTATCCTGTCCTTTTCACCGCATTTCACACAGGAAAATGCCTGTATACCCTCGCCTTCTATGTCCATGAGGCGTATCTCATATATATATCTGATAAGCTCATTTGAAATCTTTCCGTCAAGCAATGCCTTAAATGTTACATATAAAAGATTGAGATTATCAGTACAGAAATCTCCTTCTCTTGTATAGTAAGACATAAATTCCGAAAAATATGCCGCATAACACATTTTTTCCATATCATATGCTATATCATGAAAATATTCCTTTACATCCACCTTAACAAGATTATATGCTTCTCTTGTCGGAAACACTGTAAATGTTCCCATTACAAAGCTTTGACTTGCGGCAGTAAATGCAGAGTTGGGTTTTCTTGCCCCGTTGGCAAATACAGTTATTTTGCCTCTTTCTTTTGTGAGAATAACCAGCCTCTTGTCATATTCACCAACAAGTGTAACATATAATACAATTCCCGTTACCTCTATCTCATGCTTCATAGTTAATTTTCATCCCTATATCCATAGTTCTTAATCAAGGTATCACTATCACGCCAATCTTTCTTTACTTTTACCCAAAGCTTAAGATTAACCTTCATACCAAGCAGATTTTCTATGCTGATTCTTGCTTTTGTTCCTATACTTTTAAGCATCTTTCCCTGTTTGCCGATTATTATTCCCTTATGTGAATCTCTTTCACATATAATGGTTGCGTCTATATCACATAAGTTTCCATCCGGTCTTTCTTTCATTCTGTCAATCACGACAGCTATACCATGAGGTATCTCCTTGTCAAGCTGCCTTAAGGCCTGTTCTCTTATAAGTTCAGATGCAATCTGTCTTTCCGGCTGGTCGGTTACAGTATCTTCGTCATAAAACTGAGGGCCTTTTGGCAAAAGCTTTTTAATTGATTTTATAAGCTCTTTCGTATTTTTACCTTTTAAGGCCGAAACCGGTACTATAGCCTCAAAAGTACAGACATCTTTATATGCATTTATGGCATCAAATATCATCTGTTCTTCCACTGTATCCGTCTTGTTGATGACAAGTATGACAGGTGTGCTTACGTTACCAAGCACATCTATAATATGTCTTTCACCGGCTCCGATAAATGTAGTCGGTTCAACTATCCACATAATTACATCTACTTCGTTAAGAGTACCGTGTGCAACATTCATCATATACTGACCAAGCTTGTTTTTGGCTTTATTTATACCCGGAGTATCCAAAAATATAATCTGAGCTTCATCATCGGTATATACAGTCTGTATTCTGTTTCTTGTCGTCTGAGCCTTGCTGCTTGTTATGGCAATCTTCTGTCCGATAAGCCTGTTCATAAGTGTTGACTTACCGACATTTGGTCTGCCGATTATGGCAACAAATCCTGATTTATAATTATCCATAATTATCCTTTATCATAATATGACGTAAGCATCAAAAGTCAAAATGTACTTTTGACACCCACATCATAATATTTGATTATTTTCAATATTAAGTATTCCTTCTAAAATCTACTGAGTATCTCCTTAAAATTATCCTTAGCCGCATCAATCTTGCTTTCTCCACCTATGGCACAGATTGTTCCACTTGTTGTAGCAGCCTCAACATAAGGTGCAAGTTTTCTTATGGATTCGACAGTTGAGCCAAGAACCTCATCACGTTCTCTCTGCAAATCCTCATCTGTGAGTTCCATAAGATCCGCGACAAAGCTGAAATTACCTTCCGACGACGGCGTAAGCGGCGCATCTATTCTGCTTATTGCTCCTATAATATATTTAGTCATATCCCTATCGCTTGCATCAAAACTTCTTACATATTCCGGTGCCTTTTTATATATTTCATATGTTTCCATAAGGTTAGGATCTCTATATGAAGTAAAGTAAACATTTCCACTTCTTGAAAATGAGCACATACAGCCATATGCGCCACCCTTTACTCTTACATTTATCCAAAGATAATCATAAGAGAATATGGACTGAAGTACTGCGAGACCACCGTTGTAACTGAGACCTTTTTCCATAAAGTTGCCTGCCGTAGCAATATACTGAACCTGACTTGCAGTTTTATATCCTTCATTTAAAACCTTAGGTTCTATCACCTTATCCACATCAAATTCAAGTCTTGAAGAAAGTCTCTTTGAAAGGTGACTTATACTATTTTCAAGCATTTCCTTAGGATTTTTATCCGAGGTATATGAAACCGACAAACCTCTTCTGCTTAAAACCTCTCCAAGCACAGTTTTAAGGCTTTCTATCAATGTATCTGCTTTTTCATCAAAATTCTTATCCAGGTCATCAAGGAAATTGTAATAATCTATACCCTCTGTAAGTTCTTTTACAACACCTATAGGCGAAATATATGATATCGCACGTCCGCCTGCAGTAAGATGTCCTGATGATACAAGATCATTTTTAAGACCTGAAACTGTCTCGGCAATTATCTCTTTCAGACGTTTTTTATCATCAAGCTTTGATGTGAAAAGTATCTCCTCAACAAGTTCCATACCCTTGTCGATATTTTCATCAAGCATCTTGGCATTTACTATAAAATGAACCGCATAAGAATCCTTGGCTTTTTTATTGATTACACCTGTTGTAAATCCGATACCGCCGGTATAAAGGTTTATTTCTTCACTAAGCTCGTTATAGCTATAGTTTTCTGTATCAACATATTTAAAAATCTCGGTTAAAAGTGATATATACGGATATAGATTATAATCAATATCTGTAATATCAAAATTAAGACTTATATAGCTTATTCCATTGGTAAATATGTCATGGCTCACAACCTTAACCATTTCAATCTCACTAAACTGATTGTTGATAGTTCTTGCTTTTTTATCTATATCTGATATCTCAAGCATAGGAATAGTCTTAAGTTCCTCATCGGTACTCGGAATACTCTGATATTCCTTTAAATGTTCTTCCTGCTTTTTAATATTATCTATATCAGTCTCTGTCAAAGTTCTCTTATATTCTTCAAGCTTTTCTTTTTCTTCCTTTTCACGAAGCTCATTAAGTCCCTTTTTTGGTGCAAGAATTACATAGGTTTTGTGATTATTTTCAAGGATATACTCTGTTATAAGCTTCTCAAAATAACCATTTTCGACTTCTTTCTTAAGCTCATCAAAAACCTCGTTAAGTGAGAACAATTCCAACGCCTTACTGTCATCGTAAAGCCATGTACTAAATGCATTTAAGCCAAGCATAAGTCCTTTTGGATATCTTCCGTAATTAGCTTCCTTATGCTTAAACTCAAAATAATTAATCGCTGCAAAAAGGGATTTTTTATTTATATTCTCTTTTACTATATTTTCAAGTGTGTCATTGATTACATCTATAAACTTCTTCTTATCTTCTATATTGGCATTTTTAGCTATTATAGAAAGCGAAGGCTGATTGATGCCATCATCAAATGATGAAAATACATCCTTACCTATACCCGAATCTATAAGTGCGGTTTTAAGCGGTGCTCCAGGAGTTCCCAAAAGTACATGCTCAAGTACTGCAAAAGCTGCACAAAGCTTTTTATCCGTACTTCTTCCTATTGACACATTATAAGCAAGATAAGTATTATCTTCCATATCATCGGTTTCAGATATAGAATAAAAATCCATTATCTCCTTTGGTTCTTCAAAAGGCGGCTCATCAGCTATACTTGAGTCTATATCAAGGTAATCAAAGTGACTTAAATACTCATCATCTATGAACTTAAGCTCGCTTACTGCATCCATATCTCCGTAAAGATAGATATAGCTGTTGCTTGGATGATAATATCTCTTATGAAAATCAATAAAAGCTTCCTGTGTCAGATCCGTTATATAATCAGGATCGCCACCTGATTCAAAACCATACACAGTGTCAGGCAAAAGTGACTTTTCTATATCACGATAAAGTATCTGCTCAGGAGAAGAATATACTCCCTTCATCTCATTAAATACAACACCATTGTACTTAAGGCTGCCATCTTCATCTATCTCATAGTGCCAGCCTTCCTGCATCATTATCTCAGTTTTCTCATAAATATTAGGATAAAATACTGCATCAAGATATACATGCATCAGATTATGAAAATCCTTTTTATTTAAACTTGCAACCGGATAAACCGTCTTATCCGAGTAAGTCATAGCGTTTAAAAATGTATTGAGCGAGCCCTTTGCAAGTTCAACAAAAGGATCCTTGACAGGAAAATTTTTTGAACCACATAAAACCGAATGTTCTGTAATATGTGCTACACCGGTATCATCAGCCGGTGGTGTTCTGAAACCTATGGTAAACACCTTGTTATTGTCATCATTTTCGATAACAACTACTCTTGCTTTTGTTTTCTTATGTGAAAGTACATATCCTGTACCCTTCACCTCGTCTAAAGTCTTTTTTTCAACTAATTCGTATGCACTTAAATCATTAATGTCCATCAACTCAATTACCTTTCTGCTTCATTTTTATTATCTTTACTTCACTATTATTATTTTTTTCTTCATATTCACTAAATTCTTTTTTTAGATAATCAATGATATTTAGTTCAAATTATCCGGGCCAAAACTCATAGGCATAAGTTCTTCCAAAGTTATAACAATATAATCATTGTCACTTCTCGCCATTATAACATAAAAATCATTAGGTGTCACAAACTCTCTTAAAACCTGTCTGCAGATTCCGCAAGGGGATATATATTTTTCTGATGCATCACTTGTATCCGACTGATTATTTGACGCATTATACTGTATCATTTTTTCAGCATATCCGCCAAGTATAGCTATCGCCTTAAAACTATTATAGCCCTCACTCAATGCTTTAAATACAGCAGTTCTTTCAGCACAGTTTCCCGCCGGGTATGAAGCATTCTCTACATTGCAGCCTGTTATTATATCAAAATTATCCTCATCCTTTGCCGCATATAATGCAGCGCCAACCTTAAAATGTGAATAAGGCGCATAAGCATTTTTTCTTACATTATCCGCCGACTTTATAAGTTCTTTTATTATATCATCTGAAATGTTTATCTTATTAGGCATATGTTAATCTCCCTTGAATAATTTCTCTGCTATCTCAGAATCCTCTTAAACTTGTATTTTTCAACAAAAACTTCCAAATCATCAAAAAAAGTGGCGATTTGGAAGTTTTTAGTAATAGTTAAGAAAAATCATTCCATTTCAAAAAGCACAACTGCTCTGTCCTCTTTGTCATCTTTTCCTGTAAATTTAATTATGAATTCATTACCTGTATGATTTATGTAAACTTGAAGTTCTTCCTTATATTTGCACTGTTTCTTATAGTCAACTCTTATTCTCTTAATATTCCCCTCCGGCACATATTCATAAGCATTAATTATATATCTGCCGTTACTCATATGATTATTAAAATCAAGGTCTTCCTTTCTAACCCTTATATTCTCAACGTAATCAAAGCTATCCGGAAGCTTTATCTTGCGGCTGACCTTCTCCATAGGATATCTCTCACCCATCACATAACCTTCTACATCCTCGTCTGTTATCCTGGCCGGACGCTGGCTTTCAACATCCATATATCCCCAATGCGAGTCGGCACAGACTATATCATTTCCATCTGCATCGGTAATGATTACATTTCTTTCTCCGGTTACTACCGAAAAGCCGTAAGCCCATGTTTTTACTGTTATCTCCTCCGAAAGCTTGGGAAGTCTTTTGACCTCGATATTCCAGCTTACCGTAAACCATGCTCTGTTATGGCTTTTTAGGAACTCTGAACCTCTGTCGATTTCCTCTGTCTGTTTATTAATACAGTCCTGCATGGAATTAATCAGCCCGCTCATATTCATATTAAGCTCTGCATCTACCTCTGAAAATAGTACTTTTTTTGTAATTTCACTCATTTTAACCAAACCTCTCATCTATTGTTTTAATTTATCAACTTCACTCCGATAATACATACGGCTGTTTCCGCTTTCTTTTAAATACGTCAACTCATTATTTTGAACCAGCTTACTTACATATTGCCTTGAACATTTTAATTCATCACATACATCCGACGTATCAAGTATGGAGCTTTTAAGAATATTTATAAATTCATTTTTACTAAACGGAAGTGTTATGCCTGTTTGACGAAGCTCCTCTGTCATAAGGAAAACACCCTCACTCCATATTACCCCATTTCCACCCGGTAGTAAATGAGCATCTTTAAAAATTTGCGGTTTCGCAAGCAATATCTTTAATTCTTTCTTTTTTGCTATCAGTGCTTTAGTGTCAACAAAGCATGTCTTTTGATTTGCATAAACCAAAAAAAGCTTATAATCATCCAAGGCTACGGCAAGCTCAAGCTTGTTATTCATCCTTTCGGATACCCATTCAGGCAGGCTGTTTTTGTTATACGGAAAAACTGCACAATCATCCTGTGCGCATCTTCCGTCCGCAAGTATCAAAAGCTTAAATTCATTATACTCCTTTAAACCGTTTTTTTTCAAAATGCTTCCAAGATTTTGTCTGTCACTTGGAACAATTCGCTGTCTTACCCACCTTAAGCTCCACTCGGGATTTAAAGTATATATACCTCTTCTGAAAAACGGATAAAAAAACAAAGGAACATCAATATCCTGAATCTTATCAGAAAGCTCGATAATAAAAACATCGCTGTTTTCATAATAAAATAAATATCCTATTTCAAGATTATTATTTGATTCATCCTTTATAACACATATCTTCATAATATTTCCACCTGTTCCATATTATTTCCCATATCTTATCATAAAAAATATTCGGCAATATTCCTTGTAAATCCTTAAAAATGTATTCCTTATCATTTTCATCCAAACGTCGTAATTTTGGAAGCTTTGATTTAGGTATTATATTAAGATTATCATATACAGATTTTGAACCCACATAACATTGAACAGGAATATCTCTCATAGAATCAAACTCTTCAACTTCTTTTTCCGTTCCACAGCTGTAAACCAAAGATAGTCCATGATCAAATAAAGGAGCAAGACCTATATCTCCTGTGTATTTATTTCTTATAACCTCAATATTGGCTCCATGCCTGTCTCTATTAATTATAAGAAAATCCACAACGAGCATTTCATAAATGTAATCAATCCATCCCATCCTTTCACAGAAATCAAGAATTGATTCACCTTCATTTTTCTCCATATCATAATAATCGTCCAAAGCCGTCTTACTGTCACCCGCATTTTTATAATCCTCTGAAACACATAAATATGTTTCATACTCTTTATCATCTATGACTATTCTTGCGTTAAGCAGTTGATAATTAAGATGCCTTAATCCCATTATACTAAGTAATCTGTCAACTATTATTTCATTTACACATTCATGCCCTGTTATTCCCCTTAATGAATCATAGCAGGATAATTTATAATACAATTTTTTATTATTTTCCATTTCATATGATTTTAAATATGAACCTGCCGTTCCGGATGAATGTCTTGTTTTATCCCAAGTCAGATATGTTAAATCCTGTAGCTTTCTTATCACTTTGGTTTCAATCATTTACTTCACCACCATTCGTTTTTATTATTAACTCTTTTGATAATAATATAGCAAAAATAGTTGACATTTGTCAATATTTTTATTGACAAATGTCAACTATTTTATTTTTATTGAAATAAACTTATATTTTCTTATCCAAACAAAATCTCTGCTGCCTTTTCTAACTCTCTCCGTTCCTGCGTATCGTCGTATCCGCTCTCCTTATCGTCGATACCCTTTACAACATCAAGAGAAAACAGACCATCCCTATTGCAGTAAAAGAATATCTTCTTAATACCTGAAATCCTAAATCCGGCTTCCGGATTTCCTTCAGGGTAAAGCTTTACCATTTCAATCCTGTCAGAGGATACTGCAGCAATAAAGGAAATGTAATGCTGCTTTGTCATATCATGCTCAATTCTTACATAATATTCATCTTCCACACGCTTGATAAATATCTTATGTTTTTCATCCGTTGGTTCTGCTTCAGCAGGGATAAGACTGATTCCGTGACAATGAATTACCGCTTCCCCTATGCTATAAATTACATTTCCGCAAACAGGACATATATAAAACTTTGACTTCATCATGTTTGCTGATATATTTGAATTGCTAATATAATGCCCGGAAATCAGTTTGGAAACCGATATTCCAAATGCATCTGCAATCGGTGAAAGCATAGTTATATCCGGGTATCCTTTTGCCGTCTCCCATTTCGAAACAGTCTTATCACTCACTCCTAAAATCAGAGCCAGCTCGCACTGTGTCATTTTTTTTAATTCTCTTAGTTCCTTAATTGTCGTACCCGTAATATACTGGTTCATCTTAAATTCCTCCCGTTTTATTATGAATCTATGCGAGCCAACGATGCTTTTACCTTTTAAAATCCGTTGCCATTGCCTCGAAGGTTCTCATAAAATATAATACAGTTGCAGCTGCCCTACAACCTACGGAAAGTAGAGTCATCCAGTCACCAACTTAAGAAACTTCTTGTCATTCATTTGTTCATTCGTGACATACTCGCCATCACAAAACAGCGCATATGTTGTAATCGGGGTCGGTGCATTTTGAGCGTCCTCCCTACAATCAATCTTTACAGCCTTGAATGCAATTCCATTCTTCTTTGCCGTTTCCTCCAATACCGGAACATACTTCGCATTAAACGGACACTGGTTCGTATAAAAAAGAACATAGCCGTTCTCATCTATATGAGGATGCTTTGCGCATTCCTTAAACGACGGAATCTCCGCTTCTTTTTCAAATGGCAGGTACCATAACTGTATTCCGTTATCAGCTTCATCACACACCGTAAATCCTTTGTATTTCAAAAACTTCGGATCAGCCAAAAACGGCTTTTTCTTCGCTGCTGCAAGAATGCAAAGTCCTTTCTTTCCCTTCTCCTTGCTGTCCATAATGCATTCGGAAAGCAAATCATTTGAATATCCATTTCCCTTAAAGGAACCGGACACCCACAGACAATCTATATACATATATCCCAGAGCATTGATGGGATTCCATGCATTCTCCGCATGAATATACTCAATAAAGCACTTTCCCCGTTCCACACTTTTAAGAAATACAAGTCCCTCATCAAATCTGTCAGCAAGCCACGCCTTCTTTGATGATACCTGTACATCTTTATTATTGGAAATAGCACAGCAAATATGCTCATTTTCCAGATTGTCTTTAGTAACTCTGATATATTCCATACACTTAACCCTTTCTAATCGGATGTCTAATCACTGTCTTAAGCTTCTCCGGTGCAACCTTCCGTGCATCGCTTAGATAAATCTCATGGTGCATTCTGCGATAGAATCGTCCACCGGACGATTCTCCTGCACACTTAGGCGTATGTTCCGTAATATCAAGTACATATCCCTGTTCTTCCATATAGCGATGCATTATCTCCACTGTAGCAGGCTCATCATCATACGATCCGATATGCATGCACTGTACACACAATCCTTCATCATAGGTGAAGAACTCAACCTTTGAAAAATCCTGTTTCTTCTTAGCCGTAGCTTCCCGAACAGCCCAGTCAAAATCTTCTTTCGTTACAAAGTCAGGCAGGCGGATAACGGAAATCCACTGAAAATCTTCCTTATGCGTATAATCAACTCCGTTTACACCGTTTTGCCACCAGAATCCTTCCAATGGAGGCACAACATAATCAAAATATCCATCTATCTGATGATTGCCCTTTTTACTCATCTTGATTGTAAATGCAATTCCATACAGCAGACCTATTGCAGCCTTATATTCTCCATCTTCTTTATTTGGATCACCGCTGCCCCTTACCGCGATATAATTCATCTTCGGAACTGTCACAATAGAAGGTGTCCCCTTCGGCATATAAAATTCTTTATACTCTTTCTTAAAATCAAATGCCATAACCTATTCTCCTCTTTCTTCCTTTCATTAGAAATCCGACACATCAAACTATATGCTTATTGCACATAATCTTTTTCTTCGTAGGGTTTATTCCATGAACCGATTTCAATCAGATTTCCCTCCGGATCTGCGATATAGCATGTTCTCTGTCCCCAAGGCTCAAGTTCCGGTTCAAGCACAGATGTTGCGCCATTTTCCACCGCTTTCTTGTATGCTTCATCAACCTCATCAAATGTATCGACATACAATGCCATTTCAAAATGACCGTTCAGCCCTTTGATATACTCATATTTCCTGCTTGTCATCTTTTCAAAATCTTTTCTACCATACAATAGAAACAGCGTTCCGTCTTTCACAAGATAAACATTTGATGTACCCTCTTCTTCCTTAATCTCAAAACCGAGAACATCCCTGTAAAAACGAATCATCTTTGCCATATCATCAACAAATAATCCAAAGCCATCTAATCTCATAGTACTAATCCTCCATATAAATCTTTAAAGTTTTCTCCGCATTTTAATTAATTATATACTATTAATTATTATATTCAAAGAATCAAAATCCACAAAGTATGCCTGCTTATCATAGGTTTCAATCATTGCTCTTACTTCGGCATTTTTCTTTTCTTCGGGAAGATTCACAGCTTTTTTATAAACCATCCCCATCATCGTTTTATGCTTAAAGTTAAGTTTTGAATAATCTATTCCGCCTCTCAAATGAAGTATTGTGGCGTTTTCAAATATATCTTTTGATAACTGTGATTTCATTTTATTTCTTATATTTTCTCTATTTTCCTTGTCTGTAGGGTCCGCCAATCCTACGGTTGCGATTATTATTTTTTTATCCGATATATCTGTGAGTTTTTTTAATGTCTTCTTCATACCCATAACACCACCGGCATATAAACCGCCCAAATATATAATGGTTTTATATGTATTAACGTCATCGACATCCTCATATGACACTAATTCATAACCTGTCCTTTTTGCCAATTCCTCTGCATATTGCTTTGTGGTTCCATAGCATGAACCATATATAATTATCTCATTCATAATCAGCTGTTCCCCTTATATTTTTATCAATGTTCGTAATAGTCTTTATTGTAGTTACTATATCTTTCTCCGGTATTCCACTGAACATCCTTTTCATAATACTTACGCTCATCTCATCATTCTTATCACAAAACTCCCTGCAATAATCTGTTAGTATTATTCTTTGTTTCCTCTTATCTTTTTCATCTGTTTTAAATATAATAAAATTTTTCTTTTCAAGCTTAATAAGAATCTGTTTCACATTTTGATGAGAGCTTCCAAGAACGTCTGACAGCTCCTTTAGTGTAGGTGGTTGTTTACACATATTAATGCATATAATAGCAAAGAATTGTTTCCAGCTTATTTCCTTCATTACACTGTCAGCTACAGCCTGAAAGCGATTTTCAAATGCACTTATCAAACCAAGTAGATAATAATTAGGTGGTATCCCTGAAATATCTATATTTTCATTTTTTACTGCTTCTTCTATTGTCATTTTTTCTCCAATCCAAAAAGGGTAATATATTATCTTTTTTAGAGTAACATATTACCTTTTTACTGTCAATATATTTTTTAATCAGCTCGTTCTTTTCTCACTTTTTTATATAAAAAGATACATTTTTATTTTTTAGCAATAACCGTTATCCAAGGCTTACTCTTATGGTGGTCTGTTTTCACCATGGAAAAACCTGCTGCCTTTAATGCTTCTGTAATCTGCTCTGTCGTATAGAATTTTTCAAGTCCCGTCCAGAAATTTATTGTATTTAGTAGGTTGATGCCTTGGAACTTGTCAACTTCCAAGAGCCATTTTCTTTTTTAAGAGTAAAGTCCCCCCTCAATCTCCAGCTTCCTTTTCCGCCACCATAGACTGCCGCCAAAACCCTGCTTTTACCAGTCATCACGGCTGTATCACCATCAATCTTTACATCTATGGCATCATGCTCAGCCAGGTAATAATTGAAGGTACCATCCAAAAGCCCTTTTATAAAAACTTCACGCGATTGCTTCACTCCAGTCATATGCTTAAGATAATAATCATCTGACTGAAGACTTCTAAGACCATCCGCATCCTTGTCTATCATGCATTGCCAGTATCGTCTATATAATTCTCTGATTTCTTCTTCATCACTCATTCATTCTGCTCCTTAGGATCAAGATACCTGATTACCTTGGCAGGTACCCCGCCGACTACAGCATAATCCGGCACATCCTTTGTAACTACAGCACCTGCAGCAACAACTGCATACTTTCCGATGGTCACTCCCGGGCATAACGTTACATTCATTCCTATCCATGCATTTTTCTTGACTGTTACCTTTCCGTATGTATATATGGTATGTCGTGCGTTCATATCATGATTGATTGTAGCGATCCTAAGTCCCGGTGCGGCCATGGACCCATCCTCAAATTCAATTCCACCGGATGCCGAAAGTATTGCCGAATGATTTATAAAAACGCCCTTACCAAATTTAACTCTGTTTCCGAAATCGCAGATAAATGGTGTAAGTATCCTCACGTCATCCAGCTTTCTGCCAAATAGTTCCTCCAGATAATTCACATAAGCAGGATCATCCGGCATACAGGCATTTGCCTTGGCACAAAGTGTCCTCGCTCTCATCATCTCATCAACCGCTTCTTTAAAATATGGTTCTCTTACATCAGTAGGTCCACCATTTTCCATCAATTCGTATACATATCCTTCTTTATAATCCATCTTTTATATCCTCCGTTCATATTCTGTCCTTGCACTTATTGTTTTACATTATACCGTTTGACTTAAACCACTGTTCTACTGCACCCTTGGACTCTGCCGCACGGCTTCCTGTGATAGAAAGTCCACTCTTTAAATCTGCGCCCTTGGCATATTTCTTTACATCTCTCTCGCTGGAACCCATACCACTTCCTTCGTTGGTGCATAAAGGCAGTATTGTCTTACCTGTAAAATCATATCTTTCAAGGAAAGTTGCAACCGCCATCGGAATTGTTCCCCAATAATTTGGATATCCAAGAATTATCGTATCGTAATCATCTATGCTCTCAAGATAATTTGTAAGCTCAGGACGTGCGTTATTTTGCTTATCCTTCTTGGCTTCATCTATACAGGTCATATATACCGGTGAATACGGATCCTTCATCTCAATCTTAAAGGTATCCGCCTCAATAAGTTCTTTCATCAGTCCAACCACAATTTCGGTATTACCGACCTTCACATATCTCATCGCTCCACCGAAATAGTTCTCATCTGCTCTTGAAAAAAAAGCTATCAATGTCTTTGCCATATCCATATCCTCCTTATACTGTAGTATTTACTTACCTACCTGTTATTTACATTTTTACACAAATGAGTTATTATGTCCAATAGAAATGTTAAATATCCTCTCCATATAATCAAGTGTTTTTTTCAATAAATTCAATACTTTTTGACACCTGTCATTTAATAGAACTAAGGTTATGGAGTGATCTTTACCTCGTAC
>CADCDW010000053.1 GCA_902800325.1 uncultured Lachnospiraceae bacterium
TTAGAAAATTATGCGAGTTACAGCAACTGCCTGTTTTTTATTCAGTATATTAACCAATTCGGTTCCTGTCCCACCCCGATAAACCGGAGTTTATTTAACACTTTGAATGTACTGGTCTACTTTGTTGCTAAGGAGATAGAACTGGCAAGGTCCTGCATCGAGGATTACCCTGTTGAACTCCTTTTCGTCGAATTTGTCGCCGAGTTCCTCACGAGCGTGATCTTTTAAACTTTCAAACTCCAACCAGCCGGTGCAATACATCTGATAATTGCCCGGTTCAGCTACTACATAATCTATAATGTCCTGTGCAACTTCCGGCATAAATCCGTTATCTTTAAGATACTTCTGAGTTTCCTCCAAGTCCCAGCCTTCATAGTTAACACCAATCTCCACACGAGCACTTACAAGAAGATTAAGCTTGTTATTGGCAGCTTCAAAATCCGCAAAGGCCGGATTATCGTACTTGTCATAATATTCAAAAGACTGCATTTCCACGTAGGTTGCCCATCCTTCCTGATATCCGTTGAAATCAAGAAGTGTTCTGATAGGTTCAGGATCGCTTGAAAGGAAATAAACAAACTGATACATATGTCCCGGAACACCCTCATGGGCAAGCGTACTCCAAAGCGACTGTGTTCCTGACGAGCCCTGATTGATATAAATAGAGTTATGTTCATAATCATCCAACGGAGGTGTCATATAAAATGCCGGACTAACAATATTTTCCAAAGATTTGTGAACAGGAGTAACCTTGAAATCAATATCCGGAATCTCCGGGAATTTATCATCAACCACATCCTCAAAATACTCCACAGTTTCCTTATAATCAAAATCTTCATATATATTTTCGTTTTCCATAGCCTCATAGTACTCCTCATATGCCGATGAATCCGAAAAAAGCTGTGAATAAAGACCTGACATAGTTTCATCTATTTCATTCTCAAGAAGTTCAATTACCTCCTCAGGAGTTTTGTCTGTGCCTGTTTTACTCCTTAAAAGATATGCATAATAATCCTTGCCTCCATCGAGATAGCAAAGACCAAGGTCATTATTTCCTGTATTTTTAAGAGTCTTAAATGTTTCAATTACATTTTTATATGCAGGAATTATATAATTATTTACATTTTCATTGTTTGTTTTGATGTAGTCATCTATTTCCTCCTCGGTCAGACCTTCAAACTCTCTTATCCTCTCTTCAAATGTTTCTATAAGAAGATTTTCTTCAGGATTTTCTATAAATTCCGTACACTGTCTGATTACCTCATTGGCACTATGTGATGACATAAACAACCCTTTTTGGGACTTTGTTTTTTCAAAATTGAGACATTCATTATAATATTCAGGTATTAAAGTAAGCAATGTGAGATAATCCTCTATATCCTGCTTGTCATAGAACGTATACTCAGCAAGTGTTATAGGAAGATTAGACTGCAAACCGCTTGTATATGCAAATGGTTCATAAAGATATATATTGTCATATGACATCAAATCAGTCTGCTGTAAATCATATAATATATCATAAGTAAACTTCTGTTCTTCAGTAAGCAAAGCATAATCAAAAGCTTCCATCTCAGCTATACAGTCAAGAGTTTCCTGCTTATTCTCTTTCATCCCTTCTTCTGACATATCAAATTCACCCAAAGTTGCATCCGTAGGAGTGACTCCATAACTTTCCGGATTTGCAAGACTATAATTAAGCGTTATACTGTCAGAATTCACTTCTTCTACAAATAAATCCCATAGCCAGGTATCAAATTCTTCCTGTTCCGCCTTTGCCTCAGGTGAATTCAAATCCACATCTGAAGCTTCCGTAGTTTTTTCCGTATTGGTTACATCAATACTTGGTTCTGCATCTGTTGCTGTTTCTACCGTTTTAGAATCTACCGTTGTATTTTTTCCTGATGAGTCATCTTTTTTTTCTTTTCCGCAACCTGTCATGCCAAATACCATAACCGCAGAAAGCATAAGTGCTATAATTTTTTTATTTAATCTTTTTATCATACAAATCTCCTCATTAAATAATCACATTTATCCAAAGTCAAATATTATAATAAACAACGTCATTATATACATTATAAACCAAAAAATCAAATTATATTAAAAAGTCCTTATTGCAACCGACGGATATTTATTCCGCATATCCAATAAAGACCTTTTAATATCTAATATATAGTTACGTCTGCTGTTTTGCTGCTTATATTAACAGATATATCAATTGCTATAAATTTATTCTCAATAAGATAGGACAAGATATTATCGCTACCGTACCCAAGCTTATCTGACAAAGCGCTTGTAAACGCTGTATTTTTGTCAGCCAATTCAGTATCACATATATAATAAGATCCATTAAGCATTTCGGCTTCAGTCAAAATTTCATCGTCTGCACAAACTTCCGTAGCAGCATCGCTGATCTTTTCTTTCAAACCTTTTACATATTTCTTATCTATATCTATATCAAATGTTTCCTTTGAATCATTTAATTCAAATAAATATCCGTATTCAACCGTATTGTCCTTTTTATTGTACTTGCCATAATCTATATCGCCATTTGCACTGGTAAAGGTTATTTTATCGCCCTTAACCTCATAAGTACCGAATTCATAACCTCCATTACTATCATATACAGCATACACTCCATCATCAAAAAGTATGTGTCCTGCAAAATCATTATTTACATACTCGCCCTTTGGTTCACCCTTGGAAAGCTTAGGTAATATAAAAATAATAAATGCGGTTGCCAAAGCCGCCAATAATATGAAAACTATAATAAATATTATAGGTCCTTTTTTCTTACCCTTTTTTATCCTGTCAGATGACTTTGATTGCTTGTGCATAGAATGCTGAGGTTCAGTCTGCACGACCGGTTGCTGCTGTGGTACATACTGCTGATTTTGCTGCTGCACCTGTTGCTGCTGTGGCGGCATGTAATTCTGGTTTTGCTGCTGTGGTACATACTGCTGGTTTTGCTGCTGCACCGGTTGTTGCTGTGGCGGCATGTAATTCTGATTTTGCTGCTGCACCGGTTGTTGCTGTGGTACATACCGCTGATTTTGCTGCTGTGGCGGCATGTACTGCTGATTTTGCTGCTGTGCCTGTTGCTGCTGTGGCGGCATGTACTGCTGATTTTGCTGCTGTGCCTGTTGCTGCTGTGGTACATACTGCTGATTTTGCTGCTGCACCGTTTGTTGCTGCTGTAGTACATACTGCTGGTTTTGCTGCTGTGCCTGTTGCTGCTGTCTTTGTTCTAATTGCTGTTGTAACTGTTGTTGTCTTTGATGCTGCTCCATTCTTTGATTTTCAAGCTGTTGCTGTAGCTCCTGATGCATCTGCTGTTGTACCTGATTTTGAATCATAAGTGGTGCCCCACAATCATTACAAAACTGCGTTCCGTCAGGGTTATTTGCTCCGCATATTTTACAAATCATATCAATATCATAAAATCCAATTGAACTTTATAGTATGCTTGGATTTTCTTTTCCTTTCATTTATTTTGGTGCTTTCTCTCTATTCTTTTTTTATAATAATAATTGCGAAATCATATACAAGACTTCGCAATTATTATAAGCTTCATTATATTTTAATAAAGTTCAACAGTAACAGTTCCTGATGATGATATATCTATATCAATAGATATAATATCATTTTCAAGTAAAAACTGAAGTTTATCATCACTGCTGTAACCAAGAACTGTAGCAAGTTCTTCTTCAAAATCGGTATATGGTTCCTTTAAATCAGTACCGTATATATAATACGACTGCCACCATTGTGCTTCTTCATAAACATCATCATTAGTAAGAGCCGTTTGTGAGGCAGTAATTATTTTACTTTCCAGACCTTCCAGGTAATCCTTTGTAATATCCACTTCAAGCTTTTCTTTTTTATCTTTAGACTTAAGAGTTGTTCCATAATAAGAGATTGTATTTTTCTTTTTATCAAACTTTAACTCTTCTTCATCACCACTTATATCCGTTAAAATCACCTTGTCATCCTTGACTGTATATGTGCCGATTCCATAATAAGTCTTTGTGGTTTCGCCCTCTTCAATATCATAGTAAACCCATACGCCATCATCGAAAACATAGTAATCTGTATAACCTGAGCCTTTATAACTATATGAACCACCAAGTTTTGCACGTGTAAGTATAGGGAATATAAATATAAAGAATATTCCGACAAGAAGAGCAACCGCAAGTCCTGAGATTATACCTATCTTGGCACCCTTTGACATCGGTTTTTTAACCTTTGGCTGCCGGGGTGCGCCATATGGCTGTTGAGCCCCTGTCATCCCTTGTATACCACTTTGTCCAAACTGTCCCGGCTGCATTCCTGTCTGGCCGTATGCAGGCTGGGTTGCTCCTGCTCCCTGCATGCCACTTTGTCCGAACTGTCCCGGCTGCATTCCTGTCTGGCCGTATGCAGGCTGGGTTGCTCCTATATCCTGCACACCGCTTTGACCATATGCCGGTTGTGTTACTCCTATATCATCTAACTGCTGATTTTGATTATTATTTTGATCCATATTTAACCCCCTATCAGACCTTAACGATAAAACAACCGAAAATATTTAAAATAATTTATTCGTCCTTACTGTCAATATATTTATTAAGTGTTTCAACAACTGTATTTAAATTATATGGTTTCGCTATATAATCATCCAGCTTATTTTCAAGAATTCTTTCTTTATCCCCAAACATCGCTCTTGCAGTAACAGCTATGATAGGAAGTCTCTTCTTATGTTCCCTCTGCTCTATATCACGAATCTCCTGAGTAGCAGCTATGCCATCCATAACCGGCATCTGTACATCGAATAAAGCAGCATCATATTCTTTCTGCTTGAACAACTCAACCGCCTTCTCGCCATTTTCGGCGATATCATAAGAAAATCCTGCCATACCTAGGAGCTTACCTATAACCTGCTGGTTTACAGGCTCATCCTCTGCTACAAGGATTCTTGCCTTGCTATGAGCATTGATAGAGAATATAGCCACATCATCTTTCTTTTCTTCTACCTTCTTTTGTGCCTCTGCCTCGGCTGCCTTTACTACCTTAAGCGGTATCTCGGCTATAAATGTTGAGCCAATTCCCTCTTTACTCTGAACAGTTATGGTTCCGCCCATAAGTTCTGCTATCTGCTTTGAAATAACAAGGCCTAAACCTGATCCGCCATATTTTCTTGTATCAGATGAATCGACCTGAGAAAAACGAATGAATAACTTATCCATATCCTTTTCGGATATACCGATACCCGAATCTGCAACCGCAATTCTCATATTAATAGATTCCTTATCGGTATCTATAGATGCAACCTTTACTCTGACGCTTCCTTCAGAAGTAAACTTAATTGCATTTGATAACAAACAGTTAAGTATCTGCTGAATTCTCTGTCCGTCACCCTTAACAAGTTTTGGAATATTATTGCCAAATGTACAGTCAAGGTCAAGTCCCTTATTGGTTGCAAGAGGAACCTGAGCCGCAACAGTTTCTTCAATAGCACTTTTAACATCAAATATTTCTTCCTTGAGGTTATACTTACCAGCCTCAAGCTTGCTTATATCAAGTATATCATTTATCAATCTAAGGAGTGTATCAGCACAATTCTTTGCTGTAGTAAGATTATCTCTGTAATCTGCCTGAAGATCATCAGCCATAAGTGTAAGCTGAAGCATACCAAGGATACCGTTGATAGGTGTTCTGATCTCATGGCTCATATTGGCAAGGAACTCAGCCTGAGTTTTATAAGCCGCATTGGCATCTTCAATTGCTTTGGAAAGCTGATTCTCTGTTTCCTTTTGCTCAGTCACATCGATAACGACCATATTTATATAATCCGCTTCTGACTTATACATAACCGTATTAAATACTTTACCAAGCTTTTCCATGGTAATTTCAACGTCCATGAAATCACCTTCTCTTGTTCCGGATGTGTTATATGCCATAAACCATGCATTAATATCCTGAAGCACATCTATCTTACTTTCGCCAAGTATTTTGTCCTGATAATCGGAATTATCAAGATTAAAATAGCTTCCGAATTTTTCGTTTGCTTCCTCGATACAATAACCCACATTATTACCCATAGAATCGGTAATAATCTTAGCATGGGCAAAACCTATCGGAAGATTCATAAATAGTTTTTTATATTTATCGCTTTTTGAATGACCGACAACCTCATCCCCACAAAGCGCAAATATAAATACTCCTGCCACTGCTGCAGATAAAATTCCTACGATAATGCCTGCAGGAATACTGCCAAAAACCACACCCAATATAACGCCAAACACTATATCGAGCACTGCTGAAACAATTATAAGCTTCTGCCAGCCTAAAGATTTCAACTTTTCCATTTACTTAACACCCCTATTCCTTAAATTAAATATATAAAATCCGCCTCAAAACCCTAAGGCGATATATAAAATATTCTACTATATATTTTCATTTAGGTCAATCTTATCATTGTCGTTTTTTACTAATTTTTCTTTACCGTTTTTATTACTATTGTATAAACAACCCATAGCAAATAAAATCCACGAAACAAAGGAAACAAACATACCAATATAAAGACCTCTTGGTATATATTTCATCTCAACGGTATGGTCACCCGGTTCCATATCTACACCGATAAATGCATTTGTATTGTAATAATCAGCTTTCTTTCCGTCTACTTTAACAGTCCATCCGGTATCATAAGGAATGGTTGTAAACATCGTATTGCCATCCTTCATATGTATATTTCCATAGATATAACCGTCATCGAACTCTGTAACCTCAAGCATATCCATACTGAGCACATTATATACTCTTTCAAAATTAAAACTGTCAAAATATGCCAGATCAATCGCAGCCGTCAGTGTTGCCGAAGAAGCGTTATTATAACAGTACTCAACACAGACCAAATCTCCCTCTTTAAGCTTACCCAGGTGGAATATCTGTATCTGATATCTATCATAAGCATACTCTTCGCCATTTATATAAAACCTGATTTTGGTAACGGAATTACCCCTGCAGTTTATATAATAATCTGCGGACTCATCAACAGTATAATATAATTTAAATCCTACATTTCCGGCATTATGCGGGGTCATGGTAACTTTGTTTCCCACAACACTTACTGCTGCCGTATCACTTTCTACTGTATATGCCGGTTGCATTGTCCTCATAAATCCGCTGTATCCCGTCATATAATAAGCAAGATTGGTTATATTGGTAAACGGATATCCAACATTTGGATTCCAGTCTTTTACACTTTCGGAAACAGAAAATCCTATGGATAACGGGTATGGATTTTCATATATCTCTGCTCCGTCCACACTTTCAAGATAATTATAGGAATAATTATCCAGATCCCCCGGTCTTTTTACAAGATATCTGACATTAAAAATTGTATTTGTAAATGGTGAATTACCCATATATAAAAACTCATTCGCACCGGTATAAAATCCCAGTCTGCCCATCGTATGGGTAACATCACCAAGTACAGTTGAACAAAATGTACCAACACTTGGCATATTATGCCAGCTTACCTCATCAAGCACTATTGATTTCATAAGCTCACTTCTGTAAAATCCCGCATTTTCTTCTTTGGCTATCTCTTCAATACGTTTATTTGCTCTTGTAACCGCCGGAGTTGTTTTAAATTTATCATAATAATTTGAATATCCTATGTTGAAAAATCCAAGCAATGCACTTACCGATAATTCCACTACGCAAACCGAAGAGATAAGTATACTAAACAAAAATCCCTTATAAACTCTAAGTATTCTTAACAGGCACAAAACCGTATATACAATTATCATAATAACAGACGCTATCAGCACTTTCTTCTCCGGGTGCATATCGGCTTCGGCATTACACAGTGCAATGTATGCCAAAGATAAAAGTGCAGCTCCAAAAAGAAATATCTCGTGAGTTCTGTGAATCCGTCTTAAGGTCTCATACGCCATTGTAAGAAGTACAAATATAAATAAAAATGAAAATCTGTTAGGTATTCCGTACTGATCGTGGAAACCATGCCATATATAATTTAATGTTGTGGAATTGAAACTTATTGCAAGTAAAGCTAACAACAAAACATTTTTAATCTTTTCAAACGGGTGGATTTTTCCGGTAAAAATATATAAAAACGTACATAAAATTGCTAAAGTTCCACAATATAAGTTGACTCCTCCGTCAAAATTCTGGTTTGTTATAGGTGCAGTAAGGAAAAACTGTTGTTTTAGAAGATTAAATATATTGCCATACCATTCCCACTTTGGAAGCTTCATATCTCCTGCTGCCGTAGACATTATCCCAAAATATGCCGGAATAAGTAAAAATGCAGCCATTCCACCGGATATCAGAGAATAAAATGCAAATCTTATACCATTTACAAAAAGCCTTTTCACCGTTCTGTGATTATAAAGTAAAAACCATAATACCAAAAATACACAAACTATAAATCCTATATAATAGTTACAGTAAAGCGCATAAAAAAGACTCAGGGCATACATCTTCGGATTTTTTTCCCGAATAAGCTTTTCAAAGCCAAGCATTATAAGCGGAAATATCATGATGACATCCATCCACATCGTGCACCAGTTATATCCTATCATGTAATTATTCAAACCGTAGCAAACCGAAATTGCTATAATAATAAAGTTTTTATCAACATGTCTTTTACTGTTTTTATGAGCCAGATAGTAAGCCATAGTTGTTCCGCTAAGTGCAACTTTAAGCGCTATGATTATACAAGCACCGGCAACTATGTGTTCTTTCTTAAATAAAAGTAATAGATAATTAAAGGGACTTGAAAGATAGTACGAAGAAAGAGACATAAAATTGGAGCCAAGAGCAATATTCCATGTGTAAAAAAGACTCCCTTCATGCTTAAGCTTATCCATATACTCTGAATAAAAAGGTATATACTGATGAAGGCTGTCAATAATCGTTATGGTGTTTTTACCAAATGGTGCTATTTTTTGTACAACAAAAACAACCGTCATAATAATCATAATTATTATAAACGGCATATAATAACAGTAATTATCCAAAAGCCAGTTCTTAATTGATTTTCTCTTTTTATTAAAAACAAGTAATTTGCTAAATATATAGTTTAAAATCAAAACTATTATCTGGACAATAAAAAGCTTGGCTACCCATTCCTTAATCCTAAAACTGTCGCAAAGTATAACAAGTCCCAAAACTTCAACTACCATCGATATAATTCTTGCCGCAAAAAATGCAACTGCCTCCCTTATGGCATCAGTTACATTTTTGGTCTTACTTCTGAAAACAAATATTTTATTTATAAAATATGCAAATATTATAGCCATAATTATGGCTATAATATTGCATACATTTCTATCTATATCGGTGAAAATTCTTAAGCCAAAGAACACCACCATATTTACAAGGGTTGTCAAGCCTCCGGCAAATATATATCGTATCTTATCATTTGCAAAAAGCTTTTTTATCAAATCAGACATTTTATTTCATTACTCCGGTTTCCTATTGAAATGCACCCATAAGATATATAAGAGGAGAATTCCAATATATAGTTACCTCATTACATGAGAAGCTTTGTTCATTGTCTACATATGCAAGAGCCGGTGCATATCCATGGAGTACCGCCTTGGCATACGGATCCTCAAGTGCATTGTCAGGACCTCCGACCAGCATACCCGGCATAGTCTCCTTAAGTACCTGTGAAGGTCTGTGATGTGTATGCTCAGGATACAAATCTCCATAACCTGTTACATAACAGTAGCCTGTTCCGTTTACACCAAAGATATAATCTCTGTGTCTTTGCGCATATTCGGCATATTCTTCATTTGGCGAAATTATATTGGCCATAAGAAGAAGCATACCGTTGTTGGCAATATTCATATTACTTCCCCATGGATAATTTGTTCCAAGTCCCATGAAAAAAGGTTCCTTTTTACACTTAGCCATAAGTTTGTCAGCAGCCTCTAAAAGTGCTGCTTTTGCTGCTTCATTTGCAGCAGAATCTATATCACTTGATTTTGCCAAATCATAAAGCGCATAACCACCTATATCTGCCCAGCCAAGTCCTGTAGCCGGTCTGTCATTTACCATCTCATTTACAACATCAAGGTACTTACCGTCCTTAGTTGCAAGATATAATTCCGAAGCTGCCCAGAATTTTTCATCAGCTATTGCATTATCCGGATACTCACCTGTTACAATCTCTTCAGGGTTTTTATATCCTTTCATACCTTCATTGGCTTCAAGATAAGCATATGCTTTTTCTGCCGCCTCAAGACAGCTTGCAGCAAAATCTTTATCATATTCTGAATATAAAACGGATGCTTTTGCCATAACTGCCGCAAAATCACCTGTTGCAGCATATGATATAGGTGCAAGCACAAGCTGGTCCGTCTCATCAACCGCAAGTACTGTCTCAGGGAATACAAGTGCTGTTACCTTATGATATACACCGCCCGACTCTTTATCCTGCATCTTAAGCATCCAGTCAAGTTCATATTTTGCTTCATCAAGCAAATCAGGGATTCCGTTTTTGCTTTCAGGAATTCCCATATCATCAGCCGATATATCAAAATCCTCGTATGTAAGGAATAAATCCTGAATAGTCTTTGCTCCTGATACTACGTATCTTCCGTAATCACCGGCATCATGCCAGCCTCCTGATACATCAACTGTCGCACTCGATGTACTGCCATAAATAATAGCATTTTCAGTATGGCAGGCGTCATGTGCAAAGTTACCGGCTATATCTTCTGTAACCTCGCAGCCACATCTTTGTCTATAAAGCATAAGAACTACATCTTTATAGATATCGTCATATAAATTATAGCCTATCTCAAAATCATATGACTCTCCCGAAGGACTTGAGATAATCTTATATTTTCCTGTATATTTGAAATCAGAAAAATCGCCCTGCTTAACACCCATATTTACGGTGCTGTCAAATGCCATTTCACCATACTCACCTATATAAACAGTATCTCCTGTTTCGGCATCTACAATTTTAAATTTATCGTCATCCTTTGATGTTACAATCACCGTCTTTTTATCTTCCGGCTCATAACCTATCTGATTTACTTTTACCTGTATAGGAGTAGGAGCGCCTTCTATTTTATCAGCATTTGAGCTGTCTTTTACAAAAAGTGAGAAGTTATCAAAGTAGATTTTATGAGCACCCGGATCGCCGCCATTTTCATCAAATGCGCCCATATTTATAGCAAGTCTCGGTGCCGGATCCGAATCTTCGTCCATAGTAAATTCATAATCAATGGTCTGGGTTTCGGATGTAAGCGCAACCTTATCGGAAGCATAAGCATGATAATCTCCACCGTTTACCTGAACTCTCCACTCTATGTTGCAAGGTGCGTCAGAACGAACATCAAACGATACAGTATATACACAACCCTTTGCCATAGTAAATCCATCATAATAAACCTGACATGAATGTTCAAGTTTTCCTGTTGTTGCTATATCTGCCACAAGTTCACCGTCCTCAACATAAAGCTGGTAATCACCACCATTTACATATGTTGTAAAGCCTGCTACATCACCGTCATCAAAATTGATTCCAAGTACATCAGCCCCCTCAACAGTAGTAAATCTGTCATCTTCTACATAAGGTTCTTCTGTTGTTGTCCAGTCCTCGTTATCTTCAATAACCGGTGCCGGTCCGTAATCCTCGGTCACCTTTTGGGCATCTGTATTGGTAGCGGATTTATTGTCAGATTTTTTTCCTCCGCATCCATATACGGAAAGCATCATTACTGCAGCCATTGAAACGGCAGCTAATTTTTTCATTTTCCTCATATAACTTCTCCTTTACATATATTTATAACTTCCTCAAAAGACATTTTTCCGCCAAATATATCAAGTGCACTTCCGATTGTAACATCAAGCTTATTGTTACCAATCGACTTTAACTTTTTAAGATCAGAAAAGCTTCCGACTCCTCCGGCATAGGTTACAGGAATCTTTCCCCAGCAACCAAGCGTTTTTACAAGTTCTTCTTCTATACCGCCTGCTTTTCCTTCTACATCAACTGCATGTATCAGGTATTCACTGCAATACTCCGAAAGCATATCCAATGTATTATAATCAATCGTAACATCTGTAAAATTCTGCCACCTGTCTGTTACTATGTAATATTTATCATACTTCTTGCGACAGCTTAAATCAAGTACAAGCTTGTCCTTTCCAACAGCTTTTTTAAGCATTTCAAGATTCTCAAAATTGATTATACCGTTTTTAAATACGTATGAGGTCACTATAACCTTATCTGCTCCCATATCTATGAATTCGGCAGCATTATCGGAAGTAATCCCACCGCCTATCTGGAGTCCGTCTCTATATTCTGAAAGTGCAAGTTTCGCCTGCCTTATATCTTCATCATAATACTCACTCTGCTTTGGATTGAGAATGATGATATGTCCGCCTTTCAATCCATGCTTCTTATATAATTTCGCATAAAAATCCGCCTCAAGCTCTGACACAAAATTATCCTTTGCGCTGTCCTCCTCATCCTTAAGGCTTCCTCCTACGATTTGCTTTACCTTTCCGTTATGAATATCTATACATGGTCTGAAATCCATATTATTTGTCCTCTTTATTATCCCCGGCCTTATTTTCCTCAGTCTTTTTTTCTTCTTCACGTTTTTCCTCTCCCGGTATTATCTCAGGAAGAGTAAACTGCTTACCTTCTTTGGTGAAATTTATATTATAAAAAGGATCACCATCCCTTAGTATATTAGGCCACATTATCCTGAATAAATCTTCTTCTCTTTCCAGTTCTTCTTCAATCCTTATGGTATTGCCAATTATCGGTTTGGTGTCATGAAAATGCCATCCCGCATCTGCCACAGAAACAACCCATCTATTAAGTTCATTTAATTTAAAGCAAAAGTCTATCTCTGAAAGCACTGTCTTAAACTTATCTGAAAAACCGCCGACCTTAAAAAACAAATCTTTTTTTACCATCATACAAGACGCTGAAACAGCACTGCAATCTGTATTTATCCGATTATGCATAAGATAACCTATGTCGTCTTTTACAAGTCCCTGATACAGATTTGAAATAAGTCCGTTTATGCCTATTACATAACCCTTATGATATATCATATCATTATCATCATATAAAACCCCTGCAACTGCGCCTACTTCTTCCCGCATACAATTTCCGAGCATCTCTCCCATAGCAGTGGCATCTATCAGTTCGAGATTGTTGTCAAGGAAGAAAAGATAGTCTCCATTGGCAAGCGATGCACCAAAATTTCTGATTGCAGGAAGTCCGTCCAGCTTAGTATTGGTTATTATTTTAACATTTTTCCTGATGCTTTCTATACGATGATAAAAAGCAGTCATTTCCTTATTTTCACTTTCCGTATCTATAACAATTATCTCAAAATTGTTGTATCTTGCTTTTTCAAATAGAGGAAATATGCATTTTTCCAAAAGTTCAGGAGAATTACCACCCGGAATAATAATTGTAAGAAACGGATTACCCGGTGTTTCGTACTCCACTTTATATTTACCCCACATATCGGTATGCACTGCAGTCGCATAATATCCCATCCTCTTAATATGAGCGCCAAGTGCCCTCTTGCCGGCTTCTTTTGCATATTCCTTGTTATGAACATCCAGAGAAACAGAAGAATTATTAATTCTTTTGTGATATAGCACTCTTGGAATATGTTTTATGCTATCGGTTCTCTCGCAGCATCTTAAGGTAAAATCGTAATCCTGCGCTCCGTCGAACTCTGAATCAAAGCCTCCTAATCCAACTGCCATATTTCTCTTTACAACAAACAGATTGCTTATATAATTATATGCTCTAAGTATATCCAGACTAAAATCCGGTTTAAAAACCGGTTCAAGGTATTTACGTCCATCCGCAGAAACCTTATCCTCATCCGAATACAAAATATCATATCTTACCTCTTGAAGCTCTTTTACAATTGAAAACAACGCATCAGGCGGAAGCAGATCATCATGATCCATAAATGTTACATAATCTCCCGTAGCCATCTGAAGTGCTTTATTGCTGTTTCCGGAAATACCCAGATTTCTATCGACATAAAGGTAATTAATCCTATGCTCATTTTCCATATATTCTTTAACGATATTACTTTGTCTGTCGGAACCGTCAACTATGCAAAGTTCCCAGTTTTCATAAGTCTGACCTATAACCGACTCAATCATTTTTCTAAGATAAAGCTCCGGTGTTTTATAAACCGGAACAATTATACTTACGACAGGCGAATATCTAAATGCAATCTTTCTTTGTTCCTCTAAATCAGCTTCTGTTGCCGCATGATATTTTTTATACCAGTTGTTATATGCATTTCCCGGGCCGTTTGCCTTATCACGCATCCTTGACCATACACCACTTATGCCGTTAGATCTTATATAATTAATACTTTTTTTAATACTTGCAGCATTAATTGATGACAAGTCAAATTTCATAAGACAAACCTCCCTTCAAACATTTCTAAACCTTAACCGGTGCCATGCCATAATTATTATCACAGATAATATACTCCGTTTACTGTCATACCCTTATGGAAAAATCAGCTTTATCAAGCGTAAGATTTACATTATAGTATGGGTCTCCATTTTCCAGAATCTCGGGCCACCTGCTCCTGAAAAGCTTAATCTCACTGTTAAACCTTTCCTTCTTTTCAAATGTGTCTTCAGCACCTCTTGACTTTGATTCATAGTGATGCAGCTTTGCGTTGGCGTTATAAACAACAAGCTTACCCGTTGCTCTTACCTTAAGACAAAAATCTATATCATTAAATGCGACTTTAAATGCTTCTTCAAGCCCTCCAACCTCTTCATAAATCTTCTTTTTAGTCATAAGACATGCCGCAGTTACAGCGCTGTAGTCACATGCCACTTTAGTTCTTGACTGGTATAAGTCGCTGTCCTCATCAAGCGTCACAAAAGTATGTCCGGCAATTCCTCCAAAACCTATAACTACTCCGGCATGCTGTATAGTATCATCTTCATAATAAAGCCTTGCTCCGACTATGCCTACCTCTTCACGCTGACAGTAGCCAAGCATCTGTGAAAGCCAGTCTCCGTTTATAACCTCGACGTCATTGTTAAGCAGTAAAATATATTCGCCTTTCGCTTCTTTAACGCCAAAGTTATTGATCGCCGAATAATTAAATTCCTTATCCCAATATAAAACGTTTACGTTATCACGTTTTTCCAGTTGCTTATAAAACTCAAAAGTTATATCTTCTTCGCTGTTATTTTCAACTATAATATATTCATAATTCTTATAATCAGATTTTTCATCTATCGAATCCATACATTTCTTTAAGTCCTCAACATGATCCTTGTTAGGAATAACTATGGAAATAAGCGGATTACCTTTTATCTTATAAGTTGTCTTATACTGTCCAAGGTGGTCTCCATTCTCGACTATTGCCTCTATTCCGAGTCTCTTATAATGAGCCTCTATAGCTCGCCTTCCCGCCTCAAACGCATAAAGCTTAGAATCCGGTCTTTCAGAAGTAGAATTGCTATGCGCCCTCCAGCGATACAAAACCTTAGGTATATGATATACCTCATTTGCTTTTTCCACGCATCTTAAAATAAAGTCATAATCCTGAGCTCCGTCAAACTCACTGTTAAACGTTCCAATCTCATCCACAAGCTTTTTAGAAGCAACAAACATATGGCATATATAGTTACAGGACCGAAGCAGATCTATATTGAAGTCCGGCTTAAAATTGGCACCGAAGAATTTCTTTCCCTTTTCATCGGTTTTATCTTCATCAGTATATATGACGTCAACCTTTTTATTGTTAAGTACTTTTACACATTCATAAAGAGCGTCCGGTGTAAACAAATCGTCATGGTCGCCTAAAACGATATATTCGCCTGTTGCGATTTCATATGCCTGGTTGGTATTATCAGATATTCCAAGAGGTCCCTTTTTATCATCTGTATATTTAATTCTTTTATCAGCTTTGCTGTAGTTTTCTATAATTTTCCGAAGTCTCTCAGAATCTTTACTTCCATCTGAAAAACAAAGCTCCCAGTTCTTATACGTCTGGTTCTTTACCGACTTAATAAGCTCATCAAGGAAATACTCGTCCGTCTCATAAAGAGGTACAAGTATACTAAACAAAGGGCTATATTCAAATTTCATATCCCTTTGTCTTGCGAGCTCTTTTTTATCAGGCATACGTTTTTTTATCCATGTATTATAATTAGCAGTAGCAAATGCTGCTTTTGTACGAAATCTTATCTTTATCTTAAGCCATGTGCTTTTGAGGCCATAATTTTTTGTATTCATTATGGTTTTATTAATTACATTTTTTGCTTTATTGACAACAGGTATACGGCTTACACCTTTTGAACCGTTTACTCTGTACTCCTCATGCCTTTCACCTGCTGACAAGTAAAGTCTCATTTTATATTTATTGTTGGCAAGCTTTACAACGAAGCCTATGTCTTTAGTATTGTCGAGCTCTGCAAATGATTCCGCTACATCCGAACGGGTATATCTGTTTAGCTCAAAAGATATATCTTCCTCTTTTCCCTGCTCAATTTTGACCAGCTTGAACTCAACATCATGAGCGTCAACAGCCCAGCCCTTAATCATTATATTTTTACCATCCGATTCAACCGAATCCACACAGTAATTAAGTTTATCCGTATAATGTTTAAGTTCCTTACCTGTACAGGAATATAATTCAACCGTGTTATCAGTCTCAGACTCTTTGAAATACATGTACAATCTTTCATCATCTTCTACTTTTTCAATCAGGGTAATTATTGCAGAAAATGTTTTTACAGTTTTACCGGCTCCAAACAGATTTTTCTTATCCAAAGGAGCCTTTGAAAAATCATATCGAGCAGTTATTTTTTTATCTTCTCCACTGCTTTTTTTTAGCACAATTTGCAGGGCTTCTGTATTCAAAAATATTTTTTCACTGCAAAAGCCCTGCAAAACTATATCATTATCATCAGATACACTGCATCTTATACGATTAAATACAAATATATCGTTCATAATCCAAACCTATCTTTGATATTTTTTAGACTGCTCCTCTATAAGCGCTCTATCTTCAAAATAATTAATCTTCATAGCACGTTTAACTTCTGCAAGTGTTTCAGCAGCAGCTTCTCTTGCAACGTCTGAACCCTTCTTTAAGATATTATATACCTCCGGTATATCTTTCTCAAATTCAGCTCTTCTGGCTCTTATAGGTGCAAGTTCATCCTGAAGTACGTTATTGAGGAATTTCTTAACCTTAACATCGCCGAGTCCGCCTCTTTGATAATGTTCCTTAAGTTCATCAAGATTATTGTACTCAGGCAGGAATTCTGCAAAATGCTCCGGTTTTGAAAATGCATCAAGATATGTAAATACAGTATTTCCTTCTATCTTTCCCGGATCGGTTATCTTAATATGATCAGGATCGGTATACATACTCATAACCTTTGTTCTTACATCCTCTTCTGTATCTGAAAGATATATACAATTACCAAGTGATTTACTCATCTTAGCCTTTCCATCAGTTCCGGGAAGTCTAAGGCATGCAGCATTCTCCGGAAGCAGTATCTCAGGTTCAACCAAAGTTTCTCCATATACTGAATTAAACTTTCTGACTATCTCCTTGGTCTGCTCAAGCATAGGCAGCTGATCTTCTCCAACCGGAACAGTAGTAGCCTTAAATGCAGTTATATCAGAAGCCTGGCTTATAGGATATGTAAAGAATCCTACCGGTATGCTCGCCTCAAAATTTCTCATCTGTATCTCTGCTTTAACAGTTGGATTTCTCTGTAATCTCGAAACTGTCACAAGATTCATATAGAAAAATGAAAGTTCAGTGAGTTCTGAAATCTGTGACTGTATAAACAGATTTGACTTTGCCGGATCAAGTCCGACAGATAAGTAGTCAAGTGCAACCTCAATAACATTCTGTCTTATCTTTTCCGGATTATCCGCATTGTCGGTAAGTGCCTGCGCATCAGCAATCATTATAAATATCTTATCAAATTCTCCGGAGTTCTGCAGCTCAACCCTTCTCCTAAGTGAACCAACATAATGTCCCACATGTAATCTTCCCGTAGGTCTGTCACCTGTCAAAATTATCTTACTCATAACAAATTCTTCCTCCTATATCAAGCCAGAATTAACTGCCTTATTTACATTCAAATCAAATTTTTGTCTATCCTTTAATTTACCACAAAAACCCCTACCTTGTCTATATCAATTCCCCTAAAACCTTGCACTAAAAATTCCCCTAAAACTTTGCACTAAAAACAAATTCCGGTTTATCGGGGTAAGATATGGAAGTCTTCGATATAAGGGGATTTGTATTTTAATTATCTAAATGGCAGAAAAGAAAATCAGGTAGGTTGCACAACTACCCATCGATTTGTTAAATCAGCGCACTTACACTTTTGATATTCGCACGAA
>CADCDW010000054.1 GCA_902800325.1 uncultured Lachnospiraceae bacterium
GTCAATTATATATTTACAGAAGGATTGCATTATAATAAGTGATAGCAAAACATTGAGTATATATCACGCGAAGCGTGTCGATTATAGAGCGGTATGTACAAGGCAGGCTTAAGCAAGGTGCTAAGCATAGCCGTTTGAAGCATGTGAGCACTTAGCGAATAAATGCTTATTCTTCTTGCGAAGCAAGAAAAAATAAGGATAGTATGTGATACTTGCATTTATGCAAAAGTATCACATGCTATCCTTATTTTAGAATTGGTTTGCTTTAGAAGAATACAATTTATGAGCTTAGTACTTTTACATGCTTCAAAGAGTGCGAACGTGCTATGCGTGTACCTTTGCTTATAGCCTGTCTCGTACATACCATGCTCTAAAATCGACCTCTTGTGCTTAGTCTTGCTTATTGCACCTGAGTTTATTTAGACTTCTTGAGCCCTTTAATTGCGTTGGATAATTTGATAGGGTTACCATATCGCAATGTAGAATTTCTAAATATTTTACCTCCTAAGAAGCCAATCAAGATGACTGATACATAAAGAATTACGGCTGAAAGCACAATTTCCCACATTGCCACATTGCCCATGGCAACTCTTGCAAACATAGCGCTGTAAGAACTGATCGGAAGGAATGAGCATACTTTAATGATTATACCGTCTACCTTTGAAAGATTGATAAGAACTACAAAATATACAATCATGATTATCATCTGTGCTGTACCTGCCGTTTTGTTAAGGTCTTCAATCTTGGACACAAGTGCTCCAAGCGCACCGTAAAGGAATGCATAAAGGATAAAGCCACCTATTCCAAACACTGCAAAAGTTATAAGAACATCGGCTGGAATATCGAGAAACATACTGATTCCGTTACCCCAGAAATCCTTGTTAAACTGGTAAGAGCCAAGGAGAGATACACCTATAAGACCAACCTGAAATATAGAGGCTATAACACTTGCAAAAACTTTACCGAAAAGAACTGCGGTTGTAGAAGTGCTTGTAACAAGAATCTCTATGGAGCGGTTACTCTTTTCATTTGTAACACTACTTGCAACCTGCATACCATACATAATGATAAGCATAAATATAATGATAACCAGGATATAGCAGTACCAGTAATTGCTTGCACTGTCTTTACCAAGTATATCTTCGTTGGCTGTAATCTGCATAGTCTCAACTTCGATAAACTCATCCACATCAAGACCATTCTTCATGCAATAATTCATCTTATTCATCATAAGCATATATTCGTAAAAAGTATTTGATTCATCGTCAAACATTGACTTATTATATACATAATATGTATATTCTGTTAATGACTTAATCTCAAAGCCACATTTTAGGCCATTTTCATCATCATTTATATCATTCTTCATGGAATCTACATCATCATATACTTCAAATGCAGTCTTTGGGAAAAACTCCTGAAGTGCTTCCATATCAATTAGTTCAACATCACCGCATATTCCATATACTGAGATATCATCAGCATCTATTTCAGCCTCTGTTTCCGAATCAGAATCACTGTCTGATTTTACAGCATCTATAACCCTTGGAGCAAACATAATACATACAGATAAAATACAAAGCAAAATTGTAGAAATAATAAATGATTTTGACTTAAAGTAATTATCCAATTCAAATTTTAATACTGTAAAAAATTTCTTCATTATGCCTGCACCTCCTTGTTCTTTTTCGTATAGCCGTCAGATTCATCAGAAACCTTTTTATCATTTGGCTTTTTCTTCTTACCAGACTTTTTGTCATTTTGATCATCTTCTTTATTTTCTTCCTCTTCGTCCCCAACAGCAGTTACGAAGATATCATTTAATGAAGGCTCATAATCTCCAAAGGATCTTATTTCAACATTTTCTTTCTTCAATGCATCAAGGATATCCCATCCCGAGGCATTTCCCACGCATTCAAATATCACATGGTGTTTCGAAACTCTTTCAACCTTAACCATGGATGAACACTTAGACTCAAGCAGATTTTTCAATTCCTCAAGGCTCATGTTTGAAGCAGAAACCTTCTTTCTTCCCTTTCCAAACTCTGCCTTTATGTCATCAATATGTCCCTTAAGTACTACCTCACCCTTATTGATTATTGCTATGTTCTCACAGAATTCCTCAACATAGCTCATCTGGTGGCTGGAAAATATTACTATTCTGCCTTCCTCTATAAGCTCTCTTATTACATCTTTAAGTATCTGTGAATTAACCGGGTCAAGTCCCGAAAACGGTTCATCAAGTATAACAATCTCCGGTTCGCCTACAAGTGTTGCCGCAAGCTGAACCTTCTGCTGATTTCCTTTTGAAAGCGTATCCAGCTTTCTGTTTGTATACTCATCAACACCCAGCCTCTTCAGCCACTTTTCCGTATTGGCTGTAGCTTCCTTCCTACTTAAACCTCTAAGGCAGCCAAGATATATAAGCTGTTCCTTTACTATTCTCTTTGGATAAAGTCCCCTTTCCTCCGGAAGATATCCAAATCTCCTTCCATCCGGTTTAAATTTTTGACCATCCAATAAAACTTCTCCGGAATCAGCACGGAAAACATCCATAATAATCCTGATACTTGTAGTCTTTCCCGCACCATTTCTACCCAGAAGTCCAAGTGCCTTTCCGCCT
Source organism: uncultured Lachnospiraceae bacterium (assembly GCA_902800325.1). GTDB lineage: Bacteria > Bacillota > Clostridia > Lachnospirales > Lachnospiraceae > Coprococcus_C. The sequence goes on from CADCDW010000054.1 coordinate 2,624, forward strand.
TCAACCTCAAAGCTTACCCCATGCAGGATTTCATTACCTTCAAAGCTTTTTTTGATATTTTTCACTTCAAGCTTCATTTGTAATCTCCTTTCCCTTTTTTAACCTATTATTACATTTGTCAGGTTATTCCTTAAAACTTTTTTACTGCCCCCAGAACAATTCATCTAAGGTTTTATCTAAAGCCTTGCATATAGATATACAAAGCTTTATAGTTGGATTGTAATCGCCTTTTTCTATAGAACTGATTGTCTGTCTTGAAACTCCTACTATCTTTGCAAGGTCTTCCTGCGACATATCCTTCATAGTTCGGGCAGCCTTCAATTTTAAATTTTTCATAAGCTACTCATCCTCTCTTTTGTTAAGCATAAGCTTAACAACACCTGCTAAAGATATAACAAACAACGTTATTCCGCAAACGAAATTCATAATTCCCGACGAAAGCTTTCCATCGTAAAACCATTCCTTATAATTTGCAATACCTATCAAAATATTTATAAGACTAATTAACAATAGTAAACATATCGTTGATTTAGGTTTTTCAAAAACTCCGAAATATCCATCATTGAAGATACAGTAAACCGCAAAAACTATCAAAGCAATAAACACGGAAATTAAAACTGCTGCATCTGAGGTAATATACTTTAAACTTCCATCATCATTTGTTAAACATATAATAATCATATTTAATATAAGCATGGTAAAAAAGCCCGCCTTATAACCCTTACCTCTTACAATCTGTTGTCTTTCATCGTATTCTCCGCCTATCTTCTTATTTTTATTTAAAGAAACGATAATCACTAAAAGTATTACAAATAAAAATCCTATCGCAAAACCTGTTGCAAAATCCAAAATTCATCCCCGCCCCTCATATATAAATAATACAAAACAATCCAATTCCCGGTATAACGGTCGCAAAATAGCCGGACAATGCGAAGAATGTTTTTCTTAGATTATTAGCCAAAAAACGTAGACGTAGCAAGCTACGTTGAGTCTTTTGGGATGATAAGATAAGGATAACAAACAAGCAACAACGTATAGCTAATCATAAATCCGTGTACCGGTATTCAATATTCTTGTTACAACAACAATAATCTATGATATGATTTTTGTCAAGTATATTTTACAAAATTCAAAATATTTATTTATTTTTTCCATAATGCGGACACCATAATTCCTATACAACATATAAACTTTTCACGGTATCATGCGTCAACAAAGGGACAGGCATCTTGTCACATTTTCCTGTCCCTTTTCACGTCTACACTACTTGCTATTCTATTCATCCATTAAACTTTTATAAATATTTTCTCTTCTGTCTTTTTTTACCGGAAATGCTTCTCTTACATTTTCTACGTCGTTTTCAATATCGTATATAAGCAACATCTCTTTGTTATCATCACTTTCAATCTCATCAGGGATTACGATATCTCCATTCGGATTTACAAGCTTCGTTCCTCCGCAATAAGAAACTCCGCCTATCTCTCCAACGCAGTTTACACCTGCTATATAACACTGGTTTTCTATAGCTCGTGCCACAAGAAGTTTGTCCCAATGGTCAATCCTTACTTTAGGCCAATTTGCAGGGACTATTATCAATTCTGCCTTCTTTGACATCGACTGAAAGATTTCCGGAAATCTTAAATCATAACATATGGCTGCGCTCAAATTAAAGCCCTTATAATAAAGATAATCCTGATACTCTCCACCGATGAAAAACCTATCCTCACCGGAATAACTGAAGGGATGTATCTTCGCATAATCAAACATCATGGGGATATCGAGTTTCTGAAATTCCTCTTTATCTATCCCTTCATCAAAGCCACTTTCACCAAAACCGGAAGCAAAGTTGCCATGTTCAAATCCTGCAATTTCAAATTCATCCGGTCCGAGTATAGAATAATGATTTTCGCACAAATCTTTGGCTATATGCTCATCTTTTTCCTGCTTATCCAAAGTCGAAGTTTTTGAACATTTCCTTATCCTCTTTGTCCATCCAACTCCGATTGCAACCTTATACTTTGTCGTGAACTTTTTTATCTTCCTTACTGTCTCATAATCCGACTCGCCTGTCACACCTGTATTCATAGAAAAACCGGTCAGAGACATCTCCGGCAAAAGCAATAAATCAATTTTTCTTCCCGAAACAGACTTTAAAGCATTTTCAATTTTACTCAAATTTTCTTCTTTATTTTCCCAGACTATATTCATCTGATATAAAGCTAATTTCATCTTAGATACACCCTGTTTGCACATCATAAACTAAAATCTTTCAATCTTCTTCATTTTAGAAATTTATCCTAAAACATCAAAAAATTTACTGATTTCATTCCACGCTTTCATTGATTCCGGCATAAGTTTTGCACCCATTTGAAATACATGAAACATCCCTTCATAAACAGAAAGTTTAACCGTAACGCCGGCCTGTTTTGCCTTTTCAGCTACAAGCCTTGAATCATCAAGCAGCATTTCATTGGAACCAACCTGTATAAGCATAGGCGGAAATCCGGTAAAATCCCCATATAAAGGGGATATATATTTATCACTTTTATCTAAATCCTCAACATAGGGATTGTCATATATAAGATTGCTGCTGTCGTTACCAAAAACAGGATCCACTTCATAATTATCTTTATACGAAGCCCCTGTAGACAGCAAATCGGTCCAAGGTGACATAGCAACCAACGCGCATGGAAGATTATATTCCTTATCTTTTAGCAGGTGACATAATGCCATAGCCAGTCCTCCTCCCGCTGAATCGCCTGCGAGTACAATTTTATCTTCTGTATATCCATTGTCAATAAGCCAGTTATAAGCATCAAAAGCATCCATCAAAGCTGCAGGATGCTTGTATTCCGGACCAACTCTATAGTCTATAGAAAGAACATCTGCGCCATTACTTACTTCGCCATACAGTCCTGCCATAGTTCTGTAAATATTTTTAAAAGCACCTATATAACCGCCTCCATGCAACTGAAGTATAACTTTATCAGAAGGCTTGTCAAATAGAACTTCTTTATCCGGAAATTTCAGAAGCTCCATGGAAAAGTTTTCCAAATCAATCCTTTCCTTTGAAAGATGCTCAGGATACCTGAAGTTTTTATCAAGATCACTGTCCGTTCTTTTTTCTTCTCTTAGGTGGGTACGAAGATAATTATTTTTATTAAACTCGGCTATAAGAGATATAACCATCTTCGCACGTAAGCTTGTCTCCATAAGTTTCTCCTATCTACAATTATATGTTATGTCTGCTGCGCAAATGCTTGCTTTTCGCTTTTCGCTCTAATACCTCGCATGCCCGCTCCTTCGTTGCTCTTCCGTCTGCTTCGCAGACGGCATGCTCGGTAACTCGCCGCAAAAACTCAAATACTTGCTTCGCAAGTGCTTGGTTTTTGCTTTTCGCTCGTTATATCCTGAAGCGTTTGGCGAGTTCGCTCGTCGATTTTTTCTCTCCAAGAAAAACAATTATCATAAATACTATAATTGAAACTACGGTTGCTACCACTGACAGCATTTTCACTTTATATCTGCCGATTATAACAAATATGCTGCATATAAAACTCATAATAATACCTGTAAGCTGCACCATGAGGTACACATGGCATTTTTTAAAATTAACCATAGACAGGATAAATACAACCAGATCAAGCACAAGTACCATAATCGGTATTCCAAAATTTATGGACCAGCCATTGCCTCCGTAAACCCGATCTATTATTATAATAAGCGGTATCGCGACTATAACCTGAACCGCAAGTTTTGCACGATGACTTACATATCTTTGAAATGAATACGCGATAGTAAAACATACATATGCAAGGCAGGCTCCCGTCACGATAGACCATAGTGTATTCTTAAAAGTTATATAATTTATGAGTACAAGTATTATCTCTGCTATTATAGACAAAAAAACACTAAGTCTTATAACAAACTTTATCCACTTTCTCTTTTTTACGATATCCGGATAACTTATAGATCTTGATTTGTACATGCCCATCTTATCTGTATTTTTCAGATCATCTGAAATATCAAGAACATTTTTACAAAGAGGGCAGACAATTGAATCATCCATAATATCTATATTACATTTTCTGCATCTATTCATAATAAGCACCATTACTTTCTATAGTTACTTTTATACCATCCTCAACCATATGCCTGAAAAACGCCTTCTGAACATGTGTCTCAAGTATAGCAGAACAAAATGTAAACACGAGCGTTTCATTGTATGAAAATACCGTTGCCTTAATATTTTGGCCCGGCGACATGGAAAGCACTGCAGTAAACTTTTCTATATAATCCTCATATCCCTCTGCTACTTTTATAATGCCCAGATTGGTTACTGTTGTAGTATTGGCCTTTGCAGATGCGAGATAAATCCTCTTCATTACAAAGCTCTTTATAAATAAAGGTACCGCTCTGAGCCATTTATTGGCCTCATTGGACACATTGTACGAAATTATATCCTCTAAATTTTCTTTAGTTATCTGTTTTCTTAAGCTTTCTGCAACCTCATCCAATACCTCTTTAAATGTATAGCTTTCTTTGGTAGGTCTGAAGGTTGCGGAAACTATTGCAAAGAAATTTTTTAGAGTTTCCGAATCAAAATACGGGCGTAGATTAACCGGCACACATGCGGAAAAAGGTCTTTTACCGGGTTGTGATTTCATACATTCCTTATAAACAGCCCATGCAAATGTCCCTATCAGGTACTGATTTATGGTCACTCCATATCTTTTAGATACCTCTTTTATCTCCTTAATCGGTATATAACCATGTATAACTCCGATTTCAGTTTCCGGAAGCTTCTCGCCCTCAATTATAAATGCCTTTTCTTTTTTGTACTTTTTCTTCTTGCTTTGTTTGTAATTTTTTACATAACTGTCTTCCCTGTCTAACGATGTTTCAGGACTTAAGATATCATGATTAGTCTCCTTAAGTTCAGGATATCTGTCTCTTAAATACTGATAGGTTATCTCCTTTAAAAAAGCAAGCGCACCATTACCATCCGTAACAGCATGGAAAACCTCAAGATTTATCCTGTTTTTATAATAAGTGACCCTAAACTGATAATCTCTGTTAAGATGTGGATTTATATATCTGCACGGATAAGTATCCTCTTCCGTAACCTTGGGCGGCATGCTGTGATTGGTCTCAAAATAATACCAGAAAAGCCCCTCTGTCATCTTGGAATTGAATACATCAAAATACGGCAGAACCTTATCCAAAGCCTTCTGCAAAATATCCGGTACTATATCATATTTTAAAGTAACCGACACCCTGTAAACATTGCTCATACTCTCACTTACTATCATAGGAAAGAGATTTGCAGTATTATCAAGTTTATCATAACGCTCGTCTTTATTGCTCATATTTTTTGCCTTCTATATCATAATACTTTTAGCCTGTTTTTTTATATCTAAAAAAAATATCATTTTCCACTGCCTTACAAAGTTTATTTATCTGTAAGTGCCATAAGTACAGTTCCCGTACCTCTGTAAACATTTACAAGTCCCTCACCCGAAACAGCGGAACCGATAAGACTCTTGGAAGATTTCTCAACTGTAAATGAAAGTGAACCCGACCATGCTATAGCCATATTGCCATCTATCTTAACCTCATCATCCTGAAGGTTAAATGCTATAAGCTCCTGTTGTGGAACAGGACTTTCGAGAACCGCTATACCCTGTCCTGCAAGGCTTAAATTAAATAATCCCTCACCGCCGAGTGCCGCAGAAGAAAGATTACTTCTTCCCACAACCTTATCCTGCAAAGAACTGTCACAAGCAAGGAAAAGTCCATCCTGAAGCACTATAGAACCCCACTGTGAAACATCTATCATAACAATATGCTTATATGTCGGTTCAAGCATAACATAACCCTGACCTACATACTCCGGTTTTGCAACAGTTTCGCCTGTCACTGCCGCACTTACCATCTTTCCAAGGAAGTTTCCAGGTTTAACTCCCGATGTCATAGATACTTTTCCAATCATCCACTGCATAGCACCCGCCTGTACTTTGGCGGAAGTATTGTTAAGCTCGATAAGCACCTGTCTCTTACGTACATTCATCTTGGAAGCAAAATACTGGGTCGCTGCAGTTGCAGGAGTAACCGACAGATCCTGCTGATGTTCAAACACCCTGTACTGTCCAAGCTGACTTATACATGTCATATTTTTGTTGTCAAAAAGATTGTTGATTTGATACATAATTGTTTACCCCCTTAAAATTTTTTCAATATACAATTTAATAAATGTCTCTACTACATTATACACAAATTATTAAAAAAAACAATAAAAGCGGTAATAATACCGCTTTTATTGTAGTACCTCTTACTTTTGGTCTTTAGCTGTAGCAATCTTGTCCAAAAGCTTCTGATGGGACTCGAACCCACGACCTACGCATTACGAATGCGACGCTCTACCAACTGAGCCACAGAAGCATAAATTATTTTATCTAATTTTTATCCCTTAATTGCCGTACTTACTATTCCATAAGCCTTTTTATATTTTTCCATCCGCTTTTGATCTTCTTCGGTCGGATGAGGGATACGATCAGGCTTCATATTGTGAGTTAAATCTGCTATTTTCACTCTTGCCGAAAGAGGATTTTTGATAACTCTGCTTATATAATCAAAGTAATCTTCTCCCTCTGTTTTGGTTAAAGCAACAACTGCATCTGTTATCTCATCCCCAAATACAGGTCTTAAGTCAGCCTCGGTTATATCCGTATCCTCTATGGTATCATGAAGCCATGCAACTATCTTTTCCTTCGGATTATCGACATAAGAAGCAACAGTCCTTGGGTGGTTGATATACTCAACTCCACACCGGTCAAACTGTCCTTTGTGTGCTACTGTCGCAATATCTTCAGCTTTTTTCAGCAACGCCTCATAATCCATAGTGACCTCTTTTTTCCCACAGCCTGCTTAGATATAATAACACATTTTATTGGAAAATAAAATAGAAAAATATAATAGAAAATAAAAATGTCAATTCATCAAATAATTGCATAGCTTCCTGTTTGACTGCCGTAATATAAAACGCCTCCCAAACAAATATCTAATAATATTATTATTTTCTATCTACTAATTTTATACAAATAAAATATAATTATTTTAATTTCATTTTAGCACAGAAATAATTTCTACCATAAAAGTTAGAGCCTGACAATCATAAACAATACAGTTCTGATTATCAGGTTCTTTTTTAATTACTAATATTATATGGGTTTTTGAAAAAACGTTTTATCAAAAGCCCCTATTTTAAGCCAGTCGATGCGACAGGATTCGAACCTGCGACCTCTGCGTCCCGAACGCAGCGCTCTACCAAACTGAGCCACGCATCGTTTTATTAAATTTTCTTTTTTTGTCGCAGGTTCGCGAACCTGCGGTCTCGCCTCCCGGCTCGGTCCGTGCTTAACGCTTGCCACCGGCAAGCAGCACCCTCTGCGTCCCGAACCCTATAAGTCCGAGTTGATTTAGTATTTTTTCATCTCTTTAAATACCTTTAAATACTTATAATAAAAGGCATTTTAAACACAAACTTAGTTTTGAGCTCATTTTACAAAACGTTAAAAAAATAATCTAATTGTATAATTTTTGTATAACGACAGTCATACCACAAAACAACTCTTTTCCGTTCATATAATATCTTATATTTGATTTAATAGTTAAATGTATATTCAACTTTAGATGTCTGATAGATGCTTTAATAAATATATTTGCTAATTAGATTACAATAAAGAAAACCCTTACCGATTATAATCCGATAAGGGTTTTAATTTGTAAAATATAAGTTTTTTATTGCGATACTAAAAGGCTTTCCTTCACTGACTCAACAAGCTCAGCAGAAAAATCACACAAATCAACTATTTCTTCTACAGTTTTCCCTTTTTTCAACATTTTTTCTGCTATTTCTCTGTCACGTTGACTGCGTCCTTCCTCAATACCAATTTCTCTATTTTCCAAATCTCTCATAATAAGTGTCATATATTCTCGCCTCCTGAGTCTACACTCCATTTCGGTCTGCGCATAACAAGCATCCACCGGATGATTTGCGGCGATCCTTGCTTAACGCTTGGTCTCGTCTCCCGACTCGGTCCTTGCTTAACGCTTGCCACCGGCAAGCAGCAACTCTGCGCCCAAACTGTACGTTCGTTCCTTACAGAGTTCAATATACATTTCTATTTTAAAAAAAGGCATTTTTTAATGCCTTTTTTAGTCGATGCGACAGGATTCGAACCTGCGGCCTCTGCGTCCCGAACGCAGCGCTCTACCAAACTGAGCCACGCATCGTTTTATTAAATTTTCTTTTTTGTCGCAGGTTCGCGAACCTGCATAATAATATTTTTTAAAAACCGCCTTTGAATTTTCAAATCCAAAGGCGGCAGATTATATGAATTAATCTACTACGTATGGCATAATTGCTACGTGTCTTGCTCTCTTGATTGCAACTGTTAAAGCTCTCTGATGCTTTGCACAGTTACCGGTAATTCTTCTTGGAAGAATCTTACCTCTCTCTGAGATATACTTTCTTAACTTGTTTACATCCTTATAATCTATAACAGCGTTCTTCTCTGCACAGAAAACACAAACCTTTTTTCTTCTTCTGATAGGTCTTCTCTTCATAGGAGCATCTGCGCGTTCACCGCTCTTTTCTGTCTTATTATAAGCCATTTTATTTACCTCCATAATTATTTGTCAATCAAATGACTGACTCAACCCTTTTACTTGAATGGTAAATCGTCTTCTATTCCCTCCGGAACACTCATAAATCCTTCTGCACTTGCATCAGCAGGAGCAGGTCTGTCAGCAGATGGAGCACTTCCGCTTCCATTGGCATTTTTGCTTTCAGCAAATTCCTGTTCTTCTACAACTACCTCTGTAGTATATACCTTCACTCCATCCTTATTGGTATAGCTGCCTGTCTGGATTCTTCCGGATACAGCAATCTTAGTACCCTGTTTAAAATACTTCTCTGCAAATTCTCCGGCTTTTCCAAATGCTACACACTGGATAAAGTCTGCAGTCTGCTCATTGCCGGAATCTCTTCTGACAAATCTTCTGTCAACTGCCAATGTATATCTTGCTATAGCTAAAGGCTCTGCGCCCTGTGAATATCTGACTTCAGGATCACGAGTTAAACGACCCATTAATACTACTTTGTTCATAGGAATACCTCCTTTTATCAATCCTACTCTGCGTCTTTTCTAACACAAAGATATCTGATAACAGATTCCATAATACGAACATTTGCCTCAATCTGAGCCGGACTGTCTGCATTTGCATCGAACCGGATAAAGTAGTAATAGCCTTCCTTCATCTTCTGAATTTCGTAAGCTAATCTCTTCTTACCCCATTCTTCGACATCTGTAACAGTACCGCCTGCTTTTTCGATAATAGCCTTAGCTTTATCTACTACCTGGGCCCTAGCGTCATCTTCAATCTTTGTACTTACTACTAACGCTAATTCATACTTGTTCATGTTATTGCACCTCCTTATGGTCTAATGGCCAACGGTCATCTTATCTTGCGATAATAGCCGCTGACAAGGAATATATAAATAATATATCACGGAGATATATAATATCATATGAAATCTAAAATTTCAAGAATTATTTTTCATCTGCATCCATTCATCTCCCACCTAAGAGGTGGGAGTCTTCTTGCTGAGAAAGGATAAAAAGTAACGCTTTCCAATATTTGCAATTTTTCTTTTCCCTTTGACATAATATCATTTATGCTATGGTTTTGTAAATATAACTATAACAATTTAACGATATATACAAATAAACACTTTGTGTTTTTATTTATCGGAACAAATATACATATAAGTTTCCTATAATAAGTAATTCACAAAATCTTCATATTGGTTTTATTGACTTTTATTGAAAAAGTCCTTATCCTATTTATAAGATTTTCATTGAAATGGTATATTAAAAAATATATATTATGGAGATGTCAAAAATACCTTTTGACACAATATGACATACGGATTTAATTGAATTATTTATTGGATAAGGAGTGCAGATTATGGATTTTAACCAGCTTAACACATATATTGAACAGTTACAGGAAGACTTTATCAGAAAAGGGCTTATGTCAGACGAATTTTTGGATTTTATGAACGAAAACAAACTTCCTATGGATCAGTTTTTTTCATACTATCGCTGCGCCATAATGGAGATAGAAACAAAATTCAATGTACTTAATGAACAGTTCTCGCTGCGTTATGACAGAAATCCTATAGAAAGTATAAAAACAAGAATTAAATCTATGGACAGTCTGATACGTAAGGTGCGTGATAAAAATATCCCCCTTACACTTGATGCTATAGAAGAAAATATATATGACATAGCCGGTGTCCGCGTTGTATGTTCCTTTATCGATGACATATATACATTAGCCGACAGCCTGCTGTCTCAGGACGATATAAAGCTCATACGCCGCAAGGACTATATCCAAAATCCAAAACCGGGTGGATACCGAAGCCTTCACCTTATCGTTGAGGTTCCTATTTTTTTACAGGATGAAAAGCGTCCTATGAAAGTTGAGGTCCAGCTTAGAACCATAGCCATGGACTTTTGGGCAAGCTTAGAGCACAAACTCCGCTACAAGAAAAATATTCCTGAAGCGGAGCTTAAAGCGATCTCCGAAGAGCTCATCGATTGTGCCAACCAAAGTTCAAGGCTCGATGAACGTATGATGGAGATACACAATCATATACTTTCGTTGGAAGAAAAATAAGTACCATCATCATGCAACAACTATAAGGATAGATACAATTAAAGCCGTTATAAGTATAATAAATATATCAATTATTATCACTCCCGCTATTCTTTTTATACCTGATTGATTTTCAAGCCATTTAATCTTATTTTGCCAATTTAGATAATTACAGGAAAACAAAAAGACTAAAAATAGTGCAAGAGAATATCCAATTCTGTTAACATTTAACTCAAAAGCTTTATTATCGCTCATATAGTCACCAAGCTTATATGTAACTGTGCAATATATTAAAAATGCGTATACAAAAACTGCAACCAGCATATGAAACGGATTCTTTTTTCTAAATCCGGGAAGAGCATATGATTTTATATTTAATTTATCAGCACGTGAATTACTTATATTGGCCTTTTGTGAATCCTGTATGTCTTTATCTTTATTTACAAAGTTTAAATTATTCAAAACAGTTTTTCTTAATTCATCAACATTTTGAAATCTGTCATCAGGGCTCAATTTTGTAGATTTTTCAACCAGTTTTGTTAATCTCTCAGATTTAATTTCACATCTGTCAATTATATATTTTACAGTTGCACCGAGTCCGTATATGTCTGTTCTCGCGTCGCTTTCGCCAAATCCAAACTGTTCAGGTGCCGCAAAACCGGCGGTACCCATGATAACAGTATCCTTACTTTTGATTCCGGTATAGTTCCTTGAAATATTGAAATCTATCAGATACGTTTTTCCAATATCACTTAAAATAATATTATCCGGTTTAATATCTCTATGTATGACAGGTGGTTTGAGATTATGCAGTTTATCCAATATATCAGTAAGTTTGATTATAATACTGACAAGTTTTTCTTCTGTCACATCATTTTCTTCGATATAGCTTGTCAAAGTGACTCCCTTTATGTATTCTTCTATTATAACAAGGCTATCCTCTCCATCTGAATCTAAATGATATATCTCATATATCTGCGGAACACCATTTATTTTCATATCTTTTAATGTAACATATATATTTTCATCAAACCTTTTTAGCTGCTTTAAAATGTATTTTCTTTTATTCAGTTTATCCAAAACAATATATGAATTTCCCTGACCGGTTAGATTACCCATATACTCATATGTATTTGAAATGTAATCATCAAACCATAAATCCGGCAGATTATTATCTGTCGTTTCAAACTTTTCAGACATAATTTTATCCTTTATCTTTATTTAAAAATCTTGCTTTTTTTATATCTATAGGATATGATTTTATTATAACACCACGAAGGAGTTACAGCAATGAAAGATGTTAATACTAAGAAAACTATAGAACTTCTTGATATTTTAAATCATGCCGAAAATTCAGAGGCCTTAAAAAAATATTTAGAGGCTACCAATGATTACAAATCACTAAATTTTACTGATTATTTTAATGATCTTTTATCTAAAAAAGAAATTAATAAATCAGATATGGTTAAACGCTCCGGTATCGAGCGTACCTATCTTTATCATATCCTGAGTGGCGACAGGCTTCCCGGAAGGGATAATGCCCTTCGCCTGTGTATAGGTGCAGGACTTAGTCTTGAGGAAACCATGCGCTGTCTTAAACTACTATCGGCAGGTATTCTTTATGCCAAAAACAAGCGGGATTCAATTATAATTTATGCCATAAACCGCAGCTTTTCCGTTGATGAAACCAATTCTCTTTTATATGAAATGCAGGAAAAACCACTTGGTTAAAATAATACGCCCTTTCTTTATCATAGTTTTATTACGATAAAGAAAGGACATATTTATTGCATTAAGGTTATTTTTTAATTATTTTGTCGAAAATGTAATAGGTTCCGACGTTTCTATCGTTCCATAATTCTCATTTAATATCTTAAATACCAGCTCTATATCATCGACACTGGTTATGTTATTATCCTCGAGATCAGTCGACATAATGGTTATTTCGCTTATTGCCTTTTTTCCGTCATATACATCCGCTGAAAAATACGGCATAACCATAAATCCGTTTATCGACATATCATCACACTGAACTATGACATTTTGGCCGCTTGTGTTTTCTATATAAAGCAAAACGCCTGCTCCCCAGAAGGATTTTTCATCTACGTACTTTCCGACTATCCTTACACCGTTGCTGTTAAAAAGCTCCTGTCCGGCGTCATTTGGTGTAGTATCTATCTCATTTATAGCAGATGTTTCTATCGTTATGCAATCCATATAATCTATAGGCATGTATGTATCCGGATCAAAGGTGTGAAAATACACCTCTATCTTACCGACGTTATCTATACCCGCTGCCTCAAGATCTGAACTTGAAAGGTACATCATCTCATTTGACTTCTTGCCGGCTGCAACAGTTGAAGAAAACAAATCAAATATCATATAATCGTTGACTATAAGCGCGGAACATCCAAGCCCTATCGACTTATCGGTATCATTTTCAATCAAAAGGTTGATTCCGTCACCCCATATGGAATCAGTTTTATATTCTGTAGCGGTAACCTTAAGCCCGTCTTTTTCAAATAAAAGCTGCTCGTCTATGGTTACTTTCTTAGGTGCAGCTTCACTATCGCCCGTATCTTTTGCAGCATCACTGTCGGTACTACTTCCTGTCTCAGAAGAATCTCCCCCGGAAACTATATCCTTTTTCCCGGAATTATCATTATCTTTTTTACCTGCCGATGCTATAGCACCTATCACAAGTATTACTATAATTATGGCAAGCCATGGTCGTCTTTTTTTCTTCATAAAAAAACCTCTCTTTCGATATATTTTATTAATGATATATCAAAAAAGAAATTTTTTGGTGTACTTGGTGTACACGGATTTATGTTCTTAAATTATTATTTACAGTTTTCTCTCCTTAAGCTTCTCAACCAGCTTCACATAAAACTCTCTGACATCAAAACCGTCAATATTCTCACGATTTAGGTCTATCATATCGCCATGTGAGATTCCTCTTTTGTATTTATTTTCAAGGAATGTATAGTCTTCTCCCCATCGAAAAGAATCCTCACCCACAAGGCCGTCATTCCTGCCATCAAAATGCTTAACCAGGTGATAACTCAGATTAAGAGGAAATGCACCGCTTGCCGCTTCCTTCATTACCGAACCTACACTCTGTGTATATATTCCGGCATCCTTATAATCATAGTCTTCAATAAGCTTGGTTATCTTACTGCAGCCTGTAGTTGTAAGGTCGGTAACAGCTGCTATAAAGTCCGGATTATCATCTCCGAGTTTTTTCAGCGTGCTGTTATAAACAGAAGCTACCTTGTTCTTTAATCCCTGTGGTGCCTTACCCATCAGATAATCTGCAAATTCACATCCTCTGTGCGGGGTATTTATCGTGGTGATGGATGCAACGCATGGTGCAATATCTGTAGTTACCACTGCGGTTTTTATATCAAGTCCACCTTTAGAGTGTGCTATAACATTTACCTTTTCACAGCCTGTCTCTTCTACTATCTGTCTTATCCTTGCCGCGAGTTCCTTCGCACTATCCGTAACCGCTGCTGCAGACTGATGCTCTCCGTAATATATCGTCGCTCCATTTTGGGAAAGCTCCTTCGGTATTCTGCCCCAATAATTAAGACACTTAGAATCTCTGAAAAAAACTCCATGCACCATAAGTATCGGATATTTTGTCTTACATATCTGCTTTTCATGTCTTTTCTTATTGAGCTTTAGTTTCTTTTTCTCGAAGCTTGCTTCTTTTCCTGTAATCTTTATTATCGCCGAAAGTGCGATAAGATGGGCGATAGGAATCATACCAAATATAATCCCGATAATTCTCATCTTTATTCCGAGCTGCACAGAAGTAAGATAGACCATAATAATTCCAATCCAGAACACTACGAACTCAATTAATACTATAATAAGTATCCTAACCCAGTTTTGCTTAAAAACTTCTTTTATCCCATCCTGTGCAATCATCACAATAAGTCCTACACCTATTATAAACACCGATATTATAAAAAGTAATAAAAGCTTATTACCAAGCCCAAGTATATTTAATCTTTTCAGTGTTTGATCTTTCTCTATACGTTTGTCATTCATACAATAAACCTCTTATTTTTCATCAAAAATACAAATAAGAATTAGTAGCGTCTCTTATAAATTCTACTTATTTCTCTACCAATACATTTATATACTTTATCATTTTCCAAGATTTTTTTCAATGAAACATATTTCGAATATAAAGGCATATTTCTTTTTAAATAAAGTAAACTCTTCTATTTTTTATATAAACTCTTCTTGTTTTGAACCTTTTTTATAATTTCGTTTTTCTCAATCTTTTTTTTTAAAATAATGAAATTTTATTAATTTCTTTTTCACCGCATTATTACTTGCTTTACGAGTTCTTGTGTAAACTTTCGGATACATATGTGCAAAACTTATACTTGCCCGTTAATAATAATCATTTTATAATCTGTCTCAAGCATATTATTCCTATTTTTCAATCTTTTTTACAAATGCAAAGACAACTATTTCCATCCTATACAAACACATAAAGCAAAAGAAAGAGGTATAGCAAAAATGAAAAAAAGCAAAATAGATTTATCTTCTTTACCAACTGGTAAGATTTTATACAACTTAACTAATGATTATATGTTTAGAGCTGTATTTCAAGAAAATACCAAGGCTCTGACCGGACTATTATATGCGCTACTCAATTTATCTGAAGACAGTATATGTTCTGTAAAAATTGAGAATCCTATCGAGCTCGGTAAAATAATAGATGATAAAACTTGTATATTAGATTTAAAAATCCTGTTAAACGATAATCAAATTCTAAATATTGAAATGCAGGTTATAGATTATGGTAATTGGCCGGAACGCTCACTTACATATCTTTGCAGAGCATTTGACCATCTGAAAAGCGGTGAAGATTATATTATGGTTCACCCAACGATGCACATAGGAATAATTGATTTTAATATCAAACATCTGACACCTGAATTTTATTCTGAATTTATGATGTTAAATACAAAAAATCATGAAGTTTATAGTGACAAA
>CADCDW010000055.1 GCA_902800325.1 uncultured Lachnospiraceae bacterium
GTTCCACATAACGGATGTCGTCCACCAAAAAGAAGAAGAGTCTAATAAGGAGGTACAAGGAAATGGCAGTAGATAGAACCCCAGTTCTTAAGAGATGCA
Source organism: uncultured Lachnospiraceae bacterium (assembly GCA_902800325.1). GTDB lineage: Bacteria > Bacillota > Clostridia > Lachnospirales > Lachnospiraceae > Coprococcus_C. The sequence continues at coordinate 100 of CADCDW010000055.1, forward strand.
GATCTTTGGGTATGGAGCCAATGTATCTCGGTGTAAATAAGAAATCAAAGAGAAAATTAACAAGAGCAAATAGAAAAGTAAGTGAGTACGGTATGCAGCTTCGTGAGAAGCAGAAGGCTAAGTTTATCTATGGTATGCTTGAGAAGCCTTTCCGTAACTTATATAACAAGGCAGAGAGAATGCCGGGTCTTACAGGTCCTAACCTTATGATCTTACTTGAGTCAAGACTTGACAATATCGTATTCCGTATGGGATTTGCCAGAACAAGACGTGAGGCAAGACAGATTGTTGATCACAAGCATGTTTTAGTAAACGGCAAGTGCGTAAACATCCCTTCATACAGAGTAAATGCCGGTGATAAGATTGAGATAAGAGAAAAGAGTAAGTCTTTACAGAGATATAAGGATATCGTTGAGGCAAATGCAGGACATACAGTTCCGGGATGGCTTGAGTCAGATCTTGAGACATTGAGCGGAACAGTAGTTGAGAAGCCGCTTAGAGAGCAGATTGATGTTCCTGTAAATGAAACCCTTATCGTCGAGTTATATTCAAAGTAAAAATAAGAAGTAACTTAGTACACCGGTTATTTAAAAGGAGGGTTATATAGTGTTTGAATTTGAAAAACCAAGAATTGAAATTGCAGAAATTTCTGAGGACAACAAATTCGGAAGGTTTGTAGTAGAGCCTTTGGAGAGAGGCTATGGTACGACGCTTGGTAATTCATTAAGAAGAATTATGTTATCTTCATTACCTGGTACTGCTGTAAGCATGATCAAGATTAAAGGTGTTTTACACGAATTTAGTTCAATTCCGGGCGTTAAAGAAGACGTAACTGAAATTGTTATGAACATTAAGAATCTTTGCATAAAGAACAATGGTTCTTTAAATGAGATTAAGACTGCTTATATAGATGCAGTAGGTGATACTGTTGTAACAGCTGGTGATATCCAGGTAGACGGTGATATAGAAATACTTAATCCTGAGCTCGTAATCGCTAACTTAAGCGGTCCTGAGGCCAAGCTTGAGATGGAGCTTACAATTACAAACGGCAGAGGCTATGTAGGTGCAGACAAGAATAAGGATATTGATTCATCTATTGATGCTATCGCAGTAGATTCTATCTATACTCCTGTAGAGCGTGTCAATCTTACAGTTGAAAATACCCGTGTAGGTCAGATTACTGACTATGACAAGCTTACACTTGATGTATTTACCAATGGTACACTTGCACCTGATGAGGCTGTAAGTCTTGCTGCCAAGGTTTTAAGCGAGCATTTAAATCTTTTTATTGATTTATCAGAAAATGCCAAGACAGTTGATGTCATGGTTGAGAAGACTGATGATGAGAAAGAAAAGGTTCTTGAGATGAACATAGATGAGCTTGAACTTACAGTTCGTTCATACAATTGTCTTAAGAGAGCAGGAATTAATACTGTAGAAGAATTAACACATAAGACTACAGAGGATATGATGAAGGTTCGTAACCTTGGTCGTAAGTCTCTTGAAGAAGTTTTAGCAAAGCTTAAGGAGTTAGGTTTATCCCTTAAGTCAGAAGATGAGTAAAACTCGTCTTATTACCACTCACGCTGAATAATAGTAAGCACAGTGAAGACCCTGTCATGGGTAAGGAGGATATTTAAAATGGCAATGTATAGAAAACTTGGAAAGAAAGCTGATCAAAGAAAAGCTTTACTTCGTAATCAGGTAACACAGTTAATATATCATGGCAAGATTGAGACTACTGAAGCAAGAGCTAAGGAAGTTAGAAAGATTGCTGAGCATCTTATCACTTTAGCTGTTAAGGAAAAGGATAACTTCGATGAGGTTACTGTAACAGCTAAGGTTGCAAAGAAAGATAAAGATGGCAAGAGAATCAAAGAGGTTGTTGATGGTAAGAAGGTAACTCAGTACGACGAAGTTGAGAAAACCATCAAAAAGGATCAGCCATCAAGACTTCATGCAAGAAGACAGATGCTTCAGGTTTTATATCCTGTTGTTGAGGTTCCTACCGATGCTGCAGGTAAGAAAGCAGGTACTAAGAAAGTTGATTTAACTGCAAAGTTATTTGACGAGTATGGTACTAAGTATGCAGGTCGTAACGGTGGTTATACCAGAATTGTAAAGATTGGTGAACGTCGTGGTGACGGTGCTATGAAGGTTATACTTGAGCTTGTATAATCAAATTGAGAATACATGATAAAGGTTTTAAAGGAGTCACGTGCTGTGGCTCCTTTTTTTAAAGAATTACCTTGATTTTTAGAAAATTATATGATAAATTCTCATAGTAACTTTTGTGTGAAGAAAAGGAGATTGATATGAAGAGAATTATTACGACTGTTTTAATAATTGCTACGCTTATGATTTTATGTGTAGGATGCGGTAAGAGTAAGGGTAATGATGTATCAGGAACTTACAAGCTTTCGTCTATGGGTGGAATGAGTATCGCTGATTTACAGAAGCAGTATGATGAAATGGGTATCGAAATGAACGTGGAAGATATGGTTACAGTAGAACTTAAGTCAGATGATACATTTACTATGAAGATGGATAAAGATTCTCAAAGCGGAACATATAGTATAGATGGTGAGAAGATTTCTCTTACTGTCGACGGAGATACTGAAGAGGGAACTCTTAAGGGAAAAACTTTGACTATCGGTTCAGGTAATGAGGAAATGGTATTTGAAAAGAAGTAATCGATAAGAAAAGTTATTAGAAAAGTATTTTTTGAAAAGTAATTTATGAGAAAAGTATTTTAAGATAAGTAATTGATAAAAAGAAATATTTATCAGGAAGAAATAATTATTAATAACTTTATTGATAAGAAGCAGGTTTTACCTGCTTCTTTTTGTATAAAAAATGCTTAAGATATGATATAATATCAAACGCAGGTGAAAACAATATGATAAAGATAAAAGATCTTGAATTTGAATATTATGAGCGTGATGAAGAAGAAAATCTCACTGACATGATAAATGCAATACGTGGGATTAATTTTGATGCGAAAAAGGGAGATTTTATAGCTATTGCCGGTAAGAATGGTTCGGGTAAGAGCACATTTGCCAAGATTCTTAATTGTCTTATAACTCCGATAGATGGTACAGTTTTAATAGGTGGTATAGATGCTGTAAACGGAACTGATGAGGATATATTTAAGATTAGAAAAAAGGTTGGTATGGTTTTTCAAAATCCGGATAATCAGATTATCGGAAGTATTGTCGCCGAAGATGTGGCATTTGGTGCTGAAAATATAGGTATACCATCTGACAAGCTTTGGGAAAGAGTCTTTAGCGCACTGTCCGATGTAGGACTTGGTGCAAAGATGGCAGATGTCAGAATAGATGAATTAAGTGGTGGAGAAAAGCAAAAAGTAGCCATAGCCGGAGTTTTGGCGATGAAGCCGTCGTGCATTGTTTTAGATGAAGCTACAAGTATGCTTGACAATAAATCCAGGTGGGAGATTTTAAATACTATAAAGGATATCAATAAAAAGCTCGGAATAACTATAATTATGATAACTCATCATATGGATGAGCTCCTTATCGCCGATTACATATATATCATGAATAAAGGCAGGGTTTTTCTGCGTGGTGATAAAGAAAGTATATTTACAAATAAAGAAAAACTAAAAGAAGCGGGTCTGGAATGTCCGGTTATTGTAGAAATAAAAGATAAGCTTTTTGAGGCGGGGATAATAAGAAACGATAATGTATATTCTGTTGAGGCGCTTGTTAAAAGGATTAAAGAGGAACATCCGAATTCTTTTTATCTAAGTACCGGGTTTGAAGACAATATTATTGAAAAACCTAAGATTAATCCTGTAAATGCCATTATTTTTAATCATGTAAATTATTCATATAACAAGAATACTGTTCTTTCGGATATTACTTTTAGTATTGGTAAAGGTGAGTATGTTGTCATAGCGGGTGGAACGGGTACCGGTAAGTCTACTCTTTTAAAACTTATTCCGGGACTTATAAAATCGGATGGTAATATGGTTTTTGTAGACGGTATAGATGTCATGGATAAAGCATCCGATCTAAGTAAGGTCAGAAAAAAACTGGGATTTGTTTTTCAATATCCCGAACAGCAGCTTTTTGCAAAAAATGTATATGAAGATGTTGTCTTTGGACCGAGAAATACCGGCGTTTCTGAAATTGAGGCGGAAAAAAGAGCATATGAGGCCATAGAGGTTGTCGGACTTTCGGATGAGATTTATGATATGCCGGTAAATAAGCTTTCAGGTGGTGAAAAAAGGCGTGTAGCACTTGCGGGAGTGCTTGCGATGCAGCCTGAGTATCTCATACTTGATGAGCCGCTTTCAGGGCTCGATCCCCAAGGAAAGCAAAACATGCTGGATATTATATCAGCTCTTCATAAAGAGGCAGGTATAACTATAGTAATGGTAAGTCATGATATGGAAAGTGTTGTAAGATACGCCGACAGACTGATTGCTTTGGAAAAAGGACAGGTTTTAGGCGACGGTGCGCCGGTAAATGTCTTCTATGAAATGTATCTTTCGGCAGAAGATAAAGAAAAAGAACTTTATAATCTTCCGGTTATGATGCAGCTTTTGATAAGACTAAGAAGTGAAGGACTTGAGGCAGACTGTATGGTTGCAGATATAGATGAGGGTATAAACAGCATTATAAATGCTATTAATTAAGATAAGAGTATAAACAGCATTATAAATGCTATTAATTAAGATGAGCGTATAAACAGCATTATAAAGGTGATTAATCAGGACGAGGAAAAAATGCTTAGAGATATAACAGTAGGACAATTTTATAGCGTAAAATCGCCTGTACATGAACTTGATCCAAGGGTAAAGATAAGGTTTGTGCTTACATTTATTATTCTGTCTATATTGGACAGAAATATTTATCTGTATGGTTTGTTGACAATTGTTTTTATGGCAGCACTTATCATGTCTAATGTCCCGGTAAAACATATATTAAGGGGCATGCGGGGAATTATTTTATTTATATTGCTTTGCTCTATGATAAATGTATTTACAGTTTACGGAGAAGAGCTTTTTAAAATCGGAAGTCTGACGATTACAAGTGAGGGAATCATTAAAGCGGTATATGTTTTTTGGCGGATGCTTTTGATTATATTTATGTCCTCGCTTTTGATGTATACAACAACTCCGACAGAGCTTACCGATGGCCTTGAAAAATGTTTTGCCATAAAAGGAAATGTTGCGATGGGCATAACTATAGCACTCAGGTTTATACCTGTTCTTATGGAAGAATTAGACAGGATTATGAAAGCACAGGAGATGCGTGGAGCATGTTTTGACAAGGGAGGACCGGTCAGGAGGATAAAAAGCTTAAGGACGGTAATTATCCCGTTGTTTCAAAACTCGATAGACAAGGCAAAGTGTCTGGCAGATGCGATGGATTCAAGGTGCTATAGGGGTGGAAAAAACAGGACAAAGCTTAGACCGCTTAAGTATGAAAAAACAGATTATATAGTTTATATGATACTGTTGGTATTGCTTATAGTGGGGATGTATTTTATAATTAAATTCTGATGATAATTCAGATGCTGATTGCGGTGATATATCAGATGATATTTTTAATGATGATTATGACGATATATCCGATGATGTATCCGACGATAATTCAGATGATATATCATGTGATTAAGATTTAATTATAATTATTTAACCATGATATATAAAAGATTTATCTGTATTTAGGTTTTTAAATTTATACGCGAACTATAATGAGGAAGATATGATAAGAGTTAAATTGATTATAGCCTACGACGGTACCCATTACTGTGGTTGGCAGATTCAGGACAATGGAATAACGATAGAAGAGGTTTTAAATAAAAAGCTTTCGGAGCTTCTCGGAGAGGATATAAAAGTCATAGGAGCAAGTCGTACAGATTCCGGTGTGCATGCTATGGGCAATGTAGCGGTATTTGATACCAATACAAGGATACCGGCGGAAAAGATTTCATTTGCACTTAATCAAAGACTTCCGGATGATATCAGGATAAGAAACTCATGTCAGGTTCCGGATGATTTTCATCCGAGATTTTGTGATACGATAAAAACCTATGAATATAAAATATGGAATGACAGATTTCCAAATCCGCTGGTAAGACTTTATTCCAAGTTTGTATATTATAATATCGATATATATAAGATGCAGGAGGCGGCGAATTATCTGATAGGTGAGCACGATTTTAAGTCTTTTTGTACTCCGAGAACGCAGGTGGAAAGCACAGTCAGAACTGTAACGGATATACATTTTACAAAAGAAGGCAATATGATTACTATGACCATAAAAGGAACAGGCTTTTTATACAATATGGTACGTATAATCATGGGGACACTTCTTAAGTGCGGTATGGGTATGTATGAACCAAAGCACGTAAAGGAGATTTTAGATGCCTGCGACAGAGCCAAGGCAGGTCCAAAATCCGAGGCCTGCGGACTTACTCTGGTAGGGATTGAATACCTTTAATTATTTTTAAAAGTGTTTTTTGTATTTATAAAAATACAACTATAAATATGTAAAAAAATAATGAACAAGTGTTCATATGGAAAAGGAGGGCAAAACTATGCCATTTATTGATTCAAAAATTACACTCAAGGTATCTGAAGAAAAAAGAGAGATTATCAAATCAAGATTAGGAAAAGAAATATCTATCATCGGAAAGCCGGAGAGCTTTCTAATGGTTGGTTTTGAAGATGAGTACAGCTTATACATGGCAGGCAACAAGCTGGAAAAAGGAGCTTATGTTGCAGTAAGAATTTTTGGTAACGCTTCCTCGGAAGCATATGACAGACTGACTGCTGCCATATGCAGTATATTTGAGGAAGAGCTGGATATACCGGCGAGAAATGTATATGTATCTTATATAGGTACAAAGGACTGGGGCTGGAACGGCGGAAACTTCTAGTTAAGTATAAAAAACGATGCACTTCAAGCGGTGCATCGTTTTTTGCTTTTAAAATTATAAATATCATTTTTCTTCTGTTGCAAATACCATTTCAACTGTCCCTTTTGGATTTACCAGAGTCAACGTATTACCTGATATGGTTCCTTCCATACCTACTATGGATGATCCGTCAAAGGTAATCATGTATTTGCCGTCCACTTCTTCGATAGTGCCGTGATGACCTTCTTTTCCATTTGAAACCACACAATTAACTCCATCCGGACAACTAAATGTAGGATATAAGGATGAGTCAAAGCCATCTTTTACTTCTGTTTTCTCCCCATTTACAGTAAAGCTGACCAACTTCCAATTGGACGTGATTGAAATTTCATCGGAGTTTTCTTTTTTACCGCATGCACCGATGATGCACATAACAATAAGTAAAAATACAACTAAAATAAAATAATTTTTTCTTAATCTTTCCATATTTGGATTCTCCCCTTTATATATTTTCTTCGTAATTATAGCACCTTATATTAATTTGTGCAAATAATCAAATTATTTTAAAAGAATTATTAAAAATACGTCAAAATGCACAACGATTGGAAACTTTTTTTGTGAAATTGGTTTCTTGTGTGAACTCTGTATAGATGTTACAATTGAGGAAACTAAAAAAATAAAATTAGTTTCCGAAGGCGTATTAATAATAACACATAAAGAAGAATTCCCAAAAGAATTGAGGTGATAGAGGTTATGGAGGTAAGAGAGGCTGTTTTGGAGGCTGCAATAAAGGCATTTAACCAAAAAGGGCTGAAGTTTACCATGGATGATATTGCAAAAGAGCTTTCAATGAGCAAAAAAACCATTTATACGATCTTTAAGGATAAGGAAGAACTTTCACTTGCGGCAGTTGATTATTTATTTGATGCAGCAAAGAAGGGCGAGGAGAGAATCCTTATGGATATGTCACTGGGAACTGTAGATAAGCTTAGGGCAGTGCTAACGGTTTTGCCGGATGGGTATAAGGATGTAAATTATGAAAACTTGTATCAGCTTAGAGATAAATATCCAAACATATACAGACATGTGGCACATAGGCTTGAAACCGGATGGGAAAGCACGATAGAGCTTATCGAAAGAGGAATTAAGGAAGGAAGCATAAGGCAGGTAAATATAAGCATAGTTAAGATGATGCTTGAGGCAGCATGGGAGCAGTTTTACAATCGGGATGTGTTACTTAAAAATAAGATAACCTATCAGGATGCATTAAATGAGGTTGTGGATATAATTATGAAAGGGATAGAAGCTTAAGGTTTGATACATTATAAACGGAGTTTTATCTTACCGGGAAAGCTTTTAAATAAAAATGATGAGGAGGAATAAAAATGTCAAGAATTTTTATCGACGATAATTGGGGATTTACAAACAAGTATGAAGACGAAATATTAAAAGATAGTTTTGATATATCAAAGCTTGAAATTGTAAGACTTCCGCATACATGTAAAGAACTGCCGTATCATTATTTTGATGAACATGAGTATCAGATGATAAGCGGATATGTAAGAAATATAGAGGCGGATAAGGAGTGGGAAGGAAAAACAGTACTTCTTACAATAGACGGAGCAGCTCACGAGAGTACGGTCTATTTAAACGGAAAAGAAGTAGGAAAGCATAGCTGCGGATATACTGCATTTACAATTGATATAAGTAAGGAATTAAATTATGGCACTGCCAACAGGCTTGTAATAAAGGTTGACAGCAATGAAAACTTAAATATACCGCCGTTTGGTTTTGTAATTGATTATATGACATATGGTGGTATATACAGAGATGTTTATCTTGATATAAAAAACAAAAGCTATATCGAGGATATATTTGTAACAACCAAAATAGCAACTCCGGATTATGATAATAAATCCAAAGCGGATATATCACCAAAGTCAGCTATATGTTCTGAATATACCTTAGTAAACGCAAAAGCAGGACAAAGACTCGTTCAGTCATTCAGAAAGAAAGGCGAGAAAGAATACAAAGATTTGGGGGAGTTTGTAATAAGTGATGCAGAGTCCGTTATAGATACTGCATATCAGTCAGGAAAAGTTATGCTTTGGGATACGGAGAATCCTGCATTGTATGAAGTGAAAACAGAACTGATTGAAGATGGAAATGTAATAGATGAAAAGGTAGTTACATTTGGATTCAGAAAAGCAATCTTTAAGAAGGACGGATTTTATCTGAATGGCAGAAAATTTAAGATAAGAGGTCTTAACAGACATCAAAGCTACCCTTATGTAGGATATGCGATGCCAAAATCCATGCAGGTTTATGATGCGGATATATTAAAGAATGAGCTTGGATTAAATGCAGTAAGGACATCACATTATCCGCAATCGCATTATTTTCTTGACAGATGTGATGAGATAGGACTTTTGGTATTTACAGAATTTCCGGGGTGGCAGCATATCGGAGATGAGGCATGGAAGAATCAGGCTGTTGAAAATGTAAAGGATATGATTCTTCAGTATAGAAACCATACTTCAATCATACTCTGGGGAGTAAGGATAAATGAATCAGTTGATGATGACGAGTTTTATGAAAGAACCAACAAGGTTGCTCATGAGCTTGATCCGTCAAGACCGACAGGTGGCGTGCGCTGCTATAAGAAAGGAAGCCTTCTCGAAGATGTGTTTACATACAATGATTTTTCACATGACGGAAAGCATAAGGGCTGCGAACCAAAGTCAGATGTTACATCGGATGAGGAAAAACCATATCTTATAAGTGAATATAATGGTCATATGTATCCGACAAAGCCTTTTGACTGGGAAGAAAAAAGACTTGAACATGCCTTAAGACATGCCAATGTTTTAGACGAGGTTATGAATCAGGAAGATATCGCCGGAAGCTTCGGCTGGTGTATGTTTGATTACAATACACACAAGGATTTTGGAAGCGGAGACAGAATATGTTATCATGGAGTTATGGATATGTTCCGTAATCCAAAGCTTGCTTCGGCAGTATATGCAAGTCAGCAGGATGAAACACCTGTACTTACACTAAGTACATCGATGGATATAGGCGAGCATCCGGGTGGAAATTTAAATGATATCTATATATTTACCAATGCTGACAGTGTAAAGATGTATAAAAATGATAAATTTATAAAGGAATATACAAAAAAAGATTCACCATATAAAAATCTGGAGCATCCGCCGATTCGCATAGATGACTATATCGGCAGTACTCTTGAGGAAGAAACAGGTATGCCGCATAAGCAGGCTGAGGATGTAAAATCACTTCTTAATGCAACTGCAAAGGTCGGACTTTACGGACTCACCAAGGCTATGTACCTGAAAGCAGGAAAACTTATGCTTATGTACCATATGAAGATGGAAGAAGCAGTAGAACTTTACAATAAATACATCGGAAACTGGGGAGGAGAATCAACTGTTTATCGTTTTGAAGCAATAAAAAATGATGAGGTTGTAAAAGTTGTAGAAAAGAAACCAATGACCGGTATATCCTTTAAGGTTAGTGTTGATCATACGGAGCTTAAGGAAGATTATACCTATGATGTGGCAGCAGTAAGAATCGAGGCGGTTGATGAGTTCGGAAATGTATTACCTTACTTCAATGATGTAGTAAACTTTGAGATTAAAGGAGATGCGGATATAATCGGTCCTAAGACGGTAGCATTTTCCGGTGGCATGGGTGGAACCTATATAAAGACACTTGGCAAGGCAGGTAAAGCTAAACTTAAGATAAAGTCACCTCAGGCTGAAACAGTTGATATAGATTTCACAATTAATATTTAGATTTGAATTCATGTAATTATATCGAGGAGGTTTTTGTATACATATTTTAAGTACTAAGCATGGTGTTAAGCAACAGCGTGCCATGCGTGTACTTAAAAATGTGTATACAAGAACCGGTGTAAATAATAAAAGAAAGGAAGAGTTAAGATGAAATTAACAGCGAAGGAAAAAACAGCTTACGGTCTCGGTGCCGTTGGAAAAGATATGGTTTATATGCTTTCGGCAAGCTATATACTGTATTATTATCAGGATATCCTGGGTGTAAGCGCAATTGCAATGGGTGTCATCCTATTGGTAGCAAGAATATTTGATGCATTTAATGACCCGATTATGGGTATAGTTGTTGCAAAGACTAAGACAAGATGGGGTAAATTCAGACCTTGGCTTTTAATCGGTACGCTTACCAATGCCGTTATTTTGTTCCTGATGTTTTCGGCACCGCCGTCACTTAGCGGAAGCGGACTTGTGGCATATGCGGCAGTAACTTATATACTCTGGGGTGTAACCTATACTATGATGGATATACCTTACTGGTCTATGATTCCTGCATTTACGGAAGGCGGTAAAGAGCGCGAAGGCCTTTCGGCACTTGCCAGAAGCTGTGCAGGTGTAGGTTCGGCAATCGTAACAATAATTACAGTTATGGCGGTAACTGCAATCGGTACAGCGGTTGACAATAAAAATACAGATAAAATGACTATGCAGTATACTTCAGACGTAGGTGGAGTAGCAGTAAAAATCATAGAGATAGATGATCAGGATGCAGCAACAGGAAATGAAATATCTTATGTAGACGGTATAGTTATCTCCGTAACTGCAAAGAGTGATGAATTTGGAGATATATTTGAGAGTAATGAAGATAAGACCTTAAAATATACCACCGGCAATTCTGATTATGAACTTAATTTTGATGATGTAAAGCTGGATGCTGACAATTCTACGGCTATACTTGAAACAGGACTTAAAGATGGTGCAACATATACAGAACTTAAGGTTTATGTGGATTCCGAAGTATATGGAAAGCTTGATGTGGATGGCGGGCTTTCAACACTCAAGGGTGAATTTACTTCGACAAAAGAGGTTGAGAGATACGGTTTTAAATATTTCTCACTTATTGTTGCAATACTCTTTGTAGTATTTATCGTAATAACCTGCCTTGGTATCAAGGAAAAGTCAACTGCAGATATGCAGACGGCCGGTATAGGAGAGATGTTTAAGGCACTTATTCAAAATGACCAGGCGATGACCATAGTTATAACTATAGTTCTTATAAATGTAGCAACATATATTACCTCGAACCTTTTGATATACTTCTTTAAGTATGATCTGGCGGGCTCAAACTGGCAGGGAAACTACACCTTGTTCAATACATTTGCCGGGGCTATACAGATACTTGCCATGATGATAATGTTCCCGCTTCTGCGTAAATTCTTTACAACAATTAAGATATTTAATATAGCGGTTATAGCTTCCATATCCGGATATGTTGTGCTTCTTGTTATGGCACTTTCGGGAACAAGCAGCGTATATCCGTTCCTTATACCCGGATTTTTCATAATGGCAGCAGTTGGAATCTTAAATGTACTTGTTACTATCTTCCTTGCCAATACCGTAGATTACGGAGAACTTAAAAACGGCAGACGTGATGAGAGTGTAATCTTTTCAATGCAGACCTTTGTAGTTAAGCTTGCCTCAGGTATAGCTGCACTTGTGGCTTCTATATGTCTTAGCATAAGTAACCTTAGCAATGATACATCTACAGTCGGTGCTGCCAAAACAGCAGTAGGAGGAAACTCGCTTCTTATATTGAGACTTACCATGACACTTCTTCCTATATTTGGAATGATAATTGCAATTATACTTTTCAAAAAGAAGTATATACTTGACGAAAAGAAGTTAAATGAGATAACAGAAACATTGAAAAATAAATAGTATAATATAAGTGAGTGTAAAGGCGCAGGCTTTTATGCTCACTTATCTGTAACTTATGGGATAAAATTTGTAGAAATTAGAGATGTTTTACAAAATTGGCTAAGAGGCGTTTTTAATACGCATGGAAAAAATGTTAATGTGTGAGGAGTTCATATGATTAAACAGATTAATAACAGCTTTGTTTTAGATACGGATAATACAACATATGCCTTTGGGATACTTGATACAGGACAATTGGAGCATTATTACTATGGAAAGAAGATACATTTTTCCAGAGAAGCTTTAGAAGAAAAACATGAGTTTTCACCGGGCAATACCAATCAGTACGATAAAGAGCATATGAATTTTACGCTTGAGGATATACGACTTGAAATGTCGTCCTATGGTAAGGGGGATATACGCGAGCCTATGGTCGAGATAGTTCATGCAGACGGAAGCTATACCTCTGATTTTATATATAAAGAGTCGAGACAAAGAGAGGGTAAGGCAGAGTTTGACACGTTACCGGGTTCTTACGGTTCGGATGATGAGGTGGAAACGCTTACAATTATCCTTAAGGATGAACAGTATAAGTTGACGCTTGAAATGAACTACTATGTATATGCAAAAGAAGATGTAATCACAAGAAGTGTAAGGCTTATAAATGACAGTGAGGATACTATAGACATTAGAAGACTTCTTAGCATGAGTATAGATTTTGATACAGCTGATTATGTATTTACTACATTTTCGGGAGCGTGGACCAGAGAGATGAAACGTATAGATACAAGGATGCTTGCCGGAAAGCATGTCAATTCATCTTATACCGGAAGCTCATCAAGCAGGGCAAACCCTTTTGTTATGCTGAGCGAGACGGGAGCGGGTGAAGATAGCGGACGATGCTATGGTTTTAATCTTATCTACAGTGGTAATCATTATGAGGCAGTTGAGGTAAGTGGATATGGGAAGACAAGATTTGTGTCCGGTATAAATCCACAATCTTTTTCAGTTGTGCTTAATCCGGGAGAGGCTTTTGAGGCACCGGAGGCGGTTATGACATTTTCGGATAAAGGCTTCAACGGAATGAGTCAAAATATGCATGGTTTCATTCGTGAACATATAGTAAGAGGCGAGTGGAAAGATAAGGTGCGTCCTGTTTTACTAAACAGCTGGGAGGCTTCGTATTTTAATATAAATGAAAAGAAGCTTTTAAAGCTTGCCAGAGCAGCCGAGGACGTCGGAATAGAACTTTTTGTAATGGACGATGGCTGGTTTGGGACAAGAAATGATGATACTCAGTCGCTTGGAGATTGGGAGGTCAATAAGAAAAAACTGCCACATGGACTGGATGGAATATGCAGAAAGATAAATGCACTCGGCCTTGAATTTGGAATCTGGGTTGAACCGGAGATGGTAAATGTAAAGAGCAAGCTTTATGAAGCACATCCCGACTGGGTACTACAGATACCGGGTAAACCGCACTCAGAGGGGCGTAATCAAAGAATACTGGATCTCGGAAGAATTGAGGTTCAGGATTATATAATTGAGTCTATGACTAAAGTCTTTTCGAGTGCCAATATCACATATGTAAAATGGGATATGAACAGGACATTTACTGATTATTATTCGGGTGCACTAAGAGAGACCGATGCAGGTGCGTTGGAGCAGAAAAATATTGGTACAACGAGACAGGCAGCACTTAGTGTGACAAGACAGGGTGAGGCAGCTCACAGATATATGATTGGGCTATACAGGGTTATGAAGATTTTGACAGAGAAGTTTCCGCATATCCTTTTTGAAGGCTGTGCAGCCGGAGGAAATCGATTTGACCTTGGTATCCTTTGCTACTTTCCACAGATCTGGGCGAGTGACAATACCGATGCACTGTGCAGAGCCGATATACAGACAGGATATAGCTACGGATATCCGATGTCAACGGTAAGTGCGCATGTATCATCATGTCCTAATCATCAGACACTTCGCGTAACACCGCTTGAGACGAGGTTTAATGTGGCAGGCTTTGGAGTGTGCGGATATGAATGTAATCTTGTAGATATGAATAAAGAAGAACTTGCAGCGATAAAAGCGCAGGTTGAGTTATATAAAGAGTGGAGAGAAGTACTGCAGACCGGAAGTTTTTATCGAGGCAGGACGTTTTTTGCCGGTGCCGATAAACATGGCGGAGATATCCTTGAAAGCAGCAGTTCCAATATATGTGAGTGGACCTGCGTGTCCAAGGATAAGAAAAAAGCCGTGGGTATGATTATGCAGAAACTTGTTGTTCCAAATAACCAATACGCTTACTATAAACCTTCGGGACTTGATCCTGATAAGGAATACCATTTCTATAACAGGGTACTAAAATATAACATTAAGAACTTCGGCGACCTTGTCAATACCGCTGCGCCGTTTCACATCAGGCAGGATTCACTTATGCATGATATAGTTGCCAGGTTTGTCAAGATGGATGGCGAAGTCGAGGACATAAAGGCTTACGGTGACGTTATGATGTATGGCGGTGTAAAACTTAAGCAGGCTTTTAGTGGCACCGGATATAATGGAGAGGTCAGATATTTCCAGGATTTTGCATCAAGACTTTACTTTATGGAAGAAGAATAAAAACAGATAGATTTGCGGTAGGCATAGTTTTAATGCACTTTGAGAGGTTCTAACATAAAGTTCTGAATAAATATGTATGATTTTTTTGGAGGAGCGGCTGGAGGTGCTGGCAAGTACACAGTGCCGGAGGGGTGCTGGACGAGAACGGGCGGATGGAGGCTTTCAATAACGATCTGGTCATCCGCTACCTGGACAGGGTGGTCGTGAAGGATGATGGCTACGAGGTGGCTTTCAAGGCTGGGGTGACCGTGGAGGTTGAGGTGTGATCGGGGACACAGGGCAGCATATCACTGTGAAAATGGTGATATGGCTGCCCCGTTATTTTTATATTTCATCAAATTTACATTGCGCTCAGCGCAGGATTTTGTTATAATATATTGTATCTTTATGCCCTGTGCAGGGTGAAGAACACGAGTAGGCATGCCGATACATGAGGAGAGAACTTCGGTTCTTATTAAATTTTTGGACAAGGGGGCTTGACATACATGATCAAACATAATTGTTCAGTTCAGTTCAGTATAACTGCGCCCTTTTTTCGTGTAAAACAACATATATTCGTGATGGATAACCGCCTTACTTGACGGGGTAATATGCCCTGTCATGTAAGACAGTTTTATTAATATAAAAAATAATTTCAAGGAGAAAAAGCAATGAAGAAAAAAAGAAAAACAGGAAGAAAGCTGCTTGGTTTTTCACTCACGCTGGCGATGGTTGTCGGGCTGATGCCGGGGATGAGTTTGACAGCACTGGCGGAAAAACAGAATGTGTATTTTCCGTTAGAGGTGAAAGGATACAATGTTGACGTCATAGCAGATGGATCAAAATCCGGTGATGAACTGAAGAATTCCGTAAACAATTACGTTGATGAAATGAACAACGGTGGTTGCTTTGCTTTTTTTGCAGGAGGAAACGATAGTGGGAAAATACCTGATGACGGGAAGGTTACAACGACAACAGGTATAGATTTTCAGTTGGGTGCTTTTGATGCGAATAATACACTTCAGTTGACTGGTGGTAACAAGGAAGGAAGCCTGACCTTAGAAAATCCTCAGAGTGGGTATAATGAAATCGCAATACTTTGTACCGGGGGCGGAGGAGCTGCTGAATTCTCTCTTACCCCTGTTTATAATGACGGTGAAGGCATGACCTCATATGCAACAGCTCCGGATTGGTATAATGGTAGTGGAATTGTGTTGAAGTGTTCCAGAATCAAAGCGAATCTTGTTGATGGGGATAACGCACACTTAGGGCGGATAGAATCTAATGATAGAGGTCCCGGAATGTATGAGGTCAAAGTAACTTTAGAGCCGACAAGAACGCTTAAATCAATTAAGTTTCAATGGAGAAGCGGGGGAAAACTGAACATTTTTGCGGCTTCTGTGGTCGCAGCTACGGCTTATCATGTAACATTCAATCCAAACGGCGGAACCGGGACCATGGAGGATCAGTATATTCCTTCAGGAGCTAAGCCAAAGCCAAATACATTTAAAAAGGGTACTAGGAAGTTTGATGGATGGGATACAAAAGAAGATGGGACAGGTATCCGGTATAAAGAGAATGAACCTATCACGCTGGACGACGATCTGACACTTTATGCCCAGTGGAAATATATATCCCTGGATGAAGAGACACCGATTGTTATCAAGAAAGGTGATACGGAATTGACGGATCAACCAATGGTTGATGACGAATTAAGTGTTTCTTGTGAGGCTAGTGACCTGGCCTATGAGTGGTTTGTCGATGACGTATCCCAGGGAACAGCCTCTGAAACGAATACAAGCTATACAGTTACTCTTGACGATATTGGTAAGTCCATCAAGGTGAAGGCTTACCAAATCACAAAAGAGAATGATCAGTCATACGAGGGAGATTGTCCAACCAAAGAATCGGAAAGCACTTTGGCGGTTGGACTGAGTGAAGAAACGATAAATGAGCTTGTCACGTTCCTTTATGCCGATGAGACTGCAACACCAAAGACCGGTTGGGAAATCTCGACGGATGGGCAGAATCCTGAAACTCTTACCGATGGGACTTACAGCCTGACTGACATTCTTGACACTTCGGATACGCCAACCATCTACGTGCGTAAGGCGGCAACAGATGATACGAATGCAGGAGAATGGTGTGCCGTACCCCTCAAGCCCCGACCGGAGGCACCGACAGGTGTTGGTTCAACCGGCGCTACGGATACTGACACGGCGGACGGAGTCATTACAGGTGTAGACAGTACAATGGAATACTCCACCGATGATGGCGTTACATGGATGGCTGTAACTCAAACTACAATTACCGGGCTTATCCCGGGTACCTACCTTATTCGGACCAAGGCAACAGACAGCGTTCCGCATGGTAAGTCAACCGAGGTAACGGTGGGCAGCAGAAAAATCATCCTTTCGGCTGACCAAAAGCCAACAGCCAAAACGGGACTTACCACGAACGGTTCTAAACAGGTGTTGTTGAACGGGGCTGCCGACGGATTGCCGGAGGGGGCAGAAAAAATACAATATGCCCTTGGCACAGACGAAAACACGGTACCGACGGAGGGTTGGAGTGACGAAATCCCCACGGCTGCAGATGCCGGAACCTACTACGTATGGTACAAGGTTGTGGGAAATGAAAATTATATTGATACAGAACCTGCATGCGTAAAAGTAACTATTGCAGAAGAGAAAAAACAGGATGAACCTGTAAAACCGAATGAACCTGATACACCTGATACACCTGCCAAGACTGTAGACATGTACCGTATCTACAATCCAAACAGCGGAGAGCATTTCTATACTGCCAATGCTGCCGAAAAGGATAACCTCGTAAGCTTAGGATGGACTTACGAAGGCATAGGCTGGAAAGCACCTGCTACTTCAAATACACCTGTGTATAGAGTATACAATCCAAATGCAGGGGATCATCATTACACAACCAACAAAGCAGAAAGAGATAATCTCATAAGCGTTGGTTGGAAAGATGAAGGCATAGGCTGGTACTCGGACGAGACAGAAGGTTTACCTATCTAC
>CADCDW010000056.1 GCA_902800325.1 uncultured Lachnospiraceae bacterium
GAGTGCAGCCAGAAAGAAAGCTGTTAAAAACGAAGAGAACATCGTGGCTGAAGCAAAGGAAGAAGCTGCCAGAATTATTTCCAGAGCTAGCCAGGAGGCTGAACTTGAAAGAGTGAAGGTCGCTGACGAGGTCAAGCAGGAAATTATAAGCGTTGCAACTGTTATGGCAGGTAAGTTTGTTGATGGTGAGCTTGATGATAAAAAGCAGGCTGAGCTTATCGATGAAACACTTAAGGAAATGGGTGATGATACATGGCAAAACAAGTAGATACAACCTATGGCAATGCTTTGTTCGAGCTTGGCTGTGAAGAAAACCGATTGGATGAGCTTTTTGAAGAAGTAAATGCTTTTATCGGGATTATCGATGATAATGAAGAACTTATAAAGCTTTTAAACCACCCTCAGGTCAATAAGGAAGATAAGAAGAAAATTGTTGAGGATACATTTACGGGAAGGATTTCCGATGATCTCCTCGGACTTCTTGTTACTGTGGTTGACAAGGGACATATCATCAACATTAAAGATATCCTGAAGCATTTTATAAAGCTTGTTAAGGAAAAGAAAAATATCGGTGAAGCCAGTGTTATAAGCGCGATAGCCTTAAGCGATGAGCAAAAGAGCAATATAGAAAAAAGATTATTGGAAACAACCTCCTACAATGAGATTGAGACAACTTATGCAGTTGATAAATCTTTGATAGGCGGGTTGGTTATAAGAATTGAAGACAGAGTAGTTGACAGTAGCATAAAAACTAAGCTTGACAAACTTTCAAAGACTCTGGCGAATGCATAAATTTCGAGGAAGGAAGGTGTTTAAGTTCCATGAATTTGAAACCGGAAGAGATTAGTTCCGTTATCAAGGAACAAATCAAGAACTACAAGCAAAAGCTTGAAACATCAGATGTCGGAACTGTTATACAGGTTGCTGATGGTATAGCTCGTATTCATGGTCTTGAAAACGCTATGCAGGGCGAACTTCTCGAATTCCCGGGTGAAGTATACGGTATGGTACTTAATCTTGAGGAAGATAATGTCGGTGCAGTTTTGCTTGGTGATTCAAACAGCATAAATGAAGGAGACATAGTTAAGACTACAGGAAAAGTTGTTGAGGTTCCTGTCGGAGATGCTATGCTCGGACGTGTAGTTAATGCTTTGGGACAGCCTATAGATGGTAAAGGTCCTATAAGTACGACTAAATCAAGACCGGTAGAGAGAGTTGCTTCAGGTGTTATTTCAAGAAAATCAGTTGATACTCCGCTTCAGACAGGTATAAAGGCTATAGATGCCATGGTACCTATAGGAAGAGGACAAAGAGAGCTTATTATCGGTGACAGACAGACAGGTAAGACAGCTATCGCTATAGATACAATTATTAATCAAAAAGGACAGGGAGTTAACTGCATATATGTAGCCATCGGTCAGAAGGCATCAACAGTTGCGAGTATTGTTAAGACCTTAACTGAGTACGGTGCTATGGCATATACAACTGTTGTTGTGTCAACAGCCAGTGAGTTGGCTCCGCTTCAGTATATCGCACCTTATGCAGGATGTGCTATAGGTGAGGAGTGGATGGAATCAGGTAAGGATGTACTTGTTATCTATGATGATTTGACAAAGCATGCTGCCGCATACCGTACACTTTCATTATTACTTCGTAGACCGCCTGGACGTGAGGCTTTCCCTGGTGATGTATTCTATCTTCACTCAAGATTGCTTGAGCGTGCAGCTAAGCTTTCAGATGCTTTGGGAGGCGGTTCGCTTACTGCTTTGCCTATCATCGAAACTCAGGCGGGTGACGTTTCGGCGTACATACCTACCAATGTTATATCTATCACAGATGGTCAGATATATCTTGAAACTGAGATGTTTAACTCAGGTTTCAGACCGGCTATTAACGCAGGTCTTTCCGTCTCAAGAGTTGGTGGTGCCGCTCAGATTGGCGCCATGAAGAAGCTGGCGGCTCCTATCCGTGTTGAGCTTGCACAGTTTAGAGAACTTGCGGCATTTTCACAGTTCGGTTCTGAACTTGATGATGATACCAAAGAGAAACTTGCTCAGGGTGAAAGAATCAGAGAGATGCTTAAGCAGCCACAGTATAGACCTATGCCTGTAGAAAAGCAGGTTGTAATCATCTATGCTGCAACCAGAAAGTATCTTTTGGATATACCTGTTGACAGAGTACTTGAGTTTGAGGACGGTTTATTTGAGTTTATTCAGACCAAGTATCCGGAAATCTTTGAGAAGATTAAGACTGATAAGAAGTTAAGTGACGAGTTGGAGGATAGTCTTTCAAAGGCTATAACTGAATTTAAGGAAACATTTTAGTTAAGGAATTATTAAAAAATCAGATATGCCGGTTTGATAAATCAAACTTTTATCAGAAAATTGAGGCATAAACTGATTTGGACGAAATGGAGGCGATAAGTCTTGGCATCAATGCGCGACATAAAAAGACGTAAGGAAAGCGTTACAAGTACACAGCAGATTACCAAGGCTATGAAGCTTGTTGCAACAGTTAAGCTTCAAAAAGCAAGAGGTAGAGCTGAAAGCAATAAACCGTATTTTGCTACGCTTTATGATACCATCTGTTCCGTACTTGCCTTGACTAAAAATGTTGACCACAAGTATATAAAAGAGAGTGAGAGTAAGAAAAAAGCCCTTATAGTCATAACCTCTAACAGAGGACTTGCCGGCGGTTATAACAGTAATATCGTCAAGATGATTACCAATGAAAACAAAGACAAGTTTTCCAAAGAGGATACTTATATATATGCTATAGGTAAAAAGGGTATCGAAGGTCTTACTCGTAAAGGCTACAACATACATAAGGATTATTCAGAGGTTATAAACGCACCGTTATATGGAGATGCAATGGAGATAAGCAAGGAGCTTCTTACCCAATTTGAAATGGGCGAGATAGGTGAGATTTACCTTGCGTATACGAACTTCAAGAATACAGTTTCACAGGAAGCGAAGCTTATTAAACTTCTTCCTATCGATCCGGGAGATTTCAAGTTTGACGAATCACATGATGACAGAATTCAGATGAACTATGAAGGTTCGGCAGCAGGATCGGGCGATTTTACCCCGTTTGTATGCGGTCTCGATGATTCGGAAAATGAAGAAGCTGTTCTCGATCAGGTTATACCGAACTATATGAGAAGTATAATCTACGGAGCTTTTCTTGAGGCTGTTGCGAGTGAGAACGGTGCACGTATGCAGGCCATGGATTC
Source organism: uncultured Lachnospiraceae bacterium (assembly GCA_902800325.1). Taxonomy (GTDB): domain Bacteria; phylum Bacillota; class Clostridia; order Lachnospirales; family Lachnospiraceae; genus Coprococcus_C. The sequence goes on from CADCDW010000056.1 coordinate 3,233, forward strand.
GGCAACAAGTAATGCCGAGGAAATGATTGCAGATTTGTCACTTATGTATAACAGAGCAAGACAGGGTGCTATAACTCAGGAACTTACGGAGATTATAGCAGGAGCGGAAGCAATCAGCTAAGCGATATTCGGTAGGATGTCGTTAGCAAAGAATAAATTAAGGAGATAGAAAATGGCAGATACAAATGTAGGAAAAATCACCCAGATTATAAGTGCCGTTATCGATATCAAGTTTCCGGAAGGACATCTGCCGGAGATATATGATGCCATAACTATAGCTACCAAAGATGGTGGCACACTTTATGCTGAGGTTGCCCAGCATCTTGGTGATGATACAGTTAGATGTATAGCGATGGGACCTACTGATGGTTTGGTTCGTGGTATGGAAGCTGTCGGAACAGGAGCGCCTATTACAGTTCCTGTAGGTGAAGAGACACTTGGACGTATGTTCAATGTACTTGGACAGCCGATAGACGAAAAGCCTGCACCTAAGGTTTCAACATATCTACCTATACATAGAAAAGCACCTGAATTTAAAGAACAGGCTACTGAAACAGAGATACTTGAGACAGGTATCAAGGTTGTCGATTTACTTTGCCCATATCAAAAAGGTGGTAAAATCGGACTTTTTGGTGGTGCCGGTGTCGGTAAGACAGTTCTTATACAGGAGCTTATTACCAATATAGCTACAGAGCATGGTGGATACTCGGTATTTACCGGCGTTGGAGAGAGAACACGTGAAGGAAATGACCTTTACTATGAGATGATTGAGTCAGGCGTTATAGATAAGACTACCATGGTATTCGGTCAGATGAACGAGCCACCCGGAGCAAGAATGCGTGTAGGTCTTACCGGACTTACCATGGCAGAGTACTTCAGAGATAAGGTTGGAAAAGACGTACTTTTATTCATAGACAATATATTCCGTTTTACTCAGGCGGGTTCAGAGGTTTCGGCTTTGCTTGGACGTATGCCTTCAGCCGTTGGTTATCAGCCGACACTTCAGACGGAGATGGGTGCACTTCAGGAAAGAATTACATCTACAAAGAGTGGTTCTATCACATCGGTTCAGGCAGTTTACGTTCCTGCGGACGACTTAACTGACCCTGCGCCTGCTACAACATTTGCACACCTTGATGCGACTACAGTTCTTTCACGTTCTATAGTTGAGCTTGGTATATATCCTGCAGTTGATCCTTTGGATTCAACTTCAAGAATTCTTGATCCGCGTATCGTAGGTGAAGAACATTATAAAGTAGCCAGAGGTGTTCAGGAAATCCTTCAGAAGTATAAGGAACTTCAGGATATCATTGCAATTCTTGGTATGGATGAGCTTTCGGAAGAGGATAAGATAATTGTTGCAAGAGCAAGAAAGATTCAGAGATTCCTTTCACAGCCTTTCCATGTCGCAGAGCAGTTTACAGGACTTCCGGGTAAATATGTTCCTGTTTCTGATACAATCGCAAGCTTTAAGGAAATCCTTGAAGGTAAACATGATGACATACCTGAGAGTTATTTCTTAAATGTCGGAAGTATCGAGGATGTTTTGGCTAAGTGCAAGTAGGAAGTAAAATCTTAGCTTATAAGAAGAAACGAGGATAATATGGCAGATAATACAATGAAAGTAAAAATTTTGTCACCTGAGAGAGTTTTCTATGAGGGTGAAGCAACTTTCATAGAATTCAATACTACGGCAGGTGTGCGTGGTATATATCCAAAACATGTTCCGACAACTATGGTAATCCAGCCGGGTATATTGAAGATTGTGGAGGCTGACGGAGAAAAACTGGCAGCCCTTCATTCCGGATTTGTGGAAGTTCTTCAAGATTCCATAACCATGCTCGCAGAAAGTGTGGAATGGCCGGATGAGATAGATGAAAAACGTGCCGAGGAAGCAAAAATCCGTGCAGAGCGTCGTATAAATGATAATTCTCAGGATCATAACAGGGCTGAACTCGCACTTAAGAGAGCAGTCATAAGACTTCAAATGTGTAAAAAATAAAATATGACAGGGGACGTTTCTACCTGTTATGTTATATGGGGACGTTTCTGCTTGTCATATGATACGGGGACGTTTCTGCTTGTCACATTTTTGGTGTTAAGCAAAGCGTTAAGCGACAAGCGTGCTTTGCGTGTACCGCAAAATGTGACAAGCAGAAACGTCCCCATATTATCAGGTGCTAAGCAAAGCGTTAAGCAACAAGCGTGCTTTGCGTGTTCCAAAAATGTGACAAGCAAAAACGTCACTATATTTACGGAGCGTAAGGAAGGGGGTAAGCGTATGAACGGCAGGAAGATTGTGGTTATTATGAGCACAATTGTATCTGTTATAGTAGTGGCAACAGTGGTTATTTTAATCGTTACTGGCAACAAAAAAGATAAAAAGATAGTGTCGAAAGACAGAAATGATATAATTGACGTGGTAGATGACGGATTAAATGCCACTACAGAGTCGCAAAGTGTAGGAGATATTCAGGTGGCATATCTTGAAAGACCGAAGCTTCTGGACGGAACGGCCGGAAGAAACAGAGGTGCTGTTATAGCAAGTGTAACAGAATATACTATTAATCCGTCTTTTGATAATGTTGACAATAACGACAGACTTACATATATGTCAGATGAGCAAAAAAACTATCTTACAGAAAACAGTTTTGTTGTTGTTCCGGGTTACGAAAATGAGTTTTTTGAAGTATATGAAAATAACCGTTATGAGGAATATGCTAATTTTATAACGGTTGATTCGATGATGCATACATATCACCTGTATTTTGCGTTTCTTTTAAGAACAACAGAAAAAGAGCATCTTTCAACTGATTTAATTAATTTGTCAAATCAAATGATGAATACGGCTAAGGTGCAGTATGATGCACTTAAGGGAACCGAGTGGGAACAGGCAGCTAAAAATAATGTAGCATTTTTTGCTGTTGGAAATAAGCTTCTTGATCCGAGTGCCGATGTTCCGTCAGATGTAAATACGGTAGTTGAAGAAGAACTTGCTCTTATTAACAGCGCAAGTGAACTTACGGTATCACCTTTATTTTCCACAGGGTCAGAGCCTGTTATGGAAGATTATTCACAATATAAGCCAAGAGGCTATTATGAGGGTGATGAGCAGCTTGAAAGTTATTTCAGGACGATGATGTGGTATGGCAGACGTAATTTTGCTGTAGATGATGATATCCAGGCACAGTCGGCACTTCTTATGACTCTTGCTATGGAGGGTGATGCCCTTACAAATTGGGAGAAGATATATGTTGTAACATCATTTTTTGCAGGAACCTCTGATGATTGCGGATATTATGAATTTCGTCCTATCATAGAGGCGGCATATGGCAAGGATGTCTCTGTAGATAAGCTTCCGGGCAATGATTCGGCGTGGAAAACTTACAAGACTCTTTGCGATGAGTTAGAACCGCCTCAGATTAATTCCGTTCCTGTATATGCAAGTGATACAGACGAAGAAGTGGAAGACAAGATAATTGGTTACAGATTTATGGGTCAGAGATTTTCCATAGATGAGGCAATATTCCAGAATCTCTGCTACAGAAATGTATTGGAAAATTCTGCCGGACAAAACAGAATGCTTCCTAATGCACTTGATCTGCCTGCTGCACTTGGCTCGGATACTGCACTTTCCATATTAAATGATATGGGAGCTTCAGATTATAAAAACTATAGTGACAATATGTCGGAATTAAGACAAAAGATAGCTGATGCGCCTGCCGGGACATGGGATGCAAGCCTTTACTCGGGCTGGCTCAATACATTAAGGCCTGTGCTTGACAAAAAAGGAATGGGATACCCTATATTCATGCAGAGCGAAGAGTGGAATAAGAAAAATCTTCAGACATTCCTCGGAAGCTATGCAGAGCTAAAGCACGATACAGTTCTTTACTCAAAGCAGATGGTAGCTGAGATGGGTGGAGGAGAGATTCCGGAGCGTGATGACAGAGGTTATGTTGAACCCGAATATGAATTATATTCAAAACTTGCTGACTTAGTAAGAGCAACATCTGAAGGCCTTGAAGGTTATGGTTATCTGTCACAAAGCAGCAAGAACGATCTGGCTATACTTGCAGACTTGTCAGACCAGCTTGCAACTATATCCGATAAGGAATTAAGAGGTGAACTTCCGACAGACGAGGAGTTTGAACTTATACGTACGTTTGGAGGTCAGCTTGAACATTTCTGGCAGGAAGCAACTAAGGATATGGCCGGCAGTGACTATTTTGCAACACACGAATTTCCTGCTGCGATAGTTGTTGATATTGCAACCGATCCAAACGGTTCATGTCTTGAGATAGGAACAGGTAAGGTTGATGAGATTTTTGTTATAGTACCTGTAGATGGTAAACTCACGGTTACAAGCGGTCCGGTTTACTCTTATTATGAATTTGCCCAGCCGTTAAGCGACCGACTTACAGACAGTGAATGGAGAGTTATGCTTGGCATGGAAATAGATGCAAACGGTGAAGTTCATAGGGAGGAAAATGTAGAAAGACCTGCATGGACAGATTCGTTTATAAAGGAATATGAGTGGGATTATTAAGAAATGTCGGATAATAATGAGTTAAAAGACGATAAAAAAGTAAATAATAATACCAAAAAGAAAAAGATCATTAAGACTGCGATTATAGGCATAATTACTGTGCTTATAGTCGCAGTATTATGTATATTGACTGTTTATGTGTTGTGGAAAAAAGGCTTTTTTATACCGAAATATGTCACTTGGAATAATCAAAGTGAAACATTTTCAATAGAAAAAAATATGGGGTCAGAGAGTAAAAATGCAAGTGATATCTGTGAAAAGGTTGATTTTCAACTTGTAAAAAAGCATCTGAAGATAACGAATCACGGCACAGGAGAGGTTTTATATGAAAGTCCTAAGGGATGGCTGGTTTCTGACTATTTTTATGCAGATATAGATTCTGATGATGATAACGAAGTTGTTATGATGGTGTGGAAACAGGGAAGCTTTGGAGAACACAAGCCTTTTTGGCATAAGGGTAAGGATAATAAGTGGACACAGCACATTTTCATATTTGAATGGGATAGCGAAAGAGATGACCGTCTGGACCCGAAATGGATGTCCTCAGGTCTTGGAATAAAGGTTCATAATGTATATATAGATGAAAAAAACAGAGTACATTTTATAGCTGAAGATGGTGAAGAAACCATATGGCAGTGGCTTGGATGGGGACTTACACTGGTTCAGGTTATAAACTAGTACATCCGTTTTCAATAAATTATATAACAGATTACCGGCTTAAATATAAATAAAATCAAAATAATAAAATTTGACTAAAACCTGTGGAAAAAAATATTGTTAGATGTTATAGTGTAATTAGTAGATTTATGATTAAAAATAATTATTTATGTGACGATATATAATTTGGAGTATTTTATGCGTGGAATATTTATAACTATGGAGGGACCGGACGGCTCCGGAAAAAGTACACAGCTTGAACTTTTAAAAAGGTACCTTTCGGAAAAAGGATATGAGATAGTCATAACAAGAGAACCGGGTGGAACTAAAATCAGTGAAGCCGTAAGAGAAATAATTTTAAATAAAGACTTTACTGAGATGAGTTATATGACAGAAGCGCTTTTGTATGCATCTGCAAGGGCTCAGCTTGTAAGCGAAGTTATAAAACCGGCACTCGAGGCAGGAAAAGCAGTCATAAGTGACAGATTTGTGGACTCATCTGCTGTATATCAGGGCATGGCAAGAGGGCTTGGTGTAGAAAATGTATACAAGATAAATGAGTTTGCCCTGCAGGGCATTATGCCTGAGCTTACCATACATCTTGACCTTCCTGCAGAGGTTGGCATAAGCAGAAAAAATGACCAGAAAGAGTTAGACCGTATGGAACTTGAAGCAATTGATTTTCATGAAAAGGTGGCAGATGGATATCGCAGGTTGGCAAAACTTGATCCAAAGCGTATCTATACCATAGATGCCACACAATCCATAGAAGCGATACATGGACAGATAGTAGATAAAATAGAAAACATACTAAGTAAACATTAACCATTATTTTACGATATAAACTTAAGAAAGGAGAGTAAAAAATGGACATTAACCGTATAAACCAGTTGCAGCAGCTTACCCAGGCTGAAGCACCTAAAAATAACGAAAAAACCAATGACGAGTTCCGATTTACTCTCGTTAAAAACATAGAAGATAATGAGCTTCAGGAAAAGCTTTCCTCGCTTATGAAGGACATAGAAGAACAGGGTGCGCGAATTGCAAAACATATGGATATAAAAGATATGAAAAAATACCGCACCACTATAAAAGAGTTTATGAATGAGATAGTATCAAGGTCGCATGAGTTTTCAAGAGAAAACTTCCTTGACAGACGCGGTCGTCACAGAGTATACGGTATAGTAAGACAGGTTGATAAGAATCTTGATGAACTTGCTGAGGAACTTTTAAAAGACGAGAAAGATAATCTTGCCATACTTGGTAAGATAGATGATATAAGGGGACTTTTGCTTGATATATCAACCTGATAACCGGTAAAGTAGGATGAAAAGTCGATAGCTATGGTTAAATTGGTAAGATATATTAGCTTGATAAGAAGGTAGATTTTGAGTATAATTGTAGTAGGGATTACAGTAGTTGGGAGGTGTGGCTTATGAATTTCAGAGATTTGGTAGGTCATGAGGACATAATTAAGCATTTTAAAAGCAGCATTGAGATGGACAAGGTTGCTCATGCTTATATCATAAGCGGGGAGGTTGGAAGTGGAAAAAAAGCACTTTCAAAGGCATTTTCAAAAACTCTTCAGTGTGAGGAGGGAAAGGTAGATCCTTGTGAAAAATGCCAGTCATGTAAGCAGGCTGAGTCCGGAAACCACCCTGATATTATTTTTGTTACACATGAAAAATCGGTTATATCTGTCAACGATATAAGGGAGCAGGTTATCAACACCATAGATATTAAGCCTTACAAGAGCAGATATAAGATATATATTATCGAAGAATCGGAGCTTATGACGGTGGAGGCTCAGAATGCGCTTCTTAAAACTATTGAGGAGCCACCTGAATATGGAGTAATTATCCTCCTTACTTCAAATATTGAAAAGCTGTTACCGACAGTTATATCCCGTTCTATTGTACTTAACATTAAGCCGGTAAGAGAAAGAGATATACTTGACTATCTTACCAAAGAGATGGGACTTACTGAGGACAAGGCATATTTTTGTCTGGATTTTGCCCAGGGTAATCTGGGTAAGGCGATTAAGCTTGCCGGAAATGATGAATATGTACATATAGTTGAGTCTGTTGTAAATGTGCTTACACATATTCCGGATATGGATGTTGACGGACTTGCAAAATCCATGTCGGATATCGAAAGATTTAAACTATCCATGGACGACTACATGGATCTTATGATGATGTGGTACAGAGATGTGCTTATGCTTAAGGTTACGGGCAATATCGACAAGCTATTGTTTAAGGAACAGTACTCTACACTTAAAAAACAGGCGGGAGTTTTATCATATGCCACAATCGATGAAAAGATAAATGCTATAGAAAGAGCAAAGACGCGTTTGGATGTAAATGCCAACTTTGATGTAACTATGGAATTGTTACTTCTTACATTGAAGGAAAAATAGATGCTTTGAATATGCATTGAAAGGATATAAATTGTAAATATTAGGAGAGCTAAAATGAAAGACGTAATAGGCGTTCGCTTTAGAGCAAACGGCAAGATATATTTTTTTGATCCGCTTGACTTTCAGGTCGAGGCTGGTCAGTTTGTAATTGTTGAAACGGCAAGAGGAGTTGAATATGGAAAGGTTGTGCTTGGACGAAGACAGATAGATGAAGGAAAGATGTCTTCAGAACTTAAGCCTATTATCCGTATGGCCAATGATAAGGATGCCAAACAGCATGAAGACAATAAAGTAAAGAGTAAAAAGGCATACGATATCTGTCTTGAAAAAATAAAGAAACATGGACTTGTAATGAAACTTATAGATGCTGAGTATACTTTTGATAACAACAAGGTTTTGTTTTATTTTACTGCGGACGGCAGGGTGGATTTCAGAGAGCTTGTAAAGGATTTGGCTGCGGTATTTAAAACAAGAATCGAGCTTCGCCAGATTGGTGTAAGGGACGAAACCAAGATAGTTGGTGGTATAGGTATATGTGGCAGAGAACTGTGCTGTCATACACATCTGTCTGAGTTTGTTCCTGTTTCAATCAAGATGGCCAAAGAACAGAATCTTTCCTTAAATCCAACCAAGATTTCCGGTGTATGCGGAAGACTTATGTGCTGCCTTAATCATGAGCAGGATACTTATGTATATTTAAATGAGAGAATGCCAAATGTTGGAGATTTTGTTAAGACAAAGGATGGTAAAAAGGGCGAGGTACATTCGGTCAATGTGTTGAGACAGAAGGTTAAGCTTATCGTTACACTTGATGATGATACTAAGGAAATTGAAGAGTACAGTGTGGAAGATTTAAGATTCAAACCAAGAAAGAGAAGAAATGATAATCAGGTAAATGATGCCGAGCTTAAGGCTTTGGAGGCATTAGAATCCAAAGAGGTTGGTTCAAAACTTAATGATTAGGTTGAATTTAATTATAGAAAACAGGATTATTTATGGATGTAATTATAAAGGATAATGAGAGATTAGATGACCTTCAGTGCAAGGGCTATTATATAATTCAGAATCCCGATATGTTTTGCTTTGGCATAGATGCGGTTTTACTGGCTGATTTTGCATCGGGCAGAAAAAAAGCGCGTGCTATGGATCTTGGAACAGGAACGGGTATTGTTCCGATTCTTATGGAATCAAGAGACAAGGCGATACATTTTACGGGACTTGAAATTCAAAACGAAAGCGCCGATATGGCGCTTCGTTCAGTTATATACAATAATCTTACGGATAAGATTGATATAGTTTGCGGAGATATAAAGGAAGTTTCCAAAAACTTCGAGAGGGAAAGCTTTGAGATTGTCACATCAAATCCACCTTATATAAGTGGTGACAAGGGACTTTTAAATACTATGGAACCTAAAAATATAGCGAGGCATGAAATCCTGTTAACACTTGAAGATGTGATAAAGGCGGCAGCTTATCTTTTAAAGTTGGGTGGTACATTTGCCATGATTCATAAACCGTTCAGACTGGCAGAAATTATAAGGCTCTTGTCTAAGTATCACCTCGAACCCAAAAGGCTTAAGATGGTTCAGCCTTATATGGACAAGGAACCTAATATGGTTTTAATCGAATCGGTTAAGGGTGGTAAACCTATGGTTAAAGTTGAACCGACACTTGTGGTTTATAATAAGGACGGCAGTTACACGGAAGCACTGCTAAGGTGCTACAATATGACATAGGTATTAAAAGACAAAATGCGTTTCTGCTTTGTGGGAAAAGCATATAGACTTTTGGTGCCCGCATCACAATATGAAATAAATTAAAACGGAGAAATATATGGCAGGAAAACTCTATCTGGTTGCCACTCCGATAGGTAATCTTGAGGATATGACCTATCGTGCGGTCAGAATATTGAAGGAAGTTAATTTAATTGCGGCAGAGGATACAAGAAACAGTATCAGGCTTTTGAATCATTTTGATATAAAAACGCCTATGACAAGTTATCATGAGCATAATAAATATGAAAAGGCAGACGAACTGATTTCAATTATGCTCGATGGAAAGGATATCGCTGAGATAACGGATGCAGGTACACCCGGCATATCCGATCCGGGGGAGGAACTTGTGAAAAAATGCTATGATGCAGGGATTGAAGTAATACCTGTGCCGGGAGCATGTGCTGCCATAAATGCGCTTATCGCATCGGGACAGCCTACCAGAAGATTTGCATTTGAGGCATTTTTGCCGTCTGACAAAAAAGAACGAAAAGCAGTTCTTGAAGCTCTTAAAGCTGAAACCAGAACCATAATTATATACGAAGCACCGCACAGATTGTTAAAAACCCTGAAGGAACTGGTAGATGCTTTGGGAGCAAGAGAAGCAACTATATGCAGGGAACTTACAAAAAAGCATGAGACATTTTTTAAAACGACACTTGATAAAGCCTTGGATTATTACTCGGAAAACGAGCCTAAGGGAGAGTGCATCGTTATCATAAAAGGTTTATCCAGGGAAGAAGCAGACAGAGAAAGAGAAAAAAAATGGGAAGAAATATCCATACCTGATCATCTGAAAATGTATATAGAGCAGGGAAAGGATAAAAAGGAAGCTGCCAAGCTTGTTGCAAAAGACAGAGGTGTTTCAAAGCGGGATATATATGAGTTTACTATCGATCTTTAGGAGGATTGTATGAAATTTAATGAAGAATTAAAAAGATATATGGATTTAATCGGTTGTTCCGCAACAGAACTTAGCAAAGAAACAGGCATTTCAAATGCTGCAATCAGCAGATATTTAAGTGGAAAAAGAGAGCCTGAGTTATCAAGTGATTATTTTACAAAACTTTCAGATGCACTTTTTAAGCTTGCAAATGAAAAGTCACTAAATATAAAGAAGTCGGAGATTGTCAATAATTTTGAGGAAAGTATCATAGCTTCAAAAAACAGTTATGATTTTGAAGATTTTGTGGGCAATTTTAAGCAATTGCAGGAAGGACTCGGTCTTTCAAATGTAAGCATGGGAAAAGCTCTCGGATATGACGCTTCTTACATATCAAGGATAAAGAAAGCAGAAAGAAAACCTTTTGATATAGATGATTTTTTAGACAGAATATCAAACTATGTAGTTGGTAATTATAGTACATCGGAGAAAAAAAGAATTATAGCCGGAATTATTGATTGTAAACCGGATGAACTCAAGGAAAGTGACAGGTATAAAAACAAGATAAACAACTGGCTTCTGGAAAGGCATACGGACTATAATGAGATTATACATGGTTTCTTAAAGAAACTTGATGATTTTTCTATCGATGATTATATCAATGAAGACTTCGGCAAATTAAAAGTTCCTACAAGTCCGATTATACTGCGTGGTTCAAAAACATACTATGGCGTGGAGGGAAGAAAGGCATCAGAGGAGGAGTTTATCAAGATTACATTTCTTTCGAAATCAGATGAACCGATATTCTTTTATAACGATCTGCCGATGGAAAAAGCAGCCGAAGACGAGAAGTTTAAAAAAAGATATGTGCTTGCCATGTCCATGCTGCTGAAAAAAGGACTTCATTTAAATATGATTCACAATATAGACCGGCCTATGACTGAGATGATTATGGGTATGGAAGGCTGGTTTCCGATGTATATGACAGGATCTATATCTCCGTATTACTTTCCTAAAAAACCTTCTGAAATGTTTTGTACATCCCATATGACTTCGGGCTCCGTAGCACTTTCCGGCGAATGCTTAAGCAACAATCAGGAAAGAGGAAGGTTTTATGTGACTACAAAAAAGGAGGACCTGCCTTATTTTAAGGCAAAATCCAAATACATGCTTAAAAAGGCAAAACCACTTATGGTTATCTATACCGCCGACAGGGAGGAAGAATTTCAAAAATTCATAGAATCCGAGGATGATGGAACTCTAAAAAATATAAATGGAGATGTCTTTAAAAATATGGATTTCACCGTAAGCAGAAAATGGGTCGCAATCAATAAAAAACTATCGCCCGAGATTCATTTTGTAATATATAATGAAAAGCTTGGAAATGCTATAAGGACATATCTGATGGGATGAAAATAATAAAGTTACCGCATTTGTCATTGACAGATGTGGTAACTTTATTTACAAAAAATTTATTTATGGGATAATAATGTTGAAGTGATAAAAGTTTACCGTTTCCGTTTGTGTGTGGGTAGACTTTTATTAATTAAAATAATAAAAAGAAGGGACGGATTATATGAGAGGAAAAAGAATGAGTGGAAAACTAAAAAGCATAACCGCTTTCCTACTTACACTTGCTATGGTGTTCAGCATATTTGCATATCTGCCGGCTAAGGAAACCAAGGCGGATACAGGATATATATTGACATTTAGTATTGATTCTGGTGCTACTGGGAGTCATACGTTTGAAAATGATAACGGGCATTTAAAAATTGATGGACAATATGTAGATTTAAAATCAGGAGTAACAGACATAGGAACAGTTGGAGTTAATGAAAATACTGCAACTATTACAGTAAGTAATAGTACAGTCGGTAAGCTTAATTTTAATACGGCTAATGCTTTTGATTTATATGTTGGAGATTCTAAGATTACTGCAGATACAGAGTTTAATTCAAATACAACCATTGTGGTTAAAGACTTTGATAATAGCGGTGGAGGTGGAAATGATATATCAAATCAATTAGAAGTTTGTTTTGATCATGCAACTGTCAATGGTAATTCCATAACATTTACCGTTCCGACATCATCAGGTGATGTAACGGTAAAGGCGGATGTTTCGGGAGTTACAGATGGTGTTGCCAAGTGGAATGATGATAAGCTAAATATTGACCGAGGTCATTTGAATGATGTGGTATTTACTTTTGATGCTGCATATAATAATGAAAATATGGGCGTTCGAATTATCGGAGCAAATAGTTATACTATGAATCTGGCCGTGAGTGAGTCAAAAACGTGTTCTCTCGGTGGATTAAATATACCGGATGGCGGAATTCATTTTGAAATATATTATGGAAATGGTGGTGGAGACAATCCGCAGCCGGCAGGCAATAGCAATGCGGTTATTAATTTATCCGGAACGGATGGTTCATGGCAAGTTAATCCTATGGTTCGTGAAAATTATGATACTGTATCCGAAGAGGGTTGCAGTGCACCATATAAAGATTATGCATATACGGTAAGTGTATCAATTAATGGTGGAGAGATGACTAAGGGAGCAAGTCAGTATAACAAGGATGACAAGTCTTATTATGCTACAGAATTTGCATCTCAAAATATAACCTACAACAGAGAAGATGGTGATACTACCGTTGATATTAAATTTATCACTAACTGGGCAAACAGGATAGAGAGTGTTAAAATTAATGGTACTTCGTATAATATTCCACTAAACTATGATGACAGAAATTCATGGTTAAATGCCTTTGGAGGACAGGGTATAGGTTTTACTATCAAAAATGTTCCGGTTCCAACACCTTTAGATGCAAATAATAGAGAAGTGTATAATATAGAGGTTAAGGTTCGTCCTATAACTGAGGAAGAGTGCTTCATAGGTAACTTCCTCTGGTCCAATGATGACAGGATGGATCCGGAGGTTTCCGGTGAATATAACGATATGTATATCGGACATTCAAACCTTGAACTTATATCAATTACTTACGATGACGGAAAAGACGAAAAAACTGTTAATTATGAAGATTTACTGGATGAAGACGGTAATGAAACAATTCCGTTTATACATCAGAATACAGCTATTAGTTTTGAAACCGGTATAGAGATGAGTGAAATGGTTGTACCTGAGGGTTCGTGGGTAACCATGAAAATTGAAACTAAGTATGGTTATCAGGTTAAATCCTTTAATTTAAATGGAAATGATGTAAGACTTGGTGATACATCGGTATTCAGCTTCCGTATCGGTAAGGGTAACTTTCACATCGGAGCACATGTAGAAAAGCAAGAAGATGAGGCAAAGGTTAAGGATGATGCGGTTTCCGAGGCAGCAGTTGAGCTCGCAGACGGAACACTTGATACCGGTTCTGCAAGACTTGAGGTTGCAGATGCTGATGTCAGTACAGCAAAGAAGGCTGAATTTGAGAGTGAAGCTGATGAAGCAGGATATGAGATAGAGTCTTATCTTGACCTTAGTCTTAATCAGGTATTTTATAAAGGTACCGGTAACAGTGATGATGTATGGGCTAATCCGATGAATGACCTCGATAATCCTGCAACAATCTCACTTGCATTATCTGATGATATAGACCCTGAAGATGTTGTAATTATTCACAATATCCATAATGGAAATGAATTTGAAGTTATAGAGACAGAGTACATTGAAGAATATAATGCAATTTCCTTTGAGACAGACAGCTTTTCGGATTTTGCGATAGCTACTAAGACTGAAGAACCAACGACACCAACAAAGCCGGATACACCAACAAAACCTGAAACAACCTACGTATCCATGTACCGTTTGTATAATCCGAATTCAGGTGAGCATTTCTATACTTCGAATGTTGCTGAAAAAAATAATCTGGTAAATTTGGGCTGGAATTATGAAGGTGTTGCATGGGATGCACCTAAGACATCGGATACACCTGTTTACAGATTATATAATCCGAATGCCGGAGATCATCATTATACAGTAAGTGCAGGCGAGAGAGATTTTCTGGTAAATGTAGGTTGGAATTACGAAGGTATAGGCTGGTATTCAACAGCAAAAGATGGAGCACCTTTATATCGTTTATATAATCCAAATGCTGTAACGGGTACACATCATTATACAACCAGTGCCGGTGAGCGTGATTTCCTTAAAAGCATAGGCTGGAATGATGAAGGCATAGCGTGGTACGGAGTAAAGTAAAAAAGACTTTGAAATAAATAATGTATAAAACAATACGAAATCTTTTGTAAGATAGATATGAATATATAAAATCCCCGGAGATATTTATATGTACTCTGTTACTGATAGGTTCGGTAAAGTAGTTACATATAAAAACCTCCGGGGATTTTTTATTTAATTTGTGATTTTAGTTCTGCTAATTGTCTGGTAAGCTTTTCTATGGTGTCACGCTGATTAGCCAATTCTTTTTGTTGCTCCGCAAGCGATTTATCCTTTTGGGCTATGGTGTCGCGCTGTTTCACAAGCGATTTGTCTTTTTCGGCAATTATCGCTTCGGTTTCAGCCCGGCCTTCGCGCAGTCCTTTTCTATAGATGGAAAGAGTATCTCTTTCATAGCGTTCTCGTGCGGCGCACTCGGCAGCTATTTTTTCGTCTTCGGTCATCTGATGCATAGTCACAATTGTTTCGCCCATATAATCATTTTTTTCTGCTAACATTTTT
>CADCDW010000057.1 GCA_902800325.1 uncultured Lachnospiraceae bacterium
CACATACTATCCTTGTTTTAGAATTGGTTTGCTTTAGAAGAATACAATTTATGAGCTTAGTACTTTTACATGCTTCAAAGAGTGCGAACGTGCTATGCGGGTACCTATGCTTATAGCCGGCCTCTTACATACCATGCTCTATAATCGACCCTTTTCTTATAACCGGCTTCGTACATACCATGCTCTATAATCTACCCTTTCTGCGAAAAACCGGGATTTACAGATAATATTCAAAAAAGTTGGCCATTTTTTTATTCTCAAGCAGGCCATAGTATTTGAGTAATGAGCCGGCAGCTCCTGCCGCTCCTATGTAAAAGCCAAGGTAACTTACAACTCTGTCAGGTGCTGTTCTGTCCCATGCCCCAAACCATGTTCTTCCGTTAAATTCGGTATTGGATTCAGATATCAGTATATCTGCTGTTTTCTTGGCATAAGCCTTATATAAGTCATCTTTTGTAAACTCATACATCATAACAAAATATTCCAAGGCCCCGGGACCTCCGCAACATATACACTTGCTGCCCCAATATCCCCAGGATTTCTTTTCAGGAACTCCGGCTTTTATAAGTCCATGCGCCAGCCTGTTCATCCATTTCAGATAATCATCGTCTCCTGTTGTCTCATACAATTTTTTAAAGAAAAACGTAGTTCCGATGGGACCGCCACACATACCAAGATATATTTTAGAGTTATCCGGTCCTTTTTCCGGATGATCCTGATAAGGAAGCACCACTGCATCATCATCTCCAAGCGCAATTCCATCCAAATACATTACTACTTCCTTTGCAAGCTTTAGATATTTCTCATCACCTGTAGCCTCATACAAAACTGCCCACAGATATCCTGTTCCTGCAGAGCCATGAGAAAAGTTTACATGTACCGAGCCTTTTTCACCTTCACCGGCAGCATATACATCATATAAATCATAATATACTCCGCCATTTTTTGCAGGGTGTCCATACGCTTCTATATATCTTCCTGCATCAATGGCTGCATTCAAATACTTCTTGTTACCTGTTTGTTTATAAACCTGTATAAGATAAACTATTCCCCCGGCATCTCCCACTATGTCTCTTGTATCACTCCAGTGCAATCCGCTTTTATCCTTTATCGCAGCCTCAACAAATGTATCCGCCTGTCTTATGGAAAATTGTCTATACTTCTCTATACCTGTTTCTTCATAAAGAGCATATACAAACTGTCCTTCACATATAGGACCTACTTTATAACTAAATGCCCACCCATAAATATGTTCTTTATCTTTTTTAATTTTCTCCTGAATGTTCCTGTAAAATGATATATCCGTTTCATTTGCCAAAATATATTCTGCTGCCTCAATTGCTTCCTCCAACCACTTTTTTTCTCCGGTTGCCTGATAGAGCCTTAAAAAGAAAAAACCAATACCACTTGATCCGGCATAAAAATTCTTTTTTCCAAGAATAAACGTTCCACCGACTCCATTTTGATTTTCCGGATATGCTTTCCACGTTTTACCTACATCCTCATTTACCTCATATTTTGAAATCCATGAAGCCGTTTCAAGCGCAGCATCAAGATAATCTTTTTTTTCATTTTCTTTAAATAAATATGGTATTATTTTTGCCATATATACCTCATTTCATTATTATTCTCTAAAATATGACATATAACAAATAGTATCTGTATAAACTCTCCCTATTCATATTCAAAAAGCGAAGTTATCTCAATTCCTTCAAGCTTTGCATAAGCTGCCAAAAGTGCACTTGCGCTTCCTGCTGCCCCTACATATAAGCCAAGGTGTGCTTCCACATCCCAAGGTTTAAGCCTCGTCCATGCATTGTACCAGCGATAACCATCAGAATCTTTATATGCATCAGATACAGTTTTGGCTGCCGTTTTCTTAGCATAAGCAAGATATTTCTCATCTATATCTGCCGCTTCAAGAAAATGATAAAGCACTCCGGCAGAACCACAGCACAAGCAATCATTCCAATATCCGCTTGAACGTCTTTCCGGCACACCGGCATTTATAAGTGCATTGCAAAGCTTATTATAAAAATCAAGGTATTTTTCATCCTTAGTCACTTTATACAACTCTTTCACTGCTATACCATCTCCTGCAGGACCATGGCAATATCCAAGATAATACACATCATAAGGTTTTTTATCTTCTTCAAAATAAAGATATGGAACTATAGCCGCATCTTCATCATAGATTGCAATTTTTTCGAGGAAATTAAACCCTTTTTTTGCTTCCTCCAGATAAAACTCATCACCTGTTGCCTCATAGTATTTGGTAAAAAGATACACAACTCCGGCAGTTCCATGAGCAAAATTAGGAACTACTCCACCCTTTGGCAACGAGCCAAAATACTCACTCGGATCAAAAAGCTTCCAGTAAACTGCCTCATCATCATAGGCAACACTAAGCTTAAGTATTGAATCCAATACTTCCTTTGCATATCCTATATACTTAGAGTCTCCGGTTATATCAGCTATCTTTAACCAATATATCACTGCACCGGCATCGCCCATGAAATCATAGAAACCCTCCCAATGGATTCCATTTTCATCTTTATCTCCTGAATTGTAGATATCGTCAGCTATTTTTATAGCATGTTTTTTATATTTCTCATCATTTGTTTTATCATATAAGGTCTTTAAAAATAATCCTTCTCCGGCCGCACCCGAGTGTATACCCGGATTTTTACTATATTCCTCTTTGTATGTAGCTACGAGATAGTCACCGGCAGCTATCGCATCCTTCAAATACTTCTCATCACCGGTCACATCAAAAAGCTGAAGCAGAAAATATGCTATACCGGGAGCACCTGCATAAAGAGAGCGATTATGTATAAATGACGCCTCTGCCTTGTCAGGCACCTTTCCTTCAGTTGAACCCAACTTCCAATATTTTCCCTCAGGTGTGACTATCTCATTGCTCCTTATAAAATCCGCAACCCCTATGGCTGCCTGCAGATATTCCGACGTTTTAACCGGCTTAAATAAATCTATTTTTACATTACTCATGGCTGATCACTCCTATCATATAACGTTTAAATAAGCTTTTGACCTTATTTATATAAATTAGTTGACAGATACTTTGTTCCGTCATCAGCCATGATGATTACTATATTCTTACCTGCATTTTCCGGACGTTCGGCAACCTTTGTTGCTGCGAAAAGTGCTGCTGATGCAGACTGACCAAGGAATATTCCATCGCTTCTTACAAGCTCCTTAGCTGCGCTGTATGCATCCTCCGCAGATACATCAATTATTTCATCAATCTTTGAATTAAATTTATTGACCAGTGGAATTATAACATTTCCGCCTATCTCTATCGGAAATACTCCATCGATTGTATTTCCGGTTTTATTGTTGGCGTCAAGTCTCGAATAAACATCCGGCTGTACGCCTATTATCTGAATGTTCTCATCCTTTTCCTTAAAATATTTGCTAAGACCGGATATGGTTCCGCCTGTTCCCGCAAGAAGAACCACTATATCAACCTTACCGTCAGTATCTTCCCAGATTTCAGGACCGGTTGTCTGATAATGCGCCTCTGTATTAAACTCGTTGCTGCACTGGTCGATATAATAATATCCGTTTTTATCTGCATATGCCTGAACATCTTCTTCGAGAACGGTTATATTTAATGCTCCTGTCTCACAAGCTTCCTTAACTCGTGGGCTGATATCCGTAAACCAGTACTGATCAACTCCATATGCCTTAAATATATCCTCTCTTTCCTTTGAAACTCCGGGTTCAAGAAATGTCACAAACTCATGTCCCTTTGCATGGCCAAATGCCGCAAGTGCAATTCCTGTATTGCCACTCGTATTATCTACGATTGTCTGTCCCGGCTTAAGTTTACCTGTTCTTTCTGCCTCCTCAATCATGCTTAGTGCAGCTCTGTCTTTTACACTTCCTGAAGGATTAAAATATTCCAACTTTCCAAGGAGTGTAGCCTTAAGCTCATGCTTTGCCTCATAATTCGTAAGCTCCACAAGTGGAGTGTGTCCTACAAGCTCTGTAATACTCTTATAAATCTTTCCCATAATTATTATCCTCACTTTCATAGTTATTTGATATGTTTTCTATGATTCGCATTATAACCTCTTTTTACGATTTAGGATAATTCTTAAATACTGTCATCATCTATAGGCTGAAGCTATAACCCATATATGTCAAAGGCAGGCAGTGCGTTAGGGGTGCGGGCCTTGTCACATAAGTATGACAGATAAAGGAAATCAGGTGGATGTTACAACATTTGACCCGATTTGTATAAAATCAGCAACGAGTACTTGAATTGATTTTGCACGTATAAAACCAATATGTTTGAGCGAAGCGAGTTTATTGGTTTTGTGCAAAATCAAAAAAGTACGAGTGCTCTGATTTTACAAATTGTTGGTTAGTTGTAACATCCACCCGATTTTCTTGTCCGTCATATGTAACAAGGCTCACGCCCCTAACGCTCTGCCTATCCCTAACATATCAGATAGTCCAACTCTGTGACACAAGCTGCTGCTTTGTCATATGACTGTAAATTCCGTCCTTTTCCATAAGATCTGCCGGTGTGCCCTCTTCCGCAACCACACCGTCCTTTAAGACAACTATATGATCGGCATTTGCTATAGTTCTCATACGATGTGCTATGATGAGCACAGTTTTATCCTTCACAAGCTTTGACAATGCCCCCTGAATTGCAGTTTCATTTTCTGCATCCAGGGATGCAGTTGCTTCATCAAGAAGTATAATCGGTGCATCCTTAAGAAATGCTCTTGCTATGGATATTCGTTGTCTTTCACCACCCGAAAGCTCACTTCCGTTTTCTCCTATGTATGTATTGTATTTTTCAGGCAGGAGGTTTACAAACTCCTCACAGTTTGCCATCTTTGCCGCTGCTATAACTTCCTCGTCAGTAGCATCCTTTTTACCAATCCTTATATTTTCCATAACCGTATTGTTAAAGAGAGTTACATCCTGAAAAACAATCGAATAATTCGACAAAAGTGTTTCCGGATCTACGGTTTTTATATCCACACCTCCAAGCCTTATACTGCCCTCAGTCACGTCCCAGAATCTTGCGGCAAGTCTTGAAATGGTAGTTTTTCCTCCTCCTGATGGTCCGATTAGGGCGGTAACCTCTCCCTGCTTTGCGACAAAGCTTACATCCTTTAACACATCCGTATCATCGGAATAGGAAAAGCCCACATGATCAAACTCTATATCACAGCCCTTATTGTTTATCTCGGTAGTACCGGTCTGTATCTCATGAGAAAGCACCTCGTCAAGTCTCTCGGTCTGAATACCTATCGATATGATTGCCGCAAAATTCTGCAATGTTATCTGCATAGGATCATAAAGTCTTGATACCAGCATCAAAAACATAAAAAAGGTCAAAAGCGAAATATCCTCATTTACAAAAAGTATACCTCCCACAAGCGCTGTGGTTCCGATACCCATTTTAAGAATTATAGCAGCAGAATTCACATAAACAGCCATCTTAATCTCGGTAAAAAGTGCCTGCTTTTCTACGGCTCTTATCTTCTTCTCAAGACCTTCCATATAACGGTCTTCTGAATTATTTGAGCGCAAATCTCTTACTGATTCGAGGCACTCCTGGATACCGTCCTCCATAACAAGCTTAACGGCAGAGTTCTTTCTTACTGCATTTTTTTCAGCTCCCGAGGTGGATATAATTATGATAAATGCAACCGGTATAACCCAAAAGCTTGCAAGCACCATCCTCCAGTCAAAGAACGCAAAAAGACTTATACCTATAAGACTTGTTGATATAACTGCACCTATAAGCTCCGGAATCCAGTGACTGGAAGCTGTTTCAATCTGCGCACAGTCACCCATTATATTGGTAGTTAAATCAGTAAGATTTTTCTTTCCGAAAAATGAAAGAGGTAATTTTCTTAAAGTCTCCGCGATAGTGGTTCTTCTGACACCGCTTTCCTTATAGGTCGATAAAAATGTCGCATTGTACTGTATGTAATTGGTTATTGCAACAAGTATAAGTATAAATACACTTCCCGCAACATATATTCCAATTCTTGATTTTGTCAGGTTATCCTCAAGCAAGTCATTTATTAAAAGATATAAAATAGTCGCAGGCATCATAAGCACGATATTGGTTATCGTTACGCTTATGAACGCCTTAATCATATCTATTGCACCTTCCTGGGAAAGTGCATATTTATGCTTTAATTTTTCTATCATTATTATGCACCTACCTTCCATTCTATCGACTTGGTATATTCATCAAAAAGCTTTCTGTAAAGTCCGTTTTGATTCATCAGTTCCTCATGATTGCCTGACTCAACCAGGCTTCCCTTATCAAGCACGTATATCCTGTCAGCATTCATAACAGTGCTCATCCTGTGAGCAATCATTATAAGTGTCTTATCCTTCGAAAGCTCATCAAATGCAGCCTGAACCTTTGCTTCATTATCAGGGTCCGCAAATGCAGTTGCTTCATCAAGAATCAAAATCGGCGAATCCTTAAGCACAGCTCTTGCTATGGTTATCCTTTGCTGCTCACCGCCCGAAAGGTAGGTTCCCTTTTCTCCTATCACGGTATGTATACCGTCCGACAGCTTATCGATTATATCCATACATTGTGCCTTATTAAGTGCCTCCAAAACCTCTTCTTCCGAAGCATCAGGCTTAGCCATAGCTGCCTGCATAATCATTAATGAGCTTCATGTGGTCGAATTTTTTGGTCTTTTCTTTTTCCAATTTGAATCCTCCTTATATATTTTTAATTAATAATTGAATTAAGTTAGGTTAGATTAATCTAACCGCAATTACGTATTCTACCACATCCGTAATAAAATTTCCATATTAAAATGAGTCGGATAATCATTTTTTGATTATCCGACTCTTTAAAAAAAGGAATTATATTCAAGAACATTTTTTGCACATTCTTTTTCTTACAATCCATTATTCCAAACTAATTAATATAGTTACATCACCATTTCCAAGCAGCTCTTTCATTTCAGCATCACTCTTATCGATGATGTGTCCAAGTCTTGTATATGCCCATGAATTCGAGCCATAAAAAACTACCAACTGATTGCCAGAATAAAGTACTATATCCCCCGATGAAGTTTTTGTCTGTTTATCATCGGCCGGCAAACTTGTTCCAATAGGCCCCACCTGTTCAAAGCCACCATACATTGACATTTCAATAGTTAAAGGATTATCCTCACACAACTCTTTTAACTTATCAACCGCATCGTTATCTTCCCATCTTACATCTACATCATAGTTACCTATCTTCATTGAAAGCATCTTTTCTGTCTCCTCAGAATTCTTATTTTCTGCATTATCTGCATCCGAGCTAACGTCATCTGCGCCCAACCTTACATCATCCGCAATCATGTCCTCTTCTGAAATCTGCATATCAGTCGATTTCAAATCACTTAATTCTATATCTGTACTCTTAAGTTCATCTGTTTTTTCTTTCTCTTTTTTTTCGCTCCCACAGGCTGATATAATAAAAATCAGCAGAAAGCAAATAACATATACGTATTTCTTTTTTCTCATATTCAAATCCTCATAACAATGCTATCAGACAATTATATGTAATTTCTTCTTTTCGTGCAGCGGCTCTTTCAGGTGATCCTTTAGGCATATTATTTTTCGCCTTTTTTTATTTTCTTGACACAGTGTCAAGATATATTATATATCTATTCTGACACTATGTCAAGGATTAATATTACCCTATATTATATTTTATACATATAAAAAAGTCACACTTTCCGATATTATCCACCTGCTTAAAGAGCATATCTGAAAGAGTGACTTTTTCACTTTTATAACACTTATTCTTTGTTTAAATCCAACCTCAATAAACTCTCCCGTAAAGCGGCATCATCACTGTTTCCTGTACAGTTCCCATTTCAACTTTAAATTTATCCATTTTTATACTCCTTATAATTTTATATATTATTTTTAAGCACAGCAATTTTATTTGATATATTTCTTACCGGTTTAATCTTACCGATTACCTTATATACCGGATACATTACCTGCATTCCTTCTACGAGGCTTTTATCCTCCACAAAGCTGATTTTCTCCGACAAAGCAGCTATTTCCTTTCCGGATGAAACACCCCAGGTAAACTTGGCGCCACTTTGGTCTATCGACTTCTCCTTTATTCTCTTAACAACAAAAGGAGACATGAACTCTATAAACAGTGTTACATTGTTGTTACTGAAACGGCTCGAAATAATATCAAGTATCTTCTTTACATCAGCCTCTGACAGATACATCGTAAGCCCCTCGATTACAACCAGTACATCACCTTCTGTTTCGCCTATCTCATCAGCCCACTTCTCGTCCATCGCAGAGCAGGCTATCATTTTTATCCTTCCATCTTCATCAAGAAATCTCTTTCTTATATTTATGGTCTCAGGCAAATCTATGTTGTACCATCTTATCTTCTCATTGTCCACTCTGTAAACTCTTGTGTCCATACCACAGGCTATATTTACAACGGTCGCCTCAGGATGCTTTGATATATATTCTTTAACCATTTTATCCAGCATAATAGTCCTCGCAATTACACCGGAGCTCATCTTCATATCCTTGTCAGCCTTTGAAAAGTCATAATCGAGCTTTGATACTATGTCTATCGCCTGTTCATCATAGATAAAATGATTTTTCTTTTTTGATTCCTTAGCTCTTGCATAAAGAGTCTGAATCATAGTTTCAGGTACGCCCGATATATTTTTCTTCTCGCCTGTATCTCTTATAAGATCATACATATGAAATCTTTCACCGCAATTTCTCACACGATCTACCTGCATACCAAGATGCTCGTATCTTGCACATTTGTCCTTATCATCAGTATCAAGTATAACAGGAAGGTTCTTTTGTTTGGCATATTTAAATACATCATCAAGTATTTTCCTCATAAATCCCTGTCCCTGATACTCAGGCCTTACTACCAGCATTTCTATCCTGATAAACTTCTTTTTAGCCTTCCTCATCCTTGTTTCTATGGTATTTCCCTCGGCAAAGCATGCCTTTATAAAGCTTTTCATATTTCCAAATCCACCCAGGGCCTTTTTCTCTGCTGATATCATTTTCAAACCGTCAATAAATCCAACTCTTCCAAAGCCTTCTCCCGAAAGCATAAGATAGCCTTCATGCTTATCGGATGTGGTATAAAGAAGTCCACTCTTATACGCTGCATTAACGATAGCATTCATGTAGATAAACATATCTTCTCTTGAATGAATATATTTAATCAGTCCCTCATCTTCGGCATTATACTTATAATCATAAAATGCATCAGCCACCTGATGAGATATCACTTCAATCTGTTGCTCACTTAATCCTTTTAATTTTTTCATTATGAAAACTCCTTACTTTCTTCAATTAATTTATCTTCCTATAAGGTAAAAAATCAATGCAGATATCGGGCAGCATATCAAAATCATAATGATTTGCTTAAGCTGCTGCACACGATTATATCCAAAGTTGTGCCACCCCTTGCACCCTTCTGTCTCCGGAAGGAAATGCTGGAAGAAATGTGTCTTAGTCATTACAAACCAATCAAAGCCGATAATGTCAAAAAGCTTGATACCGATTCCTATAATAAGATATCTTGTAAGAAACTGACCATAGCTAAATCCGTTATGAATTCCGTCAATTCCCGCG
This sequence comes from uncultured Lachnospiraceae bacterium, assembly GCA_902800325.1. Lineage (GTDB taxonomy): Bacteria > Bacillota > Clostridia > Lachnospirales > Lachnospiraceae > Coprococcus_C. Next base: position 9,658 of record CADCDW010000057.1, read on the forward strand.
TATACAAATATCCCAAGCATCGCTATCATTATCAGGGAAAACAGTATAATCCCCACAACACGCTTTTTTGTCATGGTTAAATTTTCAATTCGCGGCTTAAGCCTCTCCTGTATATCTTCAGGAAAAAATTCCGCCATTTTAGCCACCGGCATAAAATATGATGCAACAACCATCATCAAAACAAACAATACCATCATTCCAAGTGTTAAAAGCAATGTAACCAACATCGGGTTCTACCTCCTGTATTTAAGAGTTTATTTTATTTTTTACGGCATTTGTTAGTTTTAACTAACTTATAATAACATAAAATCCACGTTTTTACAAAACAAAAAAACATACCATTAATTTATCATACGACTTGATTTAGGATTTGAAATGTTAAAAACGGCGGACTTTCTGCCGTTAACCTTGATGAGCTTACTCAAAAAACATTTATAGCCAAGGGTACATTTTACAACTTATTCAAGAATAAGTCAGAATATATGTACTATATGATGCTTCACGAGAGAAATCGCTCAAAAAACATACTATCTTCTTATCTTGATGAAGAAGGTAAGCTTGACAAAGACAATCTTAAAAATTATCTGTCATGGCTCTCAGAAGTAAATCCTAATATATTCTCATATCTGACTGATGCCGAACAAAAAAGACTTATAGCATCATGGGATATCGAATATATTGAAAATGAAGACAATGACAGCTATACCATGCATATGCTCATATCCATATTAAAAGCTCCCAGAGAAAATCCTGACTGGAAGCTTGCCTGTAACTATATGAAGCTGATTGCACTAAGCCTGTCTATGAAAAATGTCTTTATCACAGACAACTATGATGAGATGATCAATAGTCTGATTGAACAGATTGTTGATTTGCTTAGCTATTAATACTTATCTTTGATCTGTTTTTCAATATGTGATATATCCAATTACAAAAATTGTGTCATATATATAGGAATATACTTTATTCCATCCTCAACCTTCAAATCTCCCTGATGAATAAGTAACAAGCCCAATCGCTCCCCAAAGTCTTTTGGAAACCTTTTCTTTAAATATCATAAATGCTATGATGGTTGTCGCCACAATTTCAAAGTTTCCAAGTAAGGAAGCATTTGCAGCAGTTCCCAATCTGACACCAAACATCAGAAGTATCGGAGCGATAATATCCATAGTCAAGATGTGAGCCTTGTCAAAGAAAAACTGAAAATTTTCAGTTTTTTCTTATGAAAAAAATGAATATTTTCAGTTTTTTCTCAAAACAGATGTAACATGTAGCGTAAATCTTGTCACATACAGTATGCATTATTCAATTATATATAAAGACAAATAATATCTATCATATCAATTGATATGCTGCCTTCTTAAAGATATATTTCCCAAATTCAAACTTTTTAGGATTTACCTTTGTTGAAAGTTCACTTGATGATATGAAATCAGCTGTAACCTTGACAAGTATCTGCTTTCCACCCTTTTCCACCAAATAATACGTTGATGCATCATTTAGGTAATCTGCCCCTTGTATAATCCCCGGAGCCACAAGAAAATCAGCAATCCATTCTGACTTACTCATCTTTTTATTGCGTATCAAAGGATATATGGAATCTGCATCAGCATACTTTGCATAGCATGCTGCATCCTTCTTATCTCTGCATTTTCCCGACTTCTCAAATTCATCAAGATTGATCGGCTCCTTAATTTCATTAAACGAAAGCTTTTCATCCTCATCAAGAAGATAGTCCACGCTTACATCAAGCAACTGCGCCATCACCTTAAGGTTATTCACATCCGGCATACCTTTATCAGTTTCCCATTTTGCTACAGCAGATCTCGATACACTCATCTTCTCAGCGAACTGCTCCTGTGATAAGCCTGCATTTTTTCTTGCCTCTTTTAATTTTTCTCCAAATGTCATAACAAATGACCTCCTTTTATTCCGCGGTGCGGTTATTTTTGTAACCTCACCATATATCCGGATGCCCGTGACAGTAAAGAGACAAGCTGTGACAAGACTGTTACTCTCCGTAACATCCTTTATTTACAGGCTTTTTTGATGAGTTTTCCTAATGAATCTTAGCATTTATCTTACGGGATAATCTACAATATTATAACCTTAGTTTGTTTTAAATTCTTATACTGTTTTGTCTCGACTAACTGGAATTTGTATAAATTACCTATAAGAATGTGCCTTTAAGTCAATTTTATAGGTAAAAATCCCACGAAACGAGCTGATATTTTCTCCAAATTACCTATAAGAATGTGCTTTTAAGTCTTTTTTATAGGTAAAAGACCTACTAAACGAGCTGATATTTTCTCCAAATTACCTATAAAAATATACTTTAATCTATCCTTATAGGTAATTTTCTTAAACAGCTATCTAATATTCTTCTGAAAACACCTATAAGATCTCATGATTCTATAGGCTTGCAAATTGGCAATCCCCTGATACACACGCCAATCTTGTATTTTTTTACAGGATTGTTCTTCTCCCAGAAAACAATTGTATAACTATACTCCGGTCCATCGTTTATGAGTAATTCCCGAAGATAAGAAAGACTCTTTTTCCCCGGCTCCAAAACAATCCTGCCGGCCTTTTCCATCTCGAGCAGTCTCTCATAAATAGAATTATATAAACCGATATATCTGTCACGACTGGTATAATTTGCTTTTGTATTTATCTTATTCAGTTGCTCAATATCATTTTCGAGAATATCAAAATACATGATTCATTATGCTCCATCAAATTTGATGTGACACGGCTCATGCCCCATATCATTTCGTAACATCTATAAGTTTTTATGAACAATCATAATTATATACAACTTTTGTAAAATCCAATTCCTTCAGGTTCTTTCTCGGAATCAAAAATGCTCCCGTTCCCATATCTCCCCATAAAATATCAATTCCTTTTTCTTTGTCATAAACGCTGTTTAACTCAAAAAGCAGTGTATCGCAATCTTTAATACTATCATCATATCTCGGATCATCTTGCGTAAAAATCGGATATCCACCTACAATTGCATCAGGGAAATTATCTTTTTCGAAAATATAATCCGTAATTTCATCATCGAGTTCCCAAATATCCTCCGCATTTTCTCCGGTATATTCATTATAACATTTTACAAAGGCATCTCCAAATCTGAAATCATTTGTAGTTGCCGGCATTTTTTCTGTTTCTACTGCAGATAATAGATACTCTCCCTCAAATGGAAGATAACATTCTTCCTCCCCCATATACTTCGGAATTTCAGTTTCTGACAACAACTTTGTTTCATCCGCAATAATATCTTTATGATAGATAATTCTAAAATTATCCTGTCTTGTAAGCGCTTCACCGCAGCACTCTGTTGACATACCATAAAGATCATCCGGTGCAATATAAAACTGCAAAATACCCTTTGTCGGAAAGTCTGGAAGCTTCGGAAGCTTTTCAAAATTTAATTGTGCCAATAAAACCATAGGTTCATTTGCAAATACATTATTTTTTCCTCGTGGATACTCCATATCTTTCGGATAATATGGAATACCACCTAACTTGGAATCAAACAATCCCGGTTTTCCTTTTTTAACCATAAGCCTTATAGCCGGCTGTGGCGGTAAAACATCATTTACTTTGGATAATACTTTTTCTATATCCACTTTGCTCATCTCAATCAACTCCTTTTAAATTTTTCACATTCCAAACATTGATTTAAGTATATCCGCAAATTCCTCCACGTAAAATCCTGAGTTTTCCTTTTGCCAAAATGCACAATATCTGCGTTTTATCTGATTGCCGCCTCTTGTAAGCGGAAGTCTTTTTAAGGTTGCGCCGAAAAATGAACCGGTCCCCGTTCCCTCAACAGGGAAAATTCCCTTATTTGAGACGACCATCATGCGCGCCTCCTGCAGATTTTCAGCAAATAAGAAGTCACTTTTAAAGCCCACTATATCACGATAGTATTTTCGTTCCTCCTCCTGCTGCTTCTTGTTTGCAATAAGGATACACGGTGTATTCTTCAAATCTTCAATATCAATTTTATCAAGCTTCGATAAAGGATTATGCGTTGCAATTTCCACAAAGCAGTAATTTTCTTCCAAAATAAGATTCTCATAGGCATCAGAAAATGCACGTCTTTGGTCATTAAGTGCGATGTCAATCTTACCGCTTACCAAAGCCTCATATAAATCCTCATGATTTCCGCTTATAACACTTATTGAAACCTCCGGATATTTTTCCGAAAAGGCAGCCATGGCACGATTAAACTCATCCCCGTCATAGGACACCAACAACCCGAGCGAAAGCTCGGCAACATCCTTTTTGTCTATCTTTTTTGTCTCTTTTTTAAGGGTATCCAAATCCGAAAGAATAACAAGACTTTTTTTATAGAAATACTCGCCTGCTTCTGTTACATCAAAGCTGCGGTTTTTTCTTGTTAAAAGCTTTACGCCAAGCTCATCCTCAAGTGATTTTATCGACTGCGAGATGGCAGACTGGGAGATATGACATTTTTCTGCTGCCTCAGTAAAACTTTTTTCTTCTATAACTGCCTGAAAGTGCTCAATCTGTCTAAGCAGCATACATCATACCTCCCGCTCATCTAAATATTTCTTAAATAATACCATCTGCAAATTACAAAGTCAATTTATCCCCCCTATGCACTTTTCCATTTAAAAGAATTATCATTACTCTTCTTATTAACTTTTTCTTTATCCCTTTTACCGATTTTCTCACTCTTATTTGACTTGGAGCTGATTTTTATTCCATCCGGCTCAGAATAAAACATGTCAAAATGTCCCTTTTTATAAATAATTTTCAGCCTGAAAATACCGGCATCTACCAGTACGCCTTCTCCAATCGTATATATTTCTGCACGATACTTACCCCAACTGTTAATAACATTTCCTAAAAATGTCTCCAGTTCTTTATCAAACTTCTCATCAAGTTGCTTTTTTTCATTTCCCTTAATACCGGAATAATGAAGCTTAGTGCGTTCCATCTCAAACGGGTTTTTAAAGATAACATCATGAAAGAAAAGTGCCACTCCATCCGCTGCAACATACTTCGCTGCAAGGTTTAAATCATTTACATTATAATTAATCTTTTTCATAGGCTCTACCTACCTTTCTTAAAATATAAATAAATTGGTTTTACGACTTCTCCTTCAAAGTAAATGCTTTGGTCTTAGCTTCCATCCCGCTCCGGAAGTAAGCTGCTGCCGGTCGCTGCCTGCGCATTTCTTATGCACCGCCGCAAGCCGGGTGCCGTATCAACACACGAAAAAAGAGAAGTCAATTCGCATATGGACGCACTTATAGCGCTATCCACATTCGAATTAACTTCTCTTTTCAAGTTGTGATTATTCTATCAAATAAAACAACTTTAGTCAATAATTTAATAAAATTATATTGTTAAAACAACTTCATATTTTATTATTTCATCTCTATTCAAACTTTTCTGCAACCATAGCAAGATAATCCGTAACCTTAAGGTGCTGCGGACATATATTCTCGCACTGTCTGCAGCCTACGCAGGCACTTGCCTTACCAAATGACTTGGTAAGATTGTCATAATATTCTCCCTGAGGTGTCCAACCTTTTTTACCATCCGGATTATCTTTAAGTTCCGCATTGTAGAGAGAAAAATACTTTGGTATGGCTATCTTAACCGGACATCCGTCAGTGCAGTATGAGCATCCGGTACATGGGATTGCTCTTGAACTGTTAAGTATCTGAACGGCCTTTTTTATAATTCCCTTTTCCTCGTCATTGAGTGGAACAAAGTTCTGCATATAGCTTGTATTATCCTCGATTTGTTCCATATCGCTCATACCGGAAAGAACCATCTTTACATTGTCATGCGAAGCGGCAAAACGTATCGCCCATGAAGCGATACTTAAATCAGGATTATAAGCCTTAAACATATCTGTAATCTCATCCGGCAAATTGATAAGTGTGCCACCCTTGACCGGTTCCATAATAATAACCGGTTTGCCATGCTTTGTTGCAATCTCGTAGCACTCTCTTGAACGTATGGCCGGACTGTCGTAATCAAGATAATTAAGCTGTATCTGTACAAATTCCATCTCCGGATGCTCATTTAATACTTTATCTAAAAGCTCAGGACTGTCATGGAAAGAAAAGCCTGCATGCTTCACAAGTCCTTCTTTTTTCTTCTCCATAATCCAATCAAACACATGAAGTCTGTCATACGTTTCTATACTGTGTATATTTACATCATGTATCAGATAATAATCGAAATATCCGACTCCGGTTTTTCTTAGCTGCTCATTAAAGACCTTATCCCTATCCTCTTCGGTATTTATAAATCCCGAATGAAGCTTTGTAGCAAGAGTGTAGCTTTCTCTTGGATACCGGCTCGTCAAAGCTTCCTTTGCAACGATTTCACTCTTAAATGCACAGTACATCCATGCTGTATCAAAATATGTAAAGCCCTTTTCGATAAACATATCAACCATTTTTTTGACCTGCTCAATATCGATATCTGTTGCATCATCGGGATTGTTAAGTGGAAGTCTCATCAACCCAAATCCCAGTTTTTTCGATCCTTTAAAAATATCATTTGCCATAATGTAACCCCTTTCGCATTAAACATATTTTACCAATTGACGATAAACATAACATATAATGATGTGTGTGTCATAAGGTCAACCTACTTTTCCCTGCATGCAGGAATACATTTTGACTCCTGACACTTATGTCATATAACAAGTATATGAAAAAAATTGCTTATTAGCAAGTAAAATCCAACTATTATTTCAGCATTTTTCAGGTATCATTTTATAGTCATTTTACATATAATATCCGGGTAGAGATATTATTATTTTATTTGCATGAAGCAAAACATATTTTACATTTTAAAAAATTTGTTTACGTTTAAATAAAAAAAATAGATAAAGTATGACTTTTGTGGTAAAATATGATTCGATTATACTTATAACATTATACATAGATTAAGCGAGGTCAGACTATGGACAGTATAATTTTAAGAGTAAAGGTTCTTCATAGAGATAAGACACTGGGTGAATTGTTAAAAAATATGCAGCCGGTTGAAAATGTTACCATGACAGTCGAAACTGTCTCTTCTTATGGTGACTATTTTGGTCAACAGGATATTCTGCTAATCTCTGATGATGCACAGGCCTTGAAACCATATCTTTCCAAAGAGCCCTCTGACATAAATATAATTTACGCGGGTCCGCCTCACGAGATAAATTCTATTGTGGATTTTTTTCCGCAAAATATAATCGACTTATGGCCGGGTCAGATGCCGCCTGATTTCATACTTTTTAAGCTTAATCGCGCTGTAAATATGCTTATTACCAAGTACAACGCATGGTTATATAAAACATGGCTTTACTCGCTTATGAACAGCCTTCAGGATCTGGTATGGTTTAAAGATACAGAAGGATTGCACTGGCTTATCAATGATAAGTTTGAAGAAACAATTCACAAAACACGCGATATGGTACGTGGCAAAGAATATAATGATTTGTGGGATGTGTCATCTTACGATACTGTCCAATCAAACGAAACAGTCTATGAAACCTCCCGAAAAGTTATAGAAACAAAGAGTCTCGTTACTTCTGATGCACTTGTAAAAACGGATGAAGGTATGAGACATTTTATGACATATAACTCTCCGCTTTTCGGGCGCAATAAAAGTGTAATGGGTATGGTCGGCATAGGTCATGATATAACAGATTTTAACAATACAAGTCTTGAACTTGAAATGCTTATCGACAATATACCTCTTGCAATCGTGGTTTGTGACAAGGGTTGGAATTATCTTCAGTCAAACAAAAGATTCAGAGAGGTTTTTATGAATGCCGCCGAGCATCTTGAAAATTTTAATTATAACACTTGGAAAAAATCCGTTTCAAAGATTGCAAAGCTAAGACATTACGAAGAAGATTCTCAGATTTTCAGAGAAGAACTTGTTATCAATCTCAATGGAAAAGACCAGATATTTACAGTTGCCGAAAAGGAAATATATGACTACTTCGGTAACCTTACCGGTTATTACTGCTTCTACAGAAATATTACCGGTGAGCGAGAATACGAAGAAGTAATTCTTAAGTACGCCAATACAGATTCGCTTACAGGGCTTTATAACAGACGCTACTTCTTTGATTATATATACAATAATCAAGATCTGCCAATGACTGTTTTGTTCATGGATATGGATAATTT
>CADCDW010000058.1 GCA_902800325.1 uncultured Lachnospiraceae bacterium
TTTTTGCGGCTGCTGAATTCGATGTCTACCAGCAAACCGAACCTGTCTTCAAATGGTACTTCCTTGAATTTAGGATTATCAAGCTGATTACGGAATGCACCTTGACTGGCTGTCCGCTTTGGGCTGATTTATAATTAAGAGATGCATGCATCTCTATGCAAAACATTGCATATTTCAATTGAATAAAAAATGATCTTTCTTTAATATTGAGTTGCATCTTGCCGGATGTAACAAACCCAATAACAAAGGAGACCCTTCACTATGGATTATATACGAGCTGAACAAAATGGACAAAAGAGAATTGAATTTTCTAAAGATTATTTGTAACCCAGGATTAGTTTACTTCATCTTGGAATGGCAAATTAGTTGACAATACAAATTTCCATATATATAATGAATATATGATTAATACATATTTCGGAGGAAGCTATGAGCGATAACAACGAGATTTCAATTAATTTTAAAGATTATATATCATACACACTTCATAGGTGGAGATGGATGTTTGTTTGGGCTGTTTTGATTGGAGTATTATTTGGAGGAGCATATTATATATACAAGTCACATAATTCTAATACGGAAGAATACAATGCTGCATTAAAAGAGTATGAGGAGCAGTATGCTTCATATCAACAGCAGGTAACGGCATGGCAGACAGAGATAGATTATCAAACTATGAAGCAGGAAGCAGCATTAGGATATATACAGAGATCAGTTTATTATGGATTGGATTGTGATAATACTCTTATTACTATGGGAGATATCTGTATAAAGCCTGTGAATGATAATTATGATTCGGACAAGTTGAAATCTGTTACGTTTTTATATGGAGATAAGATTAATTATGGTATCAATTGGAATGAGCTTGGTGCAATAGTTAATTTGGGTGAGAAAGAAATTCGAGAACTTGTAAAAGTAGAAGTAGATACTAATGCTAATGTTATTAGACTAAGGGTTCTGTATCCGGATTCGGATTCGGCCAGGTTAATTATAGATAAAATTTATGAATTGGCAGAGAATGAAAAGGAAGAACTTGAACAGATAGAATTATTCGAAGCTTCAGTATATAATGTTAATAGCTATTATGATAGAATGTTGACAATAGATGATAATAGAAATGCAGCGAATAACAGATTTAATAATTTATCTGCAAAGATTGAGGAAGAGCAAAAAGAATTAGATTCGATAAAACAACCTAAAGCTCCTGAATTGGTAAGTAAAAGAAAATTAATACCTATGACAGTTTTGCTATGTGTAGTTGGTGCAATTATCGGTATAATATTGGTGTTTGTTGTTTGCTACAATAGATTTGTCAAAAAGGGTATAGTATATTCGGCAGGAGAGTTTAACAGAATATCAGGAATTAATAATTTAGGTGTATTTAAGAAAAATACCCAATATCCTATTTTCTCTTTTGTAGATAAACTTATAGATAAAAGGTCTGATGATTATTTGGCAGAAGAAGATGATGTAGTTAATAAAAAGATTATTCTTAATATAAAAAATAGAATTAAGGATGAAAGTAATATTCTTATTATAGGAAATATTAACGAGGCAACTATAAAGGAACTTGCAGAACATATATCAAAGAAAATAGATGATATTAAATTTGAAACATCAACAGATTTAAGTGATTCTTTTGACAATGTCGAAAAGATAATAGCTTCAGATAAAGTAATAGTTGTTTTAAAAAGAGAAAAAACCACCTTGCCTGATTTGATAAAAATAACAAGAATAGTTGATAATTATGATAAAGAAATAATTGGTAGTATTATTTATTAATCAGTTAAAACCGCCATATCGCTATGTGATATGGCGGTTTTATTTATTGGCAAAATTTTTTAGAGGCTGATAATGAAAAAAAAGAAAAATATGTCTAATTGCTTTAAAAAGTAAGCGCTTAATAAAAAAAATATGTCTAAGGGAAGAATTGCTTTCCCTGACACCTGTTTCTAAAGCAGATATCCGAAAGATCTTTCCCAATGTAAGCGCTACGACTGATGAAGCAGTACCGGATCAGATGGTCGAAGAACTTGATAGAAAGCTTATTTTTGCGTACACTAACTAAAGGCATATAAATCAGTATTTTAAAAATACTGATTTATTGCTTTAGTAATTCCCGGTATGAAATAGTTCAACCTTTGGATTTTGAGAAATGCTTTAAGCTTATATGATTATTCCGGTTTGTATTCCATTATATCTGCAACCGAACATTTTAATATCTTGCATAATAATGCGATAGTTTTTGTAGAAACTGCCATATTATGCTTTAATCTGTGAAGTGTTGCCGGATTAATACCGTGTTTGTTTACAAGCGTATACCAGTTTTCTCCCGCGTTTTTTAAAGTGTTCCAAAATGGATCATAGCTTATCATATATACATCTCCTTTTTTATTTATTTTACATCAAGTTTACCATATTTAATAGATTTAATAAAATAAATATATTTTTCTTGAAGACACTATGACGGGATCAGGCTTTTATGCGGAAACTGTACGTATATGTTTTGTTGTATGCTGATTTATTGAGTATCTTCCGATGAAAAATATAAAGATTGTTTACATAGATAAAATATCAGGGATAGATAGGTGCAAATGTGATTGTGGTTTTTTTCGTACACAAAAACATTCAAATTACCGCTTAAAAAGGTGATTTGTTGCTTTAGTATAGGGGCATAAACGATCAATCGTTAGGATTCTATATAATTGTATGTTTAAATTATTATTCCGGTTTATACTCAATTATCTCTGTGACTGAACAGTTTAAGAGCTTGCATAATGATGCTATGGTTGTTGTAGAAACAGCCATGTTATGCTTTAGTCTATGCAACGTTGCAGGGCTTATACCATGTTTGCTTTCAAGAGTATACCAGCTTTCGCCGACTTTCTTTAAAGTGTTCCAAAATGGATCGTAAGTTATCATATCGTCATCTTCTTGTATATTTTTTTAACATATCTAATACATTTAATATGTTTGATAATTATATTATATTAAATATTTCATAAAAAAGCTATAATAATTTTATAAAGTTTATGAATTATTCGTAACCTTACTATTTCATACAAGCAAGTTATAAATAATGAATTGAAAAGTTTATGAAATAATGGTAAAATCTGTTATGTTCAGATTTTGTAAGCATAGATTTTTATGTGACTATTCAACATTGATAGGGAGACTTCATAAATATGATAACAGATATGACATTTTTATTTTGTTTTCTGCCTATAGCATTGGCGTTGTACTATTTTTTAGATAATAAGGTAAAAGAGTTTATATTATTTATATTAAGCTTGTTATTTTATGCAGTTGGATCAATAAAGTATTTGTTTATTTTCTCGTGTTCAGTTGCTATAACAGTATTATTAGGAAGGACAATGACCAAGGCAAAAAAGAATTGTAATAAAAAAATACTTCTTATAATTGGCATTGTTTTAAATACAGGTTTGTTAGTGTATTATAAATATACTGATTTTTTTATTTCTAATTTAAAGCTATCATTTATAGAATGTAAAACCAAGAATATCGTTTTGCCATTGGGGATTTCATTTTTTACATTTAAATCAATTTCATATCTTGTAGATGTATATAAAGAAAGAGCGAAGCTAGAGGTTAATCCGATTCATGATGCTTTATATCTGTCTTTTTTTGCGCAAATCCAATCCGGACCACTTTCCAGATATAATGATATGTCAGGTAATAAAAATAAATTTGATTTTGATTTATTTGCGGAAGGTGTATACAGGTTTCTCATAGGTTTTTGTAAAAAAATACTTATTGCAAATGTTTTATCAAATGTTAGTACGGAGATATTTGGAACCTCTTTTGAGAAGCTTTCAACGTCATATATGTGGCTTGGGTCAATATGTTTTTCGTTACAATTGTTTTATGATTTTTCCGGCTATTCCGATATGGCTATCGGAATAACTAATATGTTTGGATATAATTGCCCGGAAAACTTTAATTATCCATATATGACAGAATCAGTAAGCAGATTTTGGAGAAGGTGGCATATAACTTTAAGTAGTTGGTTTAGGGATTATATATATATACCTCTTGGGGGTTCGAGAAATAAGCACAAATGGAGAGTTTATTTTAATCTTTTTGCGGTTTGGCTTTTAACAGGTATATGGCATGGGGCAGCATGGAACTTTATTGTATGGGGTATGGGATATTTTATTGCGATATCGGTCGAACGACTATTGGGTTTGCCGCAAAAAATTAATTCATTTATTGGTAAAATTATATATAGAGTATTAACGTTAGTATTTATTAATTTTCAGTGGACCATTTTTAACTCGAAAGATTTAATTTCTGCTCTGGTTCGCATAAAAAAGATGCTCATTTTTACGTCAAATAAAATAACTGATAGGAGGACTGCTTTTTTATTAAAAGATTATGCTTTTTTTATTGTTGTTGCAATCGTATTTAGTATACCGGTCATTCCTTGGATTGAGGAGAAAACCAAGAATAATAAATATATGTATGCTTTATATGAAATATTATCATCAATTATTATAGTTGGAGCTTTTATATGGGCTATATCATTTGTGGTAGCTGGACAAAACAATCCATTTGCATATGCTAACTTTTAGAAAGGAGCTTATCTTTATGTCTGGTAAAAGTAGTGCGTCAAAAAAATTTTTATCTATAATATTTGTGTTTTTTTTATTTGTTGAGTTTTTTAAAAATGGTTCATATCAGACTATTGACGTTTTTTTAGATTATTTCAAACAAAAGAATTATGATGAAACTGCAACAACGATAAAGGAAATAGAAAACAAATATACATCTGAAATTTGGAAACACAGAGAATTAATAGATATTAATGGCTTTATGGCCGGTAAACTAAATATGCATGGATTATACAGCGATATGGGAATGTATATAACTGATGATAAGTATATTGTGTCTGCATCGGAATATACTTCTACGGATTATGAGGTAAACGAAACTGTAGATTTTAGAAATTATTTGGAAGAAAACGGTATAAATCTTTTGTATGTGAATGAACCAACTAAATATATAGATGATGAACTTTTTATAAAAGAATTTGGGGTAGAAACATATAGCAATCAAAATGCAGACTTGTTTTTGAAACGTATAAAGCAGGAGGGGGTTAATACTATTGACTTGAGAGATAATATTCGTGAGGAAAACATAGATGTTTCGGATTTGTTTTATAGGACAGACCATCACTGGACGACTGCCGCGGGATTGTGGGCTACGTCAATTATGGCTGATGGTCTAAATAAATATTGCGGATATAACATTGATACATCATATTTTGATGAGGATAGATTTATAAAAAATGAGTGGAAAGAATGTTGGTTGGGGGAACAGGGAAGAAAGATGTCTTTGCAATATGTTGGGCTTGATGACTATACTGAGTTGAAACCTAATTATAAAACCAGTTTCACATTTGAAGAATCCGATGGAACGACATATGATGGAAACTTTGATGGTTTTGTGGATGAATCAATATATAATTTGGATAATGATGTTTATGAAAATGGTAGTTGGCACTATTCGTATAATCTCAAAAATTGTATTAACAATAATGTTGATACAGGCAAAGTTTTAATAATAGGAGATTCATATGCGCATGTAATACAACCGTTTTTATCATTACAGGTTCATGAGGTTGATTGTATAATACTTAGGAATTATGAACGCAATTTTAATCTTAGAGATTTTATTATTTCTAGTAAATATGATACTGTAATTATAGCATATGCTCAGTTTATGATTGGAGCACATGATGATCCGGAGTCAGCGAACTATAGGATGTTTATGTTTAAATAAAATCTTGCCATGATAATAATGATGATGTTATAATCTTACAGATAAGTTCACATATTATACTATATAAGGAAGATTATTGATAAAATATGAAAAATAGTTGGAGATTTATATATTTATTTGTGTTATTTGTAATGGTTGAATCCATTTTTATGATTGTTTAAGGGGTAAAAAAAGAAATACCTAATAATATACATGACAGAGAGGGATTAGTTATATCCGATTTTCAAAATTGTACTTTTAATAATTTGGATTACAATGACGGAAAAATTATTATTAAGGGAGAGGATCCGAATATTATTATTAGTGATATTAATAAGTTTATTGATAGTATGGATATAATGGTAGATAGTCAGGAGAATGCCATAAGATGGTGTGTATATTATGATACCGGAAAAGGCTTTAATCAGAAGGATATAATAGGCGCTGAGAAGAAAAATGATGAACTATATAGGTCTTATTTAAAAGGAAATGTTTTGAATTTAAGACTAGATATAGAGGGTACTTCTGAGGGTGAATTGAAATAAAACAAGTTATATTACATAATGAATTTGCTCGTTTTAAGAAGAGAATGATATATGTTTTTATATTGACTTTATTATGTTTTGTTTTAACAATGTATGGGATTATAATTAGGAAATATAGTTTGAGTATTTCAGCAGTGAAGGTATTTATTTCTACATTTTTTGTTGGAATGTCAGTCAGAGCAATTTTAAGAGTTTCAATACTTGTTGTGATTTTTATTTCTCTGATGGATTTAATGGTTATCTTGACGTGCTTTTTTGGGGAAAACTTTGATAAGAAAAAGGTAGATGATATCGTAGGAGATGATGATGAAAAAGAAAGATAATATACAGGAAAAAATGTTTTTTATTTGTTTATAGCCTCTCGGAATCTTGAGGCTTAAAAATGCATTTATCGTATAAATGTAATGTTCTTTGAAAATTGAATACTATCAGGAATGAAAAAAGAGCTAAAAGAAATAATTTTTGAAAAAATGGGCGACTTTAATACACATATTCGTCAGAATAGGTTATAATGGTATTGCGTATTAAGTTATGCTACTTTGATAAGCAGCTGTTTTAATTCGGACTCATATGGTGAGTCCCAGGCATCAAGGCGCTGGCACATCATGATGCAATAAAGACGGCAATACTAGTTTCTTGTAGAACGGTGGTTGCCGTCTTCGTATTTGTAATCAATCTTTTCACGTTTGTTACATCTTTCGAAGACGTCCTGTTGTTATATTCGTTCTTCCATTCATCACTATCTCTTGACGGTATGTTAATCAGGCTTGGATTGTCCTTATTCTGTAAATGAACTGTTCTTCCGTATTTAGAATCAGAACAAGGATTAGGACAGGTACAACCATTCTTTCTGTCAGCTAAAGGACAGCGAAATTTACTTCTGCTCCGTTTGACTTTAACTCCATCAAGTTTCATTTTTAAGCCTTGAAGACATACAGGGATGCCATCTTTTCCTATTTCAAAGTCATTTTTATACTTGAGATTTATTCCACGTTTTTCGTTTAGGTCAATAAATGGAATGATGTTATTTCGTTTAAAGTATTTATAGATAGGCATGGCATCGTGTGCGGAATCAAGCAAAACCTTTGAAATGTTATAGTCAGGGAGAAATGCCTTCATGGTAAACCAGTTACGAAGAAAACCATGTGAGTCGTGCATCGAGGCACAATTCAGCAATGGAAAGATAGGCAAGTCTGAATCAGAGCCCCAAAGACGGTTAATGAAATCATAGAATGTACCAACCCCTGGGGTGTCTCCGGGCGAAAAACCACTTAAGATAGCATAAAGAGGATTTATCTTTAATTGAGCAGACCAGTCAGTATAAGAAATAACTTTGAATTCAAGAGATACAAGCATGGAACGAAGCAGGCAAGAAGGGAGTCTGGGTTCAGGATCGAAGATAGAGTATTTACACTTCATCTGTTCATCAACTTGAGATAAGTCAAGGTGCCAGAAATGATCAATGATAGTCCATGTGGAAATAGGCAAAGAGTCAGGATTGGGATAGTATTCAAGGAATAAGTTTAGAACATGATTCTGGTAGGCAGAATGCCCGCCGGGATTAAATGGTAACATATGAAACACTCCTTTCAAAAAAACACTTCCGGCTGCGCCGGAGCGAAATTACCTCTTAATTAATAGGCGCAAAGCGCCGCAAATTTTTGGGTATTTGTCAAGTGTTTTTTTTAAAAAAGTGGGTGATTTAATAAAAAAAAGAATCTCGCAAGCCTTATATTTCAAAGGCTCGGAGATTCCGAGAGTTTATTACTATGTTTGGGAGGATATGTATCATACGTGCAAAAGAAAAGGCTTATTTTAATTTTAATGGTTCTATATATCGTTACCTTATTGATTTCATGTACTTCAAAAAATGACAATAAAGAAATTACATATACTATTACGCAGTATGGTGACTACGAAGACCAACAGCATATGTTTTATACTATAGTTGATTCAAACAATAACCTTATCATAATAGACGGTGGATGGGATTATGAGGCGGATGCAGTGCGTGAGGTTATAGCACAGCATAACAATCATGTGAAAGCGTGGATTGTTACACATCCTCACCCTGATCACACCTGTGCCTTTAATGTAATTGCGGCAAATCCTGATGGAATATCTATAGACGATATATATGTGGTTGATGTAGATTATGAAAGATATAAAGAAACTGCACAGTGGTATGATGTATTTGAAGCATGCGAAGCATATATGTCAGTTTTGGAAGGCTTGGGAAATGTACATATAGTCAATGAAGATGATATTTTTTATTGCCTTGGGCTGGAGTTTGATGTGATACATGCATGGGATGACGAGGTTAATCATATGCAATCTCATCTGGCTAACAATGGCTCTATGTGTTTTATAGTAAGCGGCCGGGAAGATAGGATGCTTTTTATGGCAGATACGCAAGTTGAGGTGGAGAATATTATACTCGAAAAGCATCTTGATGAACTTGATGTGGATTACATCCAATTAGGACATCATGGTAACTGGGGCCCTACTACTAAGTTTTATGATCATATAAATCCAAAAGCAGTTTTCTTTGATTGCCCGAGATATGTATTTGAAACAGAGGGGTATGATGCTTCTTCTTTAAAGGCTTATTTTGAGGATAGAGGAGTAGATACATATACATTTGAAACTCAACCGAACACGATAGAGTTTAAGTAAAGATATTATAAACAAGTATATTATAAATAAGGATATTATAAAACACCCTGCGTAGTAAGTATTGCTTTAATACTATGCAAGGCGTTTTAGTTTCGCTCCGTTTGTTAATATGTAGAAGCATCAAAGCTTATTTCAATCCATACCATCCGATTCCTTCAGCGTTCCACCCGATACTTGCCAGATAGTCGTTTTCTGATTTGTTGGTAGTATAATTATGACTTCCGGCTATGGCATTTGGATTGTACTGTCTGTATAATGGAACTGTCTTGGCATCATCCGAATACCAGCCTATACCTTCATAATTCCATCCTACACTAACAAGATTATCTTTTTCTCCGGCACTCATTGTATAGTGGTGGTCTCCGGCATTTGGATTATACAGACGATACACAGGAGTATTTGAAGAAGCAGGGGCTACCCATCCTATGCCTTCATATCTCCATCCGACAAGGACAAGATTTTTCTTTTCGGCAGCATTGGATGTATAAAAATGTTCACCACTGTTAGGATTGTATAGTCGGAACATATTGATGGTTCCGTCTTCGTTTACACCGGGAGTATCATCTATAGCTGCCATATATTGGTTCATTTCTTCTTCATATAAAGGCCTTGTGTAGTTGATATACCATGCGCCTGTAGTTGCAAGGTCATCGTTTGTCCATCCGTTTACTTTGGTACAATTGCTGTCAAACATGGAAGCCGATTCATTTTTGTTTGAAAGGCTCCAACAACAGTAGCTTATATTGTATTGTTTTAATAGATTCATCCAGGTGGCTGCACTGTCAAAGTCGATATATCCGTTTCCGGTTTCGTCACATATTCCAAACTCGGTACAAAAGATTGGAAGACCATTATTATGTGCAGTTGTTACTATGTCTCTTAGACCGTCTTTGTGCCACTGAGAAGCAGCATAAAAGTGAAGAGTATACATTAAATTATTATATCCCTGTATAGGATTGTAGGACACTTCATCAAGGTATTGTGACCAGTTTGGAGCTCCTACAATTATGATAGCATCGGCATCGTGTGAACGTATAACCGGTATGATGGTCTCAGCATAACTTTTAATCGTACCCCAATCACAGCCGTTTGGCTCATTACATATTTCAAAAAGAACATTTCCGTAACCGGCATATCTGGTGGAGTAATAATCAAAAAAACTTACAGCCTCGCTCTGGTGAGTCCAAGGATTGCCATCGCTAAGTATGTGCCAGTCGATTATAATATACATACCCAGTTCGGTTGCTATACTGACAGCATTTTTAATAGTTTCGTCCATAGCTGCGTCGTTACCTCTGCAGTAACCGCCCTCCTCGGTATATACAGGGATACGTATAAGATTTACGCCCCATTCATCTCTTAAAATCTGAAATGACTCAGTATTGACATAGTCCTTAAATGCAGTATTTATACCATTGGTATGCTGTATACCGTGAAGACTCACGCCTCTTAGCTGCACCGGAGTGCCGCTTGCGTCTACCAGATTTGTTCCCGACACGGATAGCTTTCCGTGCATCTGATATGGCGTAACGGATGTGCTGTAATTTGAAGTGTCGCCGGTCAGAGTATAATTACATGGAATCTCCGAAGCGGCTAAACTTTTTCTTTCCGGTATAAGGCAAAGACCTATAACCATTACCGCCGCAAGCATAAGGCTTAGCATACGGCTTGTTTTTGCTTTTTTAAACATTTTTGTCCCTCCTTAATGCTTTTATAAAACTGTTTAAAGTATACATTTTTTATGGAATTATTGCAATAAAATTATAGTTTTGTTTATGGATTGAAGATTACTTAAAAAAAGGCAGATATCTTATGACCGGGAAAAAGTCTTTAAACTTTAATTGGAATAATGTGGAAAATGTTTAGAAAATATTGCATATTTGTTAAATTGGTGTTATTATCTTACTTGTTATTTTGAAAATTTTGTCGAGAAAAGGAAAAAGAAAGAGGGAAAAAACGTGAAAGTATTAAGACGATTAATGGCAATGCTCGTATGTGTCTGCATGCTTATGCCAAATGTAAGTATGATATCATATGCGGCAGAAACAACGGAAATTACTGAAGAAACGGTAGTTGAAACATCTTCACAGGATTCTGCTGAAGATACGTATATTTCAACGACAGAGGTTGAAGAAGCATCAAAGGAAGAATCGTATGATATAACAACCGAAACAACGGATATTGATTCGATTAATGTGCTAAATGACGCTGAATCAGAAGAAACTATAGTGGATGATCCGGCACTCGGAAATTCAGATTTAGAATTAGAAGAAGAATCAGATGAGATTTCAGAACTTCCGCTTAATTATCTCGTTATCGAAAATGATTATGTGGAAACTCCGAGCTCACAGTATGTAGTAGCTAACATAGGTGAAAGTGGTGCGGGTATATCGGATGCGGTTCTTACATATGTCAATCAGACAACAGGAGCAAGTTATACAAAAGCTGCAGACAAGATACAGGATTTCCTCGTTCTTTTTGATCTTTATTTTGGAGATTCTTCCTATGCAGGACAGTACAAGCTTGTAAGCATAAGCTATAAAGTAAATGACAGAGAATTTGTCCTTAATCTTGAGGAACAGGGGGTAAATGGTGTATTTGGTGTAGATACCTCTGTAGATACAGCACCTACAGCATGGCTTGTAGATGACAGTTCATCTGCTTCAACCGATACTGCAGAAGATGTTCCCGGTGTCATCGTAAATGATGTATCCGGTGCAAATCTCTCAGCAAGTGATGTAGAAAATGCTCTTGCAGAAAACGGCTTTTCTGATGTCAAGATAGAGGGTTCTACATATTACTATGATGACGATTTTAATGAATCTGTAGTTTCGGCAGATCCTTCAAGTTTTATCGTTGTACTTGATCCGGGGCATGGTGGTTCAGATACAGGCGCAACACGTACGCATAACGGAGTAACATACATAGAAAGAGATTTAAATCTTAAGATAGCACTTGCATGTAAGGCGGAACTTGAAAAGAGTGGTGTAACAGTATATCTTACCCGTACTGACAACAGTACCAAGCCAAGTCTTACAGAACGTGCTATAATTGCAGCCAATTATGGCGCAGACCTTTTTGTAAGTATACATAATAACTCTCAGGCAGGAGATACAGCTACCGGTTCTGAGGTATGGGTTCCTAACTCAAGTTCATATAATTATTATGCATATCAGACAGGACAAACTCTCGGCAATGATATTATAAATCAGCTTGCATCTCTCGGTTTAAATAAGAGAGGTGTATTTACAAGAAATGCAACGCCTGTAGGCGGAGAACCTGCAGAGACATATCCGACAGGCGATATATCTGATTATTATACGGTTATAAATGAGTCCAGAAGAAGAGGCATACCTGGTATTATCGTAGAGCATGCATATGTATCCAATGCTTCTGATGCTGCCAATTTCTTAAGCTCAGATGCAAAACTTGCCAACCTGGGTGCGGCAGATGCAAGAGGTATACTTGAGTATATTAAGTCTGCTGAGGAAAGTTACAGATACAAGGGTATAGATTACAGTGCGGTTTATGATTTTGACTATTATCTGGCCCATAATCCGGATGTAAAGGCTGCGTTTGGACCGAGCAAGGCAAAGGCCCTTGAACATTTTGTAAATTACGGTATGAAGGAAAAAAGACAGGCCAAAGCAGAGTTCAATGTAGAATATTACATAAATAGTTATGCGGATTTAAAGGCTGCTTTTGGTAATGATTATCCTAAATACTATCTGCACTATATCCAATACGGTAAAGCAGAAAACAGAAAAGCAAACGGAACAGTAAATACCAATACTAACACTAACACCAATACTAATACCAATACAAACACTAATACCAACACAAATACAAACACCAATACCAATACCAAGACATATGTTTCGGCCATATATAAAGGTGTGGATTACGGCCCGGTTTACAATTATGATTATTACATAAGCAAATATGCTGACGTAAAGGCTGTTTTTGGAAACAATAAGGATGCAGTTCTTGAACATTTTGTAACTTACGGTATGGCAGAAGGCAGACAGGGCTGTAAAGATTTTGATGTATTTTCTTATAAGAATGCAAATGCTGATTTAAAGCGTGCATTTGGCAAGAATTTAAAGGCTTATTATGAACATTATCTTCAATATGGTATAAATGAAAACAGAGTTACAACAGGTGTAACTGAAATCTTAAATCCTCAAACTGTTTTAAATGGTGTGGATTACAGCGCAGTATATGATTATAATTATTACATAAAGAAATATCCTGATATAAAGGCTGTATTTGGCGGAAATGATGATGCTGCTTTGGAACACTTTGTTACTTACGGTATGGCAGAAGGCAGACAGGCAAATGCTAACTTTGATGTAAATTCTTATAAAAATGCTCATCAGGATTTAAGACGTGTTTTTGGTACAAACAAAAAATTATATTATATGCATTACATAGAATATGGAAAAGCTGAAGGCAGAAAGGCAACAGGCGTAACTACTCTTCAGAATCCTATTACTACATATAATGGAGTGGATTACAGCAAGGTTTATGATTATAATTATTACCTGAGTAAATATGCCGACATAAAGGCTGCATTTGGTGGTGATGAAAATAAGACTCTTGAGCATTTTGTCAGATATGGTATGTCAGAAGGCAGACAGGCTAAAGATACTTTTAATGTAACATATTACAGAGCAAATTATGGCGATTTGTCTATGGCTTTTGGAACTAACCTTCCTGCATATTATAAGCATTATATGACATATGGAGCAGGCGAGAAAAGAGTTGCTGACAGACTTCTTGAAGTAAGTTCAGGTACAACAGCTATAATGGGAGATCCAAATACTACTGTGGCACAGATGGCAGCTTATTATAAGGCTAAGGCAACCTACCCTGCGTTTTATGCCAATTCAGATGCTCCGACTATCGAGGCATTTTGTCAGATTTATTATGAAGAGTGTAAGGCAGAGGGTGTGAGAGCTGATGTGGCATTTTGTCAGGCTATGAAAGAGACAGGCTTTCTTAGATTTGGTGGACAGGTTAGTATAGAACAGTTCAACTTTGCAGGACTCGGAGCTACTGACGGTGGTGCGGCAGGCTCTTCGTTTGGAAGCGTAAGAGAAGGTGTCAGAGCTCAGGTTCAGCACCTTAAGGCTTATGCTTCTAAGGATGCTCTTAAAAATGCCTGTGTGGATTCAAGATTTGATCTTGTCACAAGGTTTTCAGCACCTTATGTGGAATGGCTCGGTATACAGGAAAATCCATATGGTAAAGGATGGGCTACAGCAAGAGGTTATGGTTACAGTATTATCAATGATTACATAGCAAACCTTAGAAAATACTAAAAGAATTACCGAAGGCTCCGGATGTTAATCCGGAGCTTTTTGTATATTTTATCCATTTTTTCCATTGATTTTTTGGTATTATTATAATGTAAAAATATTGACATTGAAATATATAAAATGTTATGCTGTAAATAGTCATATTTTACAAAGTTAGATAAAGCGCTTTTTAAACTGTACGCCATATGATTTATAAGATTTAAGTATCACAAAAAAGGAGGAATACATATGTTTTTTGGTAAAAAGAGCAGTTTATTTAAAAGATTTATGGCATGTATAATGTGCCTTGTCGTAGTGCTGGGATTTGTCATTGTAGTAGATAAACCGTTAGATATCAAGGCGGCATCGGCAAGCTATAATGAAGATTATGCATGGCAGGTACTTGATATGGTCAATCAGGAACGTGCGGCTGTAGGACTTCCGGCACTCACAATGGATGCAAAGCTTATATCTTCGGCAAAGGTGAGGGCTGTAGAGATAACATCATTATTTGATCATACCCGTCCGGACGGTACATCCTGTTTTACAGCCTTTCCATCAGGACTTGGCTGGAGAGGTGAAAATATAGCTGCCGGTCAGAGAAATCCAAGCAGTGTTATGAATGGCTGGATGAATTCCGCAGGGCATAAGGCCAATATTCTTAGCAAGAATTTTAAGAGTATAGGAATTGCCTGTTATTATGTACCGGGTTCACAGTATGGTTACTATTGGGTTCAGTGTTTTGGCGGAACGGTTTTGGAAGCAGCTGCGCAGACAGGTGCTTCGACTGTATATAATGGCGTGGATTACAGTGCGGTTTATGATTATAACTATTATATTAATAATTATGCTGATTTAAGAACTGCATTTGGTAGCAATTCTTCTGCGGCACTTGAACATTTTGCAACCTACGGTATGAATGAGGGACGTCAGGCAAGTGCAGATTTTAATGTTGGTATATATAAAAATAATTATGCTGATTTGAGGGCGGCTTTTGGAGATAATACAAAATTATATTATCAGCATTATATAAACTTCGGAAAGAATGAAGGAAGAAATGCCAAGACTTCTATCTCAGGAGGTTCAAGCTCTTCATCAGGATCAGGAAGTAATTCTGCATCTTCAAGCAGTGCGCCGACGGTATTTAATGGAGTGAATTACGACGCAGTATATGATTATAATTATTATATCAATAAATATGCTGATTTAAAGGCTGCATTTGGAACCAATTCAACAGCCGCGCTTGCGCATTTTGTAAATTATGGTATGAGAGAAGGCAGACAGGCAAGTGCATCATTTAATGTACAGGCTTATAAAAATAATTATGCAGATCTAAGGGCAGCTTTTGGTAATGATTTAAGATCTTATTACATGCATTATATAGAGTATGGAAAACGCGAAGGCAGAAATGCGGTTTCATCAGGTGACTCAGGTGGCGGTTCTGCTTCTTCAGGAGGGACTGCAGTTTATAACGGTGTGGATTACAGCGCAGTATATGATTATAATTATTATATAAATAATTACGCTGATTTAAGAGCTGTATTCGGAACCGATTCATCTGCTGTATTTGAGCATTTTATAACCTATGGCATGAAAGAAGGGCGTCAGGCGAAGGCGGATTTCAATGTAAACATATATAAGGACAGATATGCCGACCTTCAAAATGCTTTTGGCAATGATTTAACAAAGTATTATCTGCATTACATAGAATATGGTGTTAGTGAAAAACGTAGTGCAAAATAATTATGTGCGTGCTGTGTATCATAAGCCGGTGGCAAAATACATTCTGATACCTGCAGCATAATATTTATAAAATGTTTTAGTTAAGGAGATAATTATGTCGGCA
The DNA here is from genome assembly GCA_902800325.1 of uncultured Lachnospiraceae bacterium. GTDB lineage: Bacteria > Bacillota > Clostridia > Lachnospirales > Lachnospiraceae > Coprococcus_C. The sequence continues at coordinate 16,149 of CADCDW010000058.1, forward strand.
CTTTCAATGCTTAGCTTGGCGATGCCTAAAAAGAAAAAATTATTTAAGGAACTGGTTATAGAATATGTTATGGATACCTACAAGGTTGACAAGGAAGACATGGATATAACTGATGAGCCTGTGCCGGGATTTACAATCCTGGCCAGGCCTAAAAGAGAAGAGCCAAAACCAAGGCTTACGGCTACCGGACGCAGATGCCCGGGAGCAAAACAGGAGGAGCTTTTAAGACCGCCTGATACCGAGGAAGACCAGTTGAAACGTAATGTACTGATTCAATGCATCGGTTATAGAGAAATCAAGATTGATAAAAAACTTATAGATGCGTGGATACTTGACAATGACGAAGAGGATAATCCACCTTTCTCAAGACTTGTTTTGGTTATAGCTGATTATGAAAATGATGATCTTATAGATTATGTAGAAGATATATCCAATCGCAGACAGTATTATGATGAGTTTCCGGTTTCGGTTGTGTTCTGGGATGAGATTGAAAGATTTATAAGACGTACACGAAGCGTGATGAGGATGTATTATCCTGAGTTTTTATCTTTTGAAAATGAGGTTAACAGTAACAGACTATCCAAGAGAGGTACATATAAAATACCTGATGTAGCTGCTATGAAGAGGGTATGTATACACGAAATGGAAGAGTATGGCATACTGAGAATGCTTCAGATAGATCCGGGTATAGGTTTTACTGTACGACTTCTTATAGCTGCAGATATGTTTGCAGCATCTATGAAGCATCTGGAGGATAAGTCGCGTCATCTGACAGAACTTGAAACATATAGGCGTATGATGGCATTTATAATAACTTATAACAAATTCGTCGAATGGATGTCTGTTTTTTGTGAGGTGGATATGGATACCAAAAAGGTACTGATTATACCTCCGTATAAAAATGAAGAAGTGGAAGATAAGCTGGGAGGTTTGAAAGCAGAGGTTACAGACAGGTTGAACGACCTGTTTAGTTATTGGGCAAGGATTTGATATTTGTACAATTTGTACAAATATCAAATGGAATATTGTGAAATATAGAGTATAGACAATGGTCTAAAATGATAGTATAATGCCGAAGGAAGTGAT
>CADCDW010000059.1:0-17073 GCA_902800325.1 uncultured Lachnospiraceae bacterium
AAACATTGCGCGAGTAAACTCGCACATGATGATTTCCACTTCCCGGACATCTGATTTCCAGATTTCCGGAAGTGCGATTTCATCGCACAAGAATATTCAATAACTACATTTTCACAACAAAAGCCACTGTTGAAAAACAGATTGAAGAACTTTTAAACTGCAACACGCTTTATATCATCTTCCCTGAGGGCTCAGATATGTATAAACTCTCCGCCGAGCTTATGAAAGATAAAAATGTTGCAAAAGTTTCACTTTTCATGGATCTGCAAAAACGTGTTTCCAATATGATGAAAAGTCTCAATTATGTGGTTTATCTGGTTATAATATGTGCTGCATTTCTTGCATTTATAGTAATTTATAACCTTACCAATATAAATATTACCGAAAGAATCAGAGAGATTGCAACCATAAAGGTTTTGGGTTTTTTCAAAAACGAAACCTCTGCTTATGTTTTTAGGGAAAACATATTATTGACCTCTATCGGTATTATAATTGGATTATTCTTAGGTGTTTTATTACACAGGTTTGTCATGTCACAAATTGTGGTGGATATAGTGTCCTTTAAGATTCATATAAAAGCTAAAAGCTTTGTATACAGTATAATTCTTACTTTTGCTTTTAATATATTTATTAGTATTTTTATGAACAAAAAGCTTGATAAAATAAACATGGCAGAATCCCTTAAATCAGTCGAATAAAAAATCAATGTGAAAACAGGCATCCTGTCACATATATTAATGTGATAAGATGCCTGTTCTCATATCGCCGGGTGTAAACCTGTATTATTATTATTTTACTTAATAACCTTAATCCATCCCTCAGGTGCTTCGATACGACCCATCTGGATACCTGTCAACGTATCATAAAGCTTCTTTGTTACAGGTCCCATCTCGTCCATACCACTTGGGAAGCAGATTTCTTCGCCATGATTAACTATCTTTCCAACAGGCGAGATAACTGCTGCGGTACCACAAAGTCCACACTCTGCAAAATCCTTAAGTTCATCGAAGTAAACCTCTCTATGCTCTACAGTAAGTCCAAGATACTTCTCTGCAACTACCATAAGTGAACGACGTGTGATAGATGGAAGAATACTGTTTGACTTAGGAGTTACAAATTTACCGTCCTTAGTGATAAAGAGGAAGTTTGCGCCACCTGTTTCTTCTACCTTTGTACGTGTTGCAGCATCAAGATACATATTCTCAGCATATCCTTGATTGTGTGCATCAACGATTGCATGTAAACTCATGGCATAATTAAGTCCTGCCTTGATATCACCTGTTCCATGTGGTGCAGCTCTGTCAAAATCAGATACTCTTATAACGATAGGCTTTGCACCGCCCTTAAAATAAGGACCAACCGGTGTAACAAAGATACGGAACTGATACTCGTCTGCCGGCTTAACACCGATAACCGGATTGCTGCCAAACATATAAGGTCTTATATAAAGAGTTGCTCCGGAACCGTAAGGCGGAACATAATCTATATTAGCCTCTACAGTCTTTACAACTGCCTCTACAAACTTATCCTCAGGAAATGCAGGCATCTCAAGTCTTGTACATGAATCAACCATTCTCTTGGCATTAAGATCAGGTCTGAAGCAGACAATATGCCCATCCTCGGTAGTATAAGCCTTTAAGCCCTCAAAACATGTCTGCGCATACTGAAGTACTCCGGCACACTCACTTATAGTTACCATAGAATCTGTTGTTATAGCTCCATCGTCCCATGCACCATTTTTATAATTTGACACAAAACGATGCTCCGTTTCGATATAGCCAAAACCAAGATTTGACCAATCAATATTCTTACTCATAATATCGTCTCCCTTTTTCTATTGTGATTAAACATATCCTTATTGTACCACCAACTTATAAATATTCAAGTAAAAATTTATTTCAAAAGTGCCACAGCCTCAATCTCAACAAGTACATCCTTCGGAAGTCTGGCAACCTCAACACATGAACGTGCAGGAAAATTCTCCGTAAAAAACTCGGAATACACTTCATTGATTGACGCAAAGTCATTCATATCCTTGATAAATACTGTGGTTTTTACTACATTTTCAGCGCTTGATCCGGCCTCTTCAAGAAGAGTAACCAGATTTTTAATCGCCTGTCTTGCCTGTGCTTTAACATCTCCGGTTTCAAGTTCTCCGGTCTCGGGAATAATAGGTATCATACCTGATGTAAATACCATCTTGTCAACTACGATTGCCTGTGAGTAAGGTCCTATAGCAGCAGGAGCCTTAGGTGTTGAAATAATCTTTTTCATAACATATACCTCCATTTTTTTATATATTATAATTCATTTATCTTGCCATTATCTTTTTAGAATTGCACCGGTTTATAAAACATAAACCCAATCTTTTCAGATGATATTTATCGTACTTTCTGTTATCTCTATTCTTCCTTCTTTTAAAAGCCTTCCGACAGCTCTCTTAAATGCATTTTTACTAAGTCCGAATTCTTTCTTTATAAGCTCCTTATCTGCTTTGTCCGTAAAAGGAAGAACACCCTTATAGCTTTTTATAATATCATAAACCTTCTCCGAGTCTTCATTCATCTGTATATAAGCCGGTTCTCTAAGCATAAGGTCCGCCTTACCGTCTTCCCTTATCTTTTTTATTCTGCCGGATACACTGTCTCCGACATATACCTTATTAAATATTTCACTCTCATGTACAAGACCCGAATACTTGTCATCTATAGCAACAAATGCACCCATACCTTTTTTATACTCATATACCGTACCGGTAAATGTATCGCCTTCATTATAACCTTCTATCTTTTTTAAACTATCGTAAAGTTTCATGGATACGCAAAGCCTGTCCGACTTGTCTGTATACATTTTAACGAGATATTCCCTGCCTTCTTCAACCTTGGCAGTCTGCTCCTTAAAAGGAAGAAGAATATCCTTTTCAAGTCCCCAATCCATAAATGCACCTATCGAAGTAACATTTTTGACCTTAAGCTTTTTAATCTCCCCCATAGTTATAAATGGCTTATATACAGTTGCGATAAGCCTGTCCTGTGAATCCCTGTATATAAATACATCTATAACAGACCCGGCCTTAACACCTTCCTCAACCTGTTTCCTCGGTAGCAAGACCGTATCAGCCGTCTTACTGTCATCTTCCCCGAGGTATATACCAAAATCCTTTGATCTGATTACCCTTAAAGTATTCCATTTACCGATTTCTATCATTTCCGTCCTCCTGTTTTCTATGTATCACCACATATAATCCTGTTTAAATCTACATATCTGTCACAATTATCACTTTCCGACCGTTCAGCTTGATTGCTCACTCTGATTATTCAACCTGATTGCTTACTCTGATTATTCAACCTGATTGCTCACTCTGACCGCACAAACAATAAGCGATAATGTGATAAAAAGAAAAGACCACATCGCGCGGTCTTATTTTTTCCCAAGCTTTAAAACTTTATTTCTGATAAAATCAGCCTCTTTATCTTCTGCCTTTTTATATCCGTATTCGGTAAGCTTTTCTGCAGAATTATTCAAAGAAAATACTGACATACCCTTCTCATTAAGCTTTTCCTTATAGCCATTATACACATCTACTACCGCGTATATATCCTTGCTTCTTTTGTCAGGGCTTGCCATAACATCTCTTATACACCAATCATCTATAGCATCTCCCTTAGAAGGCTTTTCCATATTCTCAAATGTAATTTTTTTTGTATATATATTATCAGTTTCACATATAGCCCAAGGGACCACATAGACTATGCTGCTCATAATATTTCCTCCAAACTATAACGCATGTAACATGTGCCATTCTATACCATAAACATTAGTTTGTCAAACAATAAATTTTTTTTAAAAAAAGCTTGCATTTTTATTAGACATCAAGTATAATATGTGATTGTGATGGGCTATCGCCAAATGGTAAGGCACTGGACTCTGACTCCAGCATTTCAAGGTTCGAATCCTTGTAGCCCAGTTATAAAACAAGCTTGATTATATCAGGCTTGTTTTTTTATCATTAAATATAAATCATACATCATGGTTTTTTTATCCATTACTGTTTTTAGATTATATTTCCTGTAATTTTTTATATATCCTGCTATTTTCTTATTTCCAAGCATTTCACACCTGATATGATAACTTTTAACCATAAGTTTCATATATTCGTATTCATTTTCAAATAAATCCTTATCAATCACTTTAAGGAGCTTAAGCATATCCTTTTTCTGCTTTGCCATCTCCTTATAATCATTTATGCGTTTTTCTATTGTAGCTGCGCGATTAAGCCCTATGGTGTTATCACCATGCAGTCTGTAGCTTATAAGTGCCTCATTTAACATATAGAGTCCGTCTAAAGCTGCAGCGATTATATTAATAATCCAATCATGTGGTATATTATATGTCTTTATTACATTTATATGCTCAAGAAGTATATCTTTAACCTCTTTTGTAAATGCCATGGTACATCCCATAGCCACATTATAACTTAAGACGTCTTCAAGGGAAATGTCATAAAGATTTCTTATATCTTTCTTTCTTCGTTTATTACGTATCCCCTCCGATATTTCATTGCCTTCGCTGTCAATAAGCTCATATGACGTATTTAACGCCTTTATAGCTTTATTATCTTCATATACTTTCAGCATTCTCTCAATCTTATCTTCATGCCATACATCATCCTGATCGCACAAAAATATAACATCTCCCGAAGCATATGAAAGTGCATCAAAAAATGTCTCCCTATAACCCTTGTTTTCTTTGTGTTCTATCAGCCTGCAGTCAATATCTGTTTTATAAAAAAAAATTTCAACGAGTTTTATTGTATTGTCAGCAGATGCATCATCCACAATTATGATTTCGTCAGGTCTCATACTCTGACCATCTATGGATTGCAATTGTTCAGTTATATACTCTGCGCCGTTATAGGACGCCAAAACAACCGATATTTTCATATATACTCCTTACAAATATGTAGCACAGGGACGTTTCTCATCGTCGCACTCTTGTGCACAGAAACATTTCTCATCGTAACACTTTTTTGCGGTGCAAAAACGTCTCTCATTATAACATTTTAAATTTTAGACCTGCCCTGATTCCTTTAAAATATGCCTTCAGCTTTACCGCCTTATTATCTTCATATAACACTATAAGAAGCATTACCTTGAAAAGTCTTAAAAGCTCGGCAAAAACACTTATATGCTTTGCATATCTTTTTATATATATTATAATGTTTCTTGCGATAAAATATTTTCTGTACGGAGAATGATTCGCCACACGTATCTTTGTCCATAAGAATTTTTTATACTCCGACTTACCAATTCTGTGATCGAGACATACATTATTCATTCTAACAATCTTATAATCATTTATAATGCATCTGACAGCATAATCATAGTCAACATAGTCAATAAATAATTTATTATCAAAACCACGAAGTTTTTTCCATATTCTCACATTTGTAATTGCCGCAGAAGTTATACATTTTTTAACCTCCTGATAAGCTTCATCATCAACAGCCGTTCCAAGCTCACATAACTCGCCTGAAGCTGTTTCCTTAATAAGAGGTACAATCATAGCAATATCTTCCAGTTTACAACCCGGCAGACAGGTAACCGACAGGGAATTATATTTTCTAAGCTTTTCATCGATAAGCTTTCTTGCTGAAGATATGATATTATCCGGGCAAACAGAATCCTCATCCAATGTTATGGCCCATTCATACCCGTTTTCATATGCATACTTCATACCCTGATTAAGTGCATAGGCTATGCCCTTATTTTTATCATTTGTAATTACATCTGCATTGTAGACAAAAGAAAGCCTTTCTAAAAACGAATTATCCTCCGAGCCATTATCTACTATCACCACTTTATCCGTTTGGCAGGATATAGCCTTCAGATTTTCAGTCAATCTTTCTACATCAGGATTATAGGTTATTATTATTGCTAAAAATTTCATATCTGACTCCTTATATGCCAAAGTCTGCCAATCATTCAAATATTTCATCAAAAGCAGACTCAAAGCACTTTTCACTGAAATATTGTTCAAATGCTGCCCGCGCATTCTTTTTCATTTCTCTTATATGGTCATAATCATCTATTTTATCCTTCCAGTCCTCATCAAATGTATTAAGTCCACAGGATTTTGATTTTATTATATTGCCTATATCTTCATCCAGGTTATTAATAATCGGAAGACCGCCCTCCAGATAGTCTATACTCTTCATACTGAGTCCTATACAGACAGTATTTTTCATTATATTTAATCCATAATGACAGGTATCGATTATTTCCTGTTTTTTCCTAAAATCGTAGATTTTTCCATGGTCTGTAATTGTTGCGCCGGCCTTTTTTGCAGCCTCGGCAAACTCATCCTTTTTTTCTCCTCCGCCAATTATGTCAAGATATACTTTGTTTTTCCTTGATAAATCATCAATAATCTTTACAATTTGCGAAATATCGATAATATTGTTGATAGAGCCAAGGTAAAGAAGATGAATCCCCTCTTTGCTCATTTTATCATAATCAGGCAATACAGTCTCATTATTATTCTTATGAGCCCAATAAATAGTTTTATTATCTATACTGCTTATATATTTCTTAAGTCTCCTGACATACAAGTCACATTCTGTGATAATATAATCAGCATACCTGAGATTTTTATCTCTCACAAGCTGCCATAAGGTAAACGGAAATTCATCCGTACGTTCACTCGGAAAACTCTCAGGCCACAAATCTATAATATCCATAATAACTTTCACATTTCCGCGCTTTTTATATCTTTTGGCAAGTGCTGACTGTGAGTTTGGCGGAACAACCAGATAAAGTATGTCAAAGTTCATATTATCAAGTATTTTTTTACATTTCTTTGTGAAATTATAATGTGAATAAAGCCTTGTAAATGATATATTTTTCTTATAAGGAACAGTTTTTACAGATATGTAGTTTTCCTTATCAAGCTTTCTTTTCTTCTTTTCCGCATGCATATAATCCGACGCAAGAACAGTTACCTCATAGCCCTTTTGTCTCAGAAACTTATATAACATATCGACTCGATATTCAAAAACAGAAGAAGAATTAACAATAACAACCTTTTTCATACTTTACTGTTTTCTCCTTATAACAGGTACAATGTGAATTTAGGGACGGTTCTTATTTGCACTAAAAATGCGCAAACGAGAACCGTCCCCAAATGCACATTTTATTAAATTGAAAATCGAGCAGGTTTTCTCCTGCTCGATAAAACGCGGCAGAGAGGATTCGAACCCCCGACACCATGGTCCGTAGCCATGTGCTCTATCCAGCTGAGCTACTGCCGCATAAATATTTACAACAGTAGTGATTTTAACGCATCTAACAAAGTTTGTCAAGTGTGATTTGACTGTAGTTATATTCTACACCATCATCACATCCCACACAAACTGAAATTATATGTTTATCGATAACCTTCATATCATATGAAATATTGCTTTGTCCAACTATAGAAAGTTCATCGGGATTAACACTAAAGCTGTCCAGCCTTTGTCCAAGTCCCATACCTGTATACTTTAAAAATGCTTCCTTCATCGTCCAAACTTTATAAAAGCGCGTATCGACATCAGAACATTCAAGTCCTTCACTTATATAGTCCATTTCTTCCCCGGTAAAGAAACGATTTGCAATTTTCATATCATCATCTCTTGTTTTTATTTTTTCTATGTCAATTCCTATAGAAGTAATAGCTTCATCAGTAGTATATGCCAAAACAACGTAATCACCCGAATGGGATATATTATATTTAAACTCTTCTTCTCCCTTTATATAAGGTTTACCATGTTCAGCCTTTTCGATGATTATATCCTTAGCCGCCTTATCGTATATATCTTCATAAGCCTTGGCAAGAAGTAGTCCGGCTGTCAAAGAAACATAAGCCGTTTTTTTTATCTTGAGCTTTTTTACAGCTTCTTTTCTTGCAGGATACAGGTTTTCATATAAAATATCAAAATTATTATCTATAAATCCATCATCAATTTTTGTAACAAAAATATTTATCCTAACCATACGTTTCAAACCTTACAAAAAACAAATCAGGCTGTCCTTTTAGCTATATGCATATTAATATTACATATAACACAAGGACAGCCTGCTCATAAAATCCTACTTGTCTTCAAGCTCAGCAAGGATTTCAAAAAGTACATTTACTTCCTTTTCCTTTGCCGCATTGAAATATGTTTTAAATCTTGATGCTGCCTCGATTTCATCTGTAATTGAAATTCTTACAAGAAGATTTCTTGCTGCAAGCATATTCTTAACAACAGTTGCATAAGCATCAAGTGTCTCCTGATTGAATCTGAGATATCCATGATCCATAAGGTATTTAATTCTCTCATACATAAGAACCTTGTGGTCATACATGATATGAAGAGCTCTTATATCAAAATCAGGTTCCTCGGCATGAAGCTGTTTTTCTACCTGTGCTAAAGCCTTATCATAAACCTTTATACCAAATGTAGTATCATCAAATCTGTTTCTGAGCATACGGAAATGATCCTTGGTATCTTCTGAATTAAGATACTCTTTTAAGTTCTGCTTAATAAGTTCAAGATCCACATCATAAACAGGCATCTCACTGTTCTTCATAATAACATAAAGACCACGCTTACCATTGTCAGCATCCTTGAACATATGGTCTTCCTTGGCACTGATAACTTCCCAGCCTCTCTCCAAATCCGAGAAAGAAACGGTATTATATCCATAATGATCCTGGAATGTAAAGTCACCAACATAGAATTCTTCTTTATCTCTATCATATCCATAGATAAACAGCTCATGAGGGAACTTATAATCAACCTCTGCATCACAAAGAATCTTTGCCTCATCAAATACTCCATATACATACCCATCAAGGTCAATAGTCTTGATTACAAAATCTATTATATTTCCACAGTAGCTTTCAATCTGCTCCTTTGTCATAAGTGAATATACCAGATAAGGGCACTGCTTGAGTGAGCTGCTACCCGGCATCATATCTGCAAAAAGCATATCGTCTCCTGTAAATATCTCCTGAATATGATAACAACGAAGTTGTATGTAGTTACTGAAAATCCATTTCTTTGCATTTTCATCATCTGATAAGATTGAAAATAATGTTGCATGCCACTGCCATGATGTGATCATAGGATAAGTTACGGGTAATTTCTTAATATCTGCCATCTTTTTTACTCCTCCAATATCTATAATTTTAAGCTATTTTCTCAGCAACAGTTGCTGCCAAGTCCCCAAATGTGTCATAAGAAGATAATGCTAATTCATAATCATTAAATGAAACATCAAATTTGCTTTCAACTGCAAGAATAAGTCTGATTAATGATACTGAGTTTACGCCATACTGCTGTGTAATAGAAGCCGCAAAATCAACCTTTTCGATTTCAGGCATAACTTCACCGATTACTTCTTCAAGTTTAGTATTAATCTGAGTTCTGTCCATTAAATATACCCCCTAATTTTAATTTTTCAATCAATTATCATTGTACTATCATTTACAATTAAAATCAAGATAAATATACATCACAAAAGTCATTTCAACTCACTCTTATTCTTTTATTATTCTTTGGTTTTTCAAAAAACAGAAAAAATAAATGATGTGTCCATACAGGTGCTAAGCACAGCGTTAAATGTTAGCGTGCTATGCGTATACCTTTGTATGGACACATCATTTTTTATCTGCGTTATTATAAGTTCCGGTACCGAAGTCTTATATTAACCTGAGTACTAGTACTTAGCTGTGTTGAGCTTTACTCCAGGGCCCATAGTAGATGCGATAACTACGCTTCTTAAATACTGACCCTTTGCAGCTGAAGGCTTAGCCTTCATAATAGCATCTATTAAAGTCTGGAAGTTGTCTGTTAACTGCTCCTCTGAGAAAGAAGCTTTTCCAATTGGCACATGGATAATGTTTGACTTATCAAGTCTGTACTCTATCTTACCGGCTTTAATATCATTAACTGCCTTAGTAACGTCCATTGTAACTGTACCAGCCTTAGGGTTTGGCATTAAGCCCTTAGGTCCGAGAACACGTCCCAAACGACCTACAACACCCATCATATCAGGTGTAGCAACAACTACGTCGAAGTCTAACCAGCCATCATTCTGAATCTTTGGTACGAGCTCATCTCCACCTGCGTAATCAGCGCCTGCAGCTAAAGCCTCATCAACCTTATCGCCCTTAGCGAAAACCAAAACCTTAACTGACTTACCTGTACCATGTGGAAGAACTACAGCACCACGAACCTGCTGGTCTGCATGACGGCCATCAACACCAAGTCTGAAGTGAGCTTCGATAGTCTCATCAAACTTAGCGCTAGCTGACTTTTTAACAAGAGAAACAGCCTCTTCTAAGTCATATAAACTTGTCTTTTCAATAAGCTTTGCAGCTTCTGTATATCTTTTACCTTTTTTCATTTAAATAAACCTCCTGTGGTATTATCGGGAGCGACCCTCCCACTATTTTTAAGTTCTTCAACTATTATTAGTCCTCAACTTCGATTCCCATGGAACGAGCTGTACCTGCTATCATACTCATAGCTGCCTCTAGTGATGCTGCATTTAAATCAGGCATCTTAAGCTCTGCAATTTCCTGAATCTTAGCCTTAGAAATCTTTGCAACCTTCGTTTTATTAGGTGTAGCAGATGCTGACTTAAGGCCGCACGCCTTCTTAAGTAACACTGCTGCCGGTGGAGTCTTAGTTACAAAGCTAAAGCTCTTATCCGCATAAACTGTGATTACTACAGGGATGATCATATCTCCCTGATCTGCAGTTCTTGCATTGAATTCCTTAGTGAACGCAACGATATTTACACCATGCTGTCCAAGTGCAGGTCCAACAGGTGGTGCAGGAGTTGCCTTACCTGCAGGTATCTGTAATTTAATATATCCTTCTACTTTCTTCGCCATTATAGCGTACCTCCTAAACTGTGGTCAAACGGGATATTGTCCCTTCCACTTTCTAAATAACTTTACATCTTCTGTATATCGGCAAAACCAATCTCAACTGATGTGGCACGACCAAATATATCAACCTCGATGGTAACCGTCTGCTTACCTTCATTAATTGATTTAATTTCACCACTGTTGCCTTCCCATGCTCCGGTAATAACCTTGATAGTATCACCAACTTCTACATCAATCTTAACCTCTTTGGCGTTGATGCCAAGCGTTCTCATCTCACTTTCTGTAAGCGGAACCGGCTTTGACTCAGGACCAACAAATCCTGTAACACCTCTGGTATTACGAACGACATACCATGTAACATCATTCATATACATATTGATAAGTACGTAGCCGGGAAACATTTTTCTTGAAACAGTCTTCTTAGCACCATTCTTTGTTTCAACCACATCCTGTACAGGAACGGCAACCTCAAGTATCTGATCCTGAAGCTTTCTGTTTTCTATGGTTTTTTCGATATCACTTTTTACCTTATTCTCATAACCTGAATAGGTATGAGCAACATACCACTTTGCTTCGTTACTGCTTTTAATCTTTTCACCGGCAGTATTTCCGACAGTGGCAGCTTCGTTTTCTACCATCTCTGACATATACTCACCACCTTAACCTATAATAAAAGTCAAGCCATACTGTAACAGGAAGTCAACTCCAGCAATGATAAAACCTACTAAAAGTGCAGCTATAATAACTACTACAGACTGCTTGCCAACTTCTTTTCTGGTTGGCCATGTAATCTTACCAAATTCAGCTTTTAACTCCTGAAACCAGCTTCTTTTCAAGGCAGGCGATGATGTCTCATTGTTTTTTGACATATACTACTCCTTTTCGGGCTTAAAGCTATAAGCACCTTAAATAATGCCGACTACTTTGTTTCCTTGTGTAACGTATGTGCCTTACAGAATTTACAATACTTCTTAGTTTCCATTCTGTCCGGATGCGTTTTCTTATCCTTTGTCATATTGTAATTACGCTGTTTACAATCCTGACATGCCAATGTTATCTTAACACGCACAACTATCCACCTCCATATTTTATTTTCTTGATTTTAAGGCATAAAAAAAAGACCTCTTCCATCGCAACGTATAGATTACCAAAAACAAGCCTTAAAGTCAAGTAAAATCTTTAAAAGCAATCATACTTTTTGTGCTTTTGGTGATATGAGGGTATACAGTATACCATCATATCACCATTAAAATGCACAAAAACCATGCGCAAACATCGTGTATAATTACTATAGATTATCTTGCAAAAATAAGATATTATGATACTAACTATCATTATCTTTTAATGTGGGATGGTAGCCGAAAATTTAGTATTCACATAAGACTGCAAAAGGATAAAACCTGAAAAAAGAAGATTTTATCCGATACTATCATTACAGATAGTAATTTTTTCCCTGCTAATAAAGCCAAGGGTAAATTAGAAGAAAGGAGGATGTCTTATGCAGATAACCAGTGAAGTATATAATTATCTGTCGAACACAACAATACCAAAAAAACGTACGACTGCGCATAAGTCATCTGAACTTCGTGCGGTCTATAACAATATGGCAAAGTATAACAAGAGCCTTCCTTTATATAAATTTTCGCTTTCCGCCGAAAAACAGGATCGTGTAATCAATATAAAAGAAGCCGCTCTCACACTTAAGGATGTAGCTCAAAGCTTCAATGATAAAGAAAGTGAAGTTTACAGCAAGAAAATGCTTATATCTGACAATGAAGATTCTGTCAGCGGAGAACTTCGTGGTGGCGATGTAGGCTCATTACCGGATGAACTTGAAATACAGGTTAAAAATCTGGCTACCAATCAGGTTAACCGTGGAGAGTTTCTACCTTCCAACAGAAGATACTTCTCAACCGGCAACTACAACTTTACTATGGATACTGTTAATTCGTCTCTGCATTTTAATCTAAATATAGAATCATCCGACAATAATTACGATATCCAAAGCAAAATAGCAAATTCTATTAACAATAGAAACATGGGCATAACCGCATCCGTTATAACCGATGGCAAAGACAACAGCGCGATTGAAATCGCAACCAATGATACCGGAAGACCGGGCACTGATGACGGACTGTACTTTTCATTTTCAGTAAACGGAAATGATTATGATATAGTTTCCGACCTTGGACTCAATAATGTTGTTACCAAGCCTGACAACTCCTCATTTGTCATAAATGGCGAGACTCATGCTGCGGCAACAAACAATATTTCCGTCAATCAGGTTATAACCTTAGACTTCCATAGTGTATCCGACAAACCTGTTAAGATTCAATTTGCACCGGATATGGATTCAGTTATGAATCAGGTTGATTCTTTTGTAGAAGCCTATAACAATCTGGTTGATTTATCTGATTCGGCTGCCGAAAGCAAAATCGGAAGAAGAAATCTTCTGAATGATATATCTGCGATAGTTGAAAAACACAGAAGCGAGCTTGAATCCGCCGGACTTAGTATATCAGAGGATAATCACTTAATTAAAGAAGAATCACTTTTGATTCAAAGTTTAAAAAATGGTGAATTTGCTGATTTATTCAATGATATATCTTCATTTAAAGATGATGTCTCACTTGCTACTGACAGACTTACACTCGACCCTATGGCTTACATCAACAGATTGATTGTAACCTACCCTGACACCAGACATAATCAGGGAACTTCATATAACCAGTCAGTGTACAGTGGTATGATTTACAACAATTATGCGTAGTCGGACGAAAAAAAAGACTCAGAGTATATCTTGTCTGTTTCTAAAGTAACTCAATAAAATAATATAACCCGGGAGTCTAAAACTCCCGGGATTTTTTATAATCTTTAATGTGTATACCACCCAGCCGATATATCTATTCCTGTTTCCTCCTCAAACTCTTTCATTATGCTCTCAGGATTTTCATGCATATCAAGAAGAGCTGTAAATGTACTTAACAAAAGCTTGTCCTTATCATACCTGTTGGCACTGTCACTTCTGTCCATATGAGCCCTGAAATGATCCATCTGCCAGACAAGTATATCCGCTATTGTATATCTCCCTATTTTTAGTTCGCATAGGAAATCACGATTATCATAATAATAGGCAAACTCACGAAGTACGGCATTGTCCCTACTGAGTCTATCCCAAAAACTTTTCGCCTCATCTTCATTTTTACCTGCACATCGATTTAATTCAAATGCCCAGTTCTTAAGTATATTGAGCACTGTCTCCAATTCCTTGTTATTATCAGCCATATTATTTCTCCCTTTTCTATAATTTCAATAACTGCACTTCTTCATCCGTAAGTCTTCTGTATTCTCCCGGTTTTAGGTTGTCGTCAAGAGACAACTTTCCCATACTAAGTCTTTTTAAGTATATAACCTTCATACCTACTGCTTCAAACATTCTTTTAATCTGATGAAATCTTCCTTCAGTTATCGTAATTTCAATCTCACTTACAGTACCTTTATTATAAACACCTTCATCAACATAATTATTTATATTATTTTCAGATCCATCAGTATATATATCTTCATTATTAAATATATGTTTTACTGAAAGTACCGCAGGCCTGGTAAGTTTTTCATCTCCTATATCTATTCCTTTTTCAAATGCTTTTATCGTATCCTCATTTACTTCACCGGCAATCCTTGCAAAATATCTTTTATCAACATGCTTTCCCGGTGCAAGCAAATTATTGGCAAGTTTTCCGTCATTGGTAAGTATCAAAAGCCCTTCTGTGTCCTTATCAAGTCTGCCAACAGGAAATATATCCCTTCTCTTAGCCTCTGTAATAAGTTCAACTACCGTCTTATCATGTTCATCTGCTGTAGCAGATACAACACCTTTAGGCTTATTTAACATAAAAAATTCATATTCATTATAAGAAAGAAGCTTTCCGTCAAGATTCACTTCATCACATTCCGTATCCACCTTAACTTCACTCTTTTTCACTATATCTTTGTTAATTGTTACCCTGCCCTGCTTAACAATGTTTTTAACAGCACTTCTCGTTCCGATTCCTGCATCTGCAAGATATTTATCCAATCTGATAACTGCCATATCTCTTTACCCTTTAATATTTCCAAACCCTTTTTAATAAATCTGTCACCTGTTTTTTCTTATATAATAATATAACGATTGGCGAAAGCTCGTCAATCGTTATATTATTATATTATTATATTATTATATTATTATATATATTTTAATTAATCATCAAGTGTATTTTTATGATCTTCCTGAATTTCAGGATGATATGAAAGAATCGGTTCCTCATCAATTCCTTTGATATTACGATTTACATAGTTTTTCGTAAGTTTTATAACCATCGGAATAAGTGTAATTACTCCGATAAGGTTAGGGATCATCATGAGACCGTTAAATGTATCGGAGATATCCCATGCGATAGACGATGTCATAATTGCACCGGATACAATAAGCAATACAAAGAAAATTCTATAATACTTTGAAGTCTCTTCTCCAAAAAGATACTCCCATGCACGTGTTCCGTACTGCGACCATCCAAGAACAGTGGTAAAAGCGAAAAGAAGTATCGCCAGTGAAACAAATATCTCGCCAGGCTTACCGAAAACATTTGAAAACGAAACAGCAACAAGTGTAGCATCATCCGTACCCTTTGCAGCCATACCTGTATTTAAATCAATTGCACCCGATGAAAGCACAACCAAAGCTGTCATGGTACATACAATGATTGTATCAAAGAAAACTTCAAATATACCCCACATACCCTGAATTACAGGTTCCTTGACATTTGAGGATGAGTGTACCATAACAGAAGAACCAAGGCCGGCTTCGTTAGAGAAAACGCCTCTCTTACACCCCTGTACTACGGCTTCCTTAATAAGAAGACCGCCTGCAGCACCTCCAACTGATTTAAAATCAAATGCACACTTAAAGATTATGCCAAACATTTTTCCAACATCAGAAATATGATATATAACTATAGCTATTGAACCGAGTATGTATGCAACTGCCATAAAAGGTATTACCATTTCAGCAAAGGCTGCAATTCTCTGAAGCCCTCCGATTATAATAAGACCTGCAAGAATCATAATCACAATTCCAATTATAAGAGCAGGGATTGATATACCTGTATCCCCTATGGTTGCAGTTGTATTCTTAAAAAAAGTGGATTTAAGATTAAGTGTAATCTTATTAACCTGACCCATATTACCGATACCAAAAGATGCGAGTATAGCAAATATCGAGAAGAGTATAGCAAGAACAGAACCAAGCCCTTTACAATTCTTCTTTGAACCAAGTCCATCCTTAAGATAATACATGGCACCACCGCACCATTCTCCCTTGCTGTTCTTTCTTCTATAATATATTCCAAGTATATTTTCAGAGTAATTAGTCATCATTCCAAAAAATGCGGCAACCCACATCCAGAATACCGCTCCGGCACCGCCCATAACGATAGCTCCGGATACACCGGCTATATTACCTGTACCTATAGTGGCGGCAAGTGCGGTACAAAGAGCCTGAAACTGCGATATAGACTTCTTATCTGTCTTTCTGGTCGCCTTGCTCTCCTTCTTAAAAACTCCGCCTATAGTATTTTTCCACCAATGTCCCAAGTGTGTTACCTGGAAAAACTTTGTAACACAGGTAGTAAGTATACCTGTGCCAATTAACAAGATAATTCCTATCTTAACCCATATGAAATCATTGATGTCACTGTTAATGTCATTAAGTGTACTTAAGAAGTCCTTCATAAAAATCTCCCTTCATAGCCTATTCAACTTATATAGCAATGTGTTTCAGCCAACTTCATCTATTTAAGTATATGATGGTCTGATAGAACACAACACAAAGAGGATTATAACAATAAAGTGCAGTAAATTCAAGAATTTTGTAAATTAAACGAAAAAAAACGACTTGTTATGTAGATATTTTTACAAAATAAAAAATGCCCAGAGCCGGAATCGAACTAGTCGTGGATTTTCTTCGCCGTATAGAAAATGCCCTGTGGGCATTTTTAGGCGACTTGTTGTGTAGATATTTTTACAAATAAAAAATGCCCAGAGCCGGAATCGAACCAGCGACACGAGGATTTTCAGTCCTCTGCTCTACCAACTGAGCTATCGGGGCATATTTTT
>CADCDW010000059.1:17182-17882 GCA_902800325.1 uncultured Lachnospiraceae bacterium
CAGGATTTGAACCTGTGACCTTCGGGTTATGAGCCCGGCGAGCTTCCAGACTGCTCCACCCCGCGATATTATGCACATAACAGGTTGCAGTATGGTTTTTACCGGCACCGTTAAATGTGCTTTAATGGATGGAGGTGGATTCGAACCACCGAAGCAAATTGCAGCAGATTTACAGTCTGTCCCCTTTGGCCACTCGGGAATCCATCCATATCATCATAAGATGATTAAAGCCGACGATCGGAATCGAACCGATAACCTGCTGATTACAAGTCAGCTGCTCTGCCAATTGAGCCACATCGGCATATTTAATTAAAGAAAATGGGACCTACAGGGCTCGAACCTGTGACCCTCTGCTTGTAAGGCAGATGCTCTCCCAGCTGAGCTAAGATCCCAGATAATAAAGTAAAAGCGACCCGGATGGGGATCGAACCCACGACCTCCGCCGTGACAGGGCGGCGCTCTAACCAGCTGAGCCACCGGGCCTTAATCGCTTAATTAATGCAAAAAGAATTATAACATTGAATTAGAATTAATTCAACTACTTTTTTGTGAACCTTCAGAACTTCACACAGAAAGCTTTCGCCTTTTTCAAACTTCCACTCTTTTTCTTCCCGTATCCTCTTAAGAAGCCTCTAAGGATAAGCCCTCGACCTATTAGTACATTTCAGCTGAATGTGTTACCACACTTACACCTAATGCC
>CADCDW010000060.1 GCA_902800325.1 uncultured Lachnospiraceae bacterium
TTTAAGCTTGGTTTGCTTTAGAAGAATACAATTTATGAGCTTAGTACTCCTACATGTTTCAAAGAGTGCGAACGTGCTATGCGTGTACTTTGCTTATAGCCTGCCTTGTACATACCATACTCCGTAATCGACCCTTACACCGACAAACCGTAGTTTAGTTACTTACGATTGCGGTTCCAATACCTTTTTCTGTGAAGAACTCAAGCAACAGGCAATGTTCTACACGTCCGTCGAGCATATGGACACGTGAAACACCATTTTTCATGGCTTCGATACAGTTTGCAAGTTTCGGAAGCATACCGCCTCCAACTACACCTTTATCTATAAAGCTTTGTGCTTCTTCTATAGTCATCTCGGACACGAGAGTTGATTTATCCTCAGGATCCATAAATACGCCTTCTATGTCGGTAAGGAAAACCAGCTTTTCTGCATTGAGTGCTGTAGCTACTGCGCAAGCCGCATCATCGGCATTTATATTGTAGCCGTGGAAGTCTTCTTCACTGTATCCTATAGGTGCTATAACCGGTATAAAATCATTTTCTATAAGTGTATCTATAAGTTTGTGGTCTGTTTCCACAACCTCACCTACATATCCTATATCTTTTCCGTCGCTGAATTTCTTCTTAACCTTCAAGATACCTGAGTCTTTACCACTTATTCCTACTGCCCGAAGACCAAGCTTTTGCATATGCGATACAAGGCTTTTATTGACCTTGGATAAAACCATCTCGGCTACTTCAAGAGTTTCCTCATCTGTTACACGAAGTCCGTTTATAAACTCGGACTCCTTACCAATCTTTTTAAGCCATGAGCTTATCTCCTTACCACCACCATGTACAACGATAGGCTTCATACCGATAAGCTTTAGGAGAGCAACGTCTTTAATAACATTGTATTTTAAGTTTTCATCAACCATGGCACTTCCACCATACTTTACTACAACCTTTGTTCCATTGAATTTTTGTATGTACGGAAGTGCTTCTATAAGTGTCTGAGCCTTAGCAAGTACCGCATCCATTGATTCATTGTTAGTCATATTTTTTTCCTCTTCTTTCATTATTTTATATTAATCCGATATAAACAATTACGAACGATAACATACATTTATCTACAAAAGATAATCTGCATTTATCTACGAACGATAACCTACATTTATCTAGAACGATAACCTGCATTTATCTACGAACGATAATCTGCATTTATCTACAAAAGATAATCTACATTTATCTACGAACGATAACCTACATTTATCTACGAACGATAATCTGCATTTATCTACGAATGATAATCTGCATTTATCTACAAAAGATAATCTACATTTATCTACGAACGATAACCTGCATTTATCTACGAACGATAATCTGCATTTATCTTAACATAATCATAAGTAAGGTCGCAACCCCACGCTGTAGCTTCAAATTCACCTGCATGAAGTTCACACTCTGCAGTTATCTCCTTTGGTTCAAGTATTCTAAGTGCCTCTTCTTCCGAAAACTCAGGAAGCATACCTTTATCTATAAGCTTAATTGAACCGGCCTTACTTGACATAGTTATATCAACCTTATCAGGATCAAACTCTGCACCCGAATATCCCATAGCACAGAATATTCTTCCGCAGTTTGCATCCTTACCGAAGATTGCTGCCTTGGTAAGATTTGATGTGATAATTGACTTAGCAAGAATCTTTGCAGTTTCATAATCAGGAGCACCTGTTACATGAGCTGTGAAAAGTCTTGTTGCACCTTCTCCATCCTCAGCTATATTCTTGGCAAGGAACTCGCATACTGTATAAAGTGCTTCATAAAAGTTCTTGTAGTCATCAGATTTTTCGTTATTTATCTCATTATTTGAAGCAAGTTTATTAGCCATAAATATAACTGTATCATTGGTAGAAGTATCTCCATCTACCGATACCATATTGAAGGTTTTATCAATTATCGCACGAAGTGTAGCAAGCGCCAGATCATAGTCTATATCGACATCAGACATTATATACCCAAGCATCGTTCCCATGTTTGGATGTATCATACCCGACCCCTTACACATAGCTCCTATACGGCAGGTCTTTCCTCCTGCTTCAAACTCGACCGCTATATCTTTTTTATGTGTATCAGTAGTCATAATAGCCTTTGCGGCATTTTCGGCTTCCTCAGGTGAATCGGAAAGCTTATCAGAAAGCTCCTTTACACCATTTATTATCTTTTCTATAGGAAGCTGTGGGCCGATGACTCCTGTCGAGCCACATATTACATATGAAGGATCTATACCCATTACTTCCTTTACCGCATCTGCCGTGAGCTTGCAGTTTTCCAAGCCTTTCTCACCGGTTGCGGCATTGGCTATGCCTGTATTGACCACGACAGCCTGAGCTTTTTTTGATTCATTTACTATCTTCATGTCCCACTTTACAGGAGCTGCCTTAACCTTATTTCTTGTAAATGTACCGACGCAGGTTGCAGGGACTTCACTTACAAGAAGCATTAAATCACGATTCGTTCCGGAAGGCTTGATGCCAACCCTCATACTTGCACATTTATAACCTTTTGCGGCAGTCACACCGCCATCTATTATCTTCATAATTCTTCATCCTTTCTCTTTAGCTCGTACGTGTTATATATCATATAAAACTATCACAGGCACATTCTCGCTACTCTCGGACGTAACGGTACTAAGCTCGTCAGATACCTCGCTACTCTCGGACACGCGGCACTAAGCTCGTTAGATACCTCGCTAAGTACCGGCGTCATCAAAAGTATCTGCTTATAGTTTTTATGATATATCATGTACAAGCATTATAGTTTATATTATATATGCTTATTAGTTCTGTATAAATCTGTCAGCATAGTCCTGTTTCTTCAGGTAGTCCAAGCATTATATTCATATTTTGAACTGCGGCACCCGAAGCTCCCTTTCCGAGGTTATCAAAAAGTGCAGTAAGTGCTATCTGGTCTTCGTATCCGTATACAGCAATCTCAAGGTTGTTTGTTCCTGCCAGAGTGTTTGCATATATGGTTTCCGGCTTTTCTTCTTCGAAATCTCTTACGTTAACAAAGAATTCATCCTTATAATACTCTTTCATCTTTTCACAAACATCTTTTGCGGAAGGCTTTCCGTTTAAGAGTCTGCTTTGGAGCATAATAGTCGTTGCCATTCCTTTATAATAATCATCCACTACAGGTAAGAAGCATGGCGCATATTCAAGTCCCGTAACCTTTATAATTTCCGGTACGTGCTTATGCTTAAGTGTGCGTCCGTAAATGCCCGGTGATGAAAGCTTTACATCTCTGTCACCGGCTTCATAATCGGCAATCATACCCTTACCGCCTCCCGAATATCCTGTGAGAGAATAAACATTTACAGGATAATCCTTAGGAAGAATTCCCATATTTATTAATGGCGCTATCAAAGAAATCGCTCCGGTTGCATGGCAGCCGGGATTCGCAATTCTTTTCCCATTAGCAATCTTTTTTCTTGCTTCTTTTGATATTTCCGGAAAGCCATAAACCCAGTCATCATTGGTACGATGTGCCGTAGAAGCATCTATTACCTTGACTTTATCATTTTCAATAAGCGAAACCGATTCTATCGCCGCCTGATCCGGAAGACATAAGAATACGATATCTGCCTCGTTTAAATATTTTTTTCTTTCATCGATATCATGTCTTTTATCTTCATCAATTTTAAGAAGCTCAAGATCGGTACGCGCTCCTATACGGTCAAATATCTGTAAACCGGTTGTTCCACTCTGTCCATCGATGTAAACCTTAGTTTTCATAAGCATTCTCCATTCTTTATATGTTAAATAAATCCAAATACATATCTTTATTTTTCATACTTTACGTGTTAAACAAATCCAAATAAACATCTTTACTTTTATTTCCTATTAAATAAGAAACTTTGCTCATTATACAACCATAAGGCAAAATATGCAACACATATTTATGATTTTATGAATATTTTTGTGCTTTTATGCATATTTCTGTATATTTTATGAATTTTATGCATTGTTTTATGCATATTTTTTTAAAATAACAATTGCAATTATCTTTTTTATGTTATATACTTTAGTACAGCGACTGCAAAGAAAATAGACATTTTCATGATACAGTCAAATCGAATGATAAGGATAAGTAAATCAATTTAATAAGCTTATCCAAAATAAAAATATAGGAGGACATTTTAAATGAAAGAAAAAGTTATACTTGCATACTCAGGCGGACTTGATACAACTGCTATCATCCCTTGGTTAAAGGAAACATATGATTTTGATGTCGTATGTGTATGTATCGATGTAGGACAGGAAAGTGAGCTTGAAGGCTTAGAGGAAAGAGCAAAGTACTCAGGAGCTGAGAAGCTTTACATACTTGATGTAATAGATGAGTTTTGTGAAGAATACGTTATGCCGGGCGTTAAGGCAGGCTGCGTATATGAGAATAAGTATCTCCTCGGTACTTCATTTGCAAGACCGCTTATCGCAAAGAAGCTTGTTGAGATAGCAAGAAAAGAAGGTGCAACAACTATCTGCCATGGTGCTACCGGTAAGGGTAACGATCAGGTACGTTTTGAGATTAATATAAAGGCTCTCGCACCTGACATCAGAGTTATCGCAACCTGGAGACAGCCGGAATGGACAATGCAGTCACGTGAGGACGAGATTGCTTACTGTAAGGCACACGGCATCGACCTTCCGTTTGATGCTTCACATTCTTACAGCCGTGACAGAAACTTATGGCATATAAGCCATGAGGGACTTGAGCTTGAAGATCCATCACAGGAGCCTGATTGGGATCATCTTCTTGTACTCGGAACTCATCCTGAGAAAGCACCTGATGAGGCAGAATATGTTACTCTTAAATTTGAAAAAGGTACTCCTGTCGCTGTAAATGGCAAAGAGATGAAGGTTGCTGATGTAATCCGCGAGTTAAACAGACTCGGCGGAAAGCATGGTGTAGGTATCGTTGATATCGTTGAAAACCGTGTAGTTGGTATGAAATCGCGTGGTGTATATGAGACTCCGGGCGGAACAATCCTTATGGAAGCTCATAAGCAGCTTGAGGAGCTCATACTTGACAGAGATACTCTTGCATATAAGAAGCTCATCGCTGATAAGTTCGCTGATATGATTTATGAAGGAAAATGGTTCTGCCCACTTCGTGAAGCACTTCAGGCATTTGTAGAAAGCACTCAGGAGCGCGTAACAGGTGAAGTTAAGTTCAAGCTTTATAAGGGTAATATCATCAAAGCCGGTACTACTTCTCCATATTCACTTTACTCAGAGGAGCTTGCATCATTTACAACCGGTGAGTTATATGACCACAAGGATGCAGAAGGCTTTATCCACTTATTCGGTCTTTCAATGCAGGTTCGTGCAATGCTTGACCAGAAGAGAGATGGAGATAAGTAAGATATTTTAATCATATAGTTTTATATAAAAAAGCTGCAATTTTATGTTTCATGTAAGACATAAAATCGCAGCTTTTTTACCATATTATTATAATTGTTTTTATTGATTATAACCGGCAACCAAATCATTAAATTTATCATCCGTAATATTTAGAATTCTCATAACGGCTGATTGAGAAATCTCATTTTGAAGATATGCAAGGATTAGCCCTTCTTCTCGCCCCTTTGCCATAGCTTTTTCTCTTACTTCATTTCTCATATCTTCCAAAACCTTACACATCGTCATCACTCCCTTTTCGTCTTCCTTATAGTATCTTGCCCTTTTTGCAAGGACATCAAAATTCATGTCATCAGGATTAGTACAGAAGAAATCATGCATTAATCTACCAAGTTCTGTTCCATCATCCTTATATGCTCCATTGACATATATTATATGCTCCCCATCATCAAATGATTTATCAGAATCTATGATAATCCTTTCTACAAAGTATATCGGCTTATCTTCACCAATTACATCATTTTCCGTAATAAAAATAACATATGTCTCCGGCAACTCGGAAAAATTCTTCCCTTTCATAAGGTACTTTGAATCTAAAGCACTTGAATGATATCTCGCCCTCTTAAATGAAGCTCCGCTATCCGAACGTTGAATCTCGATATTGTATATCTTATTATCTCTATCAACTGCAAGAACATCAAGCCATATACTCCGATTATCGAAGCTTGAAATATGTACCTGAGTCTTGACACTGATAACGGACAAATCAGACCTATCAAGTATAGTATTCAGTACAAGTTCTGCACCCTCTATAAATCCATCAAAACATATGGACATAAAGTCATCATCAATGTACCGAAGAATACTAATCCGCTTCAAATCCTCCTCGTGTTCCTTCTCCCTTATTAAGTTGTAATTCATGTATATAGTTTTCCTTTCCACCTCTCCAAGTTGATTATAGTAGAGGAAAAGAAAGATTTCAATAGACATTTTTATTATACCCTTTATTTCAAGGGTATAATAGGTATAATTGTTTTTAATCAATAAAATTCAGTATAAACCTCCTATATTCATCTCCAAGAGGTATCTCATAATCCGCAATAAGTTCTCTCCTGTCGGTCATAACTGTTTCATTTGATATCGGATTATATCCTTCCTTTTTTACATCCTTATAATAAACTCCTATACCTCTTTTCTGCCATGACGGGAGGTCATTATAATTAATTCCTTTTTTAAATAAAAGCTCATTTTTAAAAGGTACATCTTTACCTTCAAGTTCCAATGTAGCTTCATTTTGATTTGCACCATCTTTTCGAAGCGCCCAATAGCAATGTGCATTTAAAGAGTTTCTGTGTGAGTCCTCCTGTCTCCATATAAAATAATCAGCCACTTTTTCTTTATTTGGCAACGGGATAACCCTTGAATCAAAGGTTGCCACACGCCCGAGCGCCAGTGAAAAAGCAGCACTCGCCTCTCCTGCCAAGGTTGTATTTATTTTTCTTACCTTCCTGCCAAAAGTATTATCATCAGGATGAAACAAAAGCGATATCTCATCACTTTCTGTATATCCGTAAATGATTCGAAAACCGCATTCCATAACACTCTTAACAGTGTCCACCATTAAATCTCTGAATTTTATGTCAAATGGAGCTTCAAATTTACATATTTCCTTTGTCAATTTGGTAAAAGAACGACCATCAAGTCTTACAACAATATACATATCAGGAAGAATATACTGATCAAGTGACTCTTCATAGACTCTCATTTGCTTATCAAAATCATCAAACCTCATTTTTGCTCTCCTTCCTTCCAATCTTCTATAGAAAATTTCCCATCTTTGATATACACATAATACAGTTCATCAAAGCCTTCGGTTTTACTTGGCAATTCTATTTTTTTATATGTTCCCAAAACCGCAACGTCAGGTACCTTTGCCTTTCCTTCTCTTAAAATATTCCTCTCCAGACATTCAGACACCGATGACTGAAAATAATACCCTATAAGCTTATATCCATTATCTTTTGCAAACTCTATGTACCTTTCCCTATCTTCTGCAGTCGGATTAGTATTATCTATTACAAATGATAATTCTTTTTTTATACAATCATCAAGTAATATTTTTTCCTTATTCCTTGTGTGCAATGTATCAAGATTTATATGGATATAATTTTTAAAATATTCATTATAAAAAGTACTTTTTCCACTTGCCTGAAGTCCTATAAAAATCACTGCTTCTTTTATTTTCTTTTCCATATTTTTTCCTTTATCATACTAAAATTATCAAAATAACTACTGATAGTTTTCCTATAAAAATTATAATACATATAATTCCGGTATCTGTCACTAAACCGTAAGTATATTTTTTACAAAGCTTACTTCTAATCCAAAAATATAGGCTCATTGTCCAATATATTTTGCACAAGAATTTTCACCGTAAAAATTGGAAATTTACTTCAGTTTCTTATTGCTTTCTATTCATAAATGCCGGTTCCATATATTCTATACTTCCCCGTGATATTCCCAGACCTTTGGCTATGTCTTTATAATCCGAAACAACCTTCAACATATCCCCCATTATTTTTTTTGCTTCATCCTGCTTCAATCC
Organism: uncultured Lachnospiraceae bacterium; assembly: GCA_902800325.1. Classification (GTDB taxonomy): domain Bacteria; phylum Bacillota; class Clostridia; order Lachnospirales; family Lachnospiraceae; genus Coprococcus_C. The sequence continues at coordinate 8,007 of CADCDW010000060.1, forward strand.
AAACTGATTTGCAACGCTCAACGCCAAATCCAAATCAATAGTATTATCAGTTTCATCAACGTACAAGGATAACGAATTACCATAAGGAACCGGATTCACATCATACATCGGTGAAAGTCTCCATCCTTCTTTCTCTAATATAAAACCATGATTTCTAAGATGGTCATCAATATTTGAAATAGCCATATTAAAAACTATTCTGCACCACAATTCCTTTAAATCAACTTTAGGAGCTGCTCCCTGACTTTTCAAAAATGATGCAATTTCAAGATAACTTCCATCCTCTCCATCATTTCTTCCTATCATAGTCATTGCGGAAGAAAAATGAATTCTCTTTTTTATCTCCCTGTCAAATCGTTTTGTTAAAAATGTCGAGCCTTTTTTACTGTATTTTTCAAGCTTGGCTTCAGGCACATCAAGTCCACATTTCACTGCTAACTCATGTGCTACCATCTCCCATGCACCGATATCATACTCATCATTTTTTGATGGAAATTTTGCAATCCAAAGAGAGCCATCCGGTGCTTCAACTGATGCCTTTGGTCTTGCACCTCCAAGTGATGACCCCGGAGCAATAAGTTGACTTATCCACCTGTCATCTAAACCGGATTCATCCTTTTCATATGCCAGTGACGCAGCCTCAAGCTTCCTTAAAGAAACCCAGGGGGGAGTTGCAAAATCACTATTATTGGATAAAAATTCTCCACCCTCATTTAAAGAAAACCTTAACGCTCCCATACGTGACTCATCATAGACTCCGAGCAGATAATCGCTTTCAGTTAAGCTGCGAGGTTTCCTTTGTTCTTTTCTCGCAATTATATTTTCCCTTCTTTGCATTAGTCGACGTCCCCATCTGTCAGGGCACGAATCAGAAAATATGCCAAACATTTTCTTATCAACGACTGTATATTGTCTTCCACTGTAAAGATTCAAATCAGCATCCAAAATATATTTTTTATTTTTATCCAATAGCCATAAAGAATCATATTCAAAGGAATAGTTTTCTTTTCCCTTTGCCTTATCTACATATAATCTTCCTATAAGATTAGGAAGATTGTTGCTCCAATTTTCATATACATATATTATTTTTTGATTTTCCATAATCATTACCGTTCTTCCTTCTTACTGGCTCTCCTTTTTGTTTCAAGTCCCAAATCCTGCAATTTCCTCCCGAGCTCATCATCCTTTGCAACAAGAAGCAAATCTTTATCCATATTATTTAATGCATGAAGTGCTGCTGCGTAAGCACCTATGGCAACAGAAGGCGAACCCTTTTCAATCTGCCACAAAGGAGTCCTGCTTATTCCTGCGCGCTCTGCTGCCAACTCAACAGAAATGTCACGTCTTAACCTTGCAAGTCTAATCTGGTCACCCATTTGCTCTAATACTCTTTGTGTCTGCGGTAATAACACAACCTTACTTTTTCCCATAATATTTATTTGCTCCTTTTATTCTTTACAAAACACATAAAATATCATTATTATTGCAAAAAACCTTATTTCAAAAAACGCGTCTTATAATGTTCATAATTATAAACTCATAATGCAGTTTTGTCAATATTTATAAACATTACAAGCACTATAAATCAACATTTTTATCTTCTTTTATTGACTTTTATTTTTCTTGTTTTATCTTTCTTTTATTCCTTAATCAAGTAAAAACAATCATCCAATAAAAACTTTTTTAACACATCTAAAAAATCTGAATAATATATACCATAAAGAATTTAAGCGGAGGCTAAAAAATGAGTGATTTATCAGCAACTCAGTGTGGATGTGGCTGCGATAATGGTTTCGGCTTTGGCGGAAACAGTAGCTGTTCATGCATAATCATTATCTTATTATTGCTTAGCTGCTGTGGTGGCAACAATGGTATATTTGGTGGCAATGGATTTGGCGGCGGATGCGACTGCATCTGGATTATCCTTATACTCCTTTGCTGCTGTGGCGGTAACAATGGTGGTTGCGGCTGTGGCTGCTAATCATATTTTACTTTTAGATAGGCTGCTGCTATATGCGGCAGCCTTTATTTCTATAGTTGCATATTTTTAAAGCTAAAGAATCTTTATCACTTATAAACATACTGCTTTAATAAAAAAAAGCTTCATATCATATATTGTAAAAAAGGAAAAACTATGTTTGGTTTTAACACAATGAATAAAATGCATCCCCTGGATAAGTTAATATCTGATGATTCATTGTGGCTGCTTGAAGCCATAGTCGCATTTGTCGATTATCCCTACAAGCGGATGCTTGTCATGCTCATAAAATATAAGGAGCTTATGTCCATTTTAAATTCTCTCAATGATAAAAGTTATATATCCAGTTGCGGCTTTGACTGCCATCCTAAATGCACTGAGGATATGATAAATGATATGTGCAAATTTATGCCCGGTGATTTTTCCTCATCCATTCAGAACATGAGCAAAATGATGAATATGATGAACGCTATGAATTCCATGAATGCTGCGTCAAATGATAGTCCCGGAAATAATTCGAACAATCCTTTCTCAATGAATTTTAATAATATGAATGATATAAATAAAATGTCCGAAATGATAAAAATGTTTAACATGAGTGCTGCTACTCAAAATAACTCTTCTTCCACTTCAGATTACGAAAAAGCCAGCAAACTCTATGATGAAATTATGCACAATTCTTCTATTAAAGATGATACATATCATAATAACGAAAGCCGGTCATCTGATGATAATTCAGGCAGTCTTTATGAAAGTGTTTTAAATATCTTGGATAACGAAAATCAAAATCAGGAGGTTCATGATGTATAACAATTTTTTTAATCCAATGCAAAGAAATAATAACTTAAATAACAATCCCCGTAATCAAAACAATCGCCAAAACAATAATCAAAGCAAACGTCCAAACAATAATCAAAACAATTATGAAAGCTATCAACAAAACAATCACGAAAACTTTCAACAAAGCAATCACGAAAACTATCAACATAACAATTACGAAAATAACCAACAAAACAATCACGAAAATTTTCAACAAAACAATCACAAAAACAGTAATTACAATAGCATCCATAGTAACACTAAAAATCAACCGGATAACTTCAACAGTAATATGCAACAATTTTATTCCAATGACAACAATGCCAACAAAAACAGTTCTTCATCCGGTCCTGATTTTATGCATAACCAAAAGCTCTCCGGTATAGATCCGGTCAAGCTGAAAATAATTATGGAGATAAGAGAAAAAAGCAAAAACAAATCTGTCGAAGAGCTTCTTCCTGAAATTATGAAAATTAATCAGGAGTTAAACAAACGTCATATGAACTTTAGTAAAAATGAAACCGAGATGCTTATGGAGGTTATCGAAGATTCCCTCTCTCCTGCCGACCGTCAAAGATTTAATATGTTAAAAGGATTCCTCAATCAATAAGCCTTTCTTTTCCATTTGCAGTTACAATAATTCGTGGTATAATAATCGCAAGCGAAAAATCAAGCGGCGACGCAGTCGACATTTGAATTTTTCGCGGATTATTATCGAGCAAGCCATCTGCGCAGCAGATAGGCAAGCATCGAAGATGCGTGCTTGCGAGATACTTTTCGCAAGCGAAAAATCAAGCGGCGACGCAGTCGACATAAGTAAAATTAAAGTTTTTACGGAGGAAAACATGGCAAACAATATAGACGACAAAGAAACAAAAGACGAAGAAGAAAGCAAAAAAGAAAGTAAAGATAATAATGACGAATATGAAAAATATTGCTATCTGTGCAGAAGACCGGAATCTACAGCCGGTCCTTTTATCACGCTTCCGGGCAATATGCATATCTGCAATGACTGTATGCAAAAAAGCTTTGATGCATTTAACAGCAATCAGATGCAATTTATAGATCTTTCTCATATGCCAAATATCAATATGTCACAATTTATGCCTTTTGATGACATTCCAAAATCCCAAAAGGTTAAAAAGAAAAAGAAGAAAGAAGAAAAGGAAGAGGAGACTCCTCTTACACTTGAAAATATACCTGCACCACATAAAATCAAGGCTATGCTTGATGAATATGTTGTCGGTCAGGAGTATGCCAAGAAGGCAATGTCTGTAGCTGTTTACAATCACTACAAGCGTGTTATCACCAATACCATGGACGATATTGAAATCGAAAAATCCAATATGCTTATGCTTGGTCCTACAGGTTGCGGCAAAACATATCTTGTAAAGACCATCGCCAAACTTTTAAATGTTCCGCTCGCTATAACCGATGCTACTTCTCTTACAGAAGCAGGTTACATAGGTGATGATGTTGAAAGCATTTTATCGAAGCTTCTTGCTGTTGCAGACAATGATGTAGAAAAAGCAGAACGTGGGATTGTATTTATCGATGAGATAGATAAAATAGCCAAAAAGAAAGAGACGAGAAGCCGCGATGTAAGTGGTGAATCCGTACAGCAGGGACTTCTTAAAATTATAGAGGGTGCTGAGGTTGAAGTACCGGTCGGTTCAGGCAGCAAAAATGCAATGACCCCTATGACAACCATGAATACCCAAAACATATTATTTATATGTGGCGGTGCTTTTCCTGATATAGAAGATATCATAAAGGAAAGGCTTTCCAAACAGTCCTCCATGGGCTTTAACGCAGACTTAAAAGACAGATTTGACGATGAGCCAAATCTTATGAAAGAAGTAACGGTCGAAGACTTAAGAGACTTCGGTATGATACCTGAGTTTTTGGGAAGACTTCCGGTTATATTTACACTTGATGCACTTGATAAAGATATGTATGTAAAGATATTAAAAGAGCCTAAAAATGCCATTTTAAAACAGTATCAGAAGCTGCTTGCTTTAGATGAGGTTAACCTTTTATTTGATGATTCGGCTTATGAAGCAATTGCCGAAAAAGCTATGGAAAAGAAAACCGGTGCAAGAGCTCTTCGAGCTATCATAGAAAAATTTATGCTCGATATCATGTACGAGATACCTCGTGACGATTCCATAGGAACCGTTACCATAACCGGTGATTACATAAACGGAAAAGGTTCACCGATTATAGAACTTCGTGGTATCAGTGCAGCCGGTTCCAAATAAACACATTTTGAAGTAATAATTAATTGTGTCGAAACAGTAATCTATGGTTTTAACGAAAGGAGGCAATATGAACCCTGTTATAATAGCACATCGTGGCGCAAGTGCTCTCGCCCGTCACGAAAATACATTAGAAGCATTTAAAATTGCAATCAAATTAAAAGCTGATTATGTTGAATTTGACATCCGAAAAACAAAAGACAACCAGCTCATTGTTTTTCATGATGATGAGATCGACAACAGAGCGATATCATCACTTACCTATGACAGATTATGCAGTATAACATCAAGAGAAAATTATCGTGTTCCTCTTTTATCAGAGGTACTTGAATTATGCAAAGGTAAAATCAAGCTCGATATAGAGCTTAAAGAGTCCGGATATGAAAAGCGTATTGTAGATATGGTAACCAAGCTTTACCGTTATGATGAATTTATGATGAAATCCTTTATCGACAGTGCCGTTAAGGCTGTCCATGATTATGACCCTTACATAAAAACCGGACTTTTGCTTGGCAAAAAAGGCGGCTCACTTAAAACTAAGCTTCATGAGTTTTTCCCTATGACAAGACTCGCAGCGTGTAATGCTGACTTCGTTTCACCATATTATAAGCTTGCAACCGTTGGCTTTATCAAACGTATGAAATTATACAACAAGCCTGTATATGTCTGGACAGTAAACCGCGCACGAAACATCGGTAAATGTATTTTAAACCATGTCGACGGCATCATAACAGACAAACCAAACGTAGGTCTTAATGTGCGTAACTATATGCTTGAAGACATAAAAAAGAAAAAGCGTTTTTTAAGAAAACAGGCTAAATAATTTTTATGCAAATAAACACTATAAATAGTTTTTATGCAAATAACACTATAAATAATTTTTATACAAATAACACTATAAATAATTTTTTATGTAAATAAACACTATAAATATTTTTTATGGCGATGAACGCTATAATCGAATGAACATATAATGTTCAAACAAGATTCGTCTCAAAATGCAACAAAAATTAAAACTAATGAAAGGCAGGAAAATTCAAAATGAAATATAAGGTAGGTTTTATAGGCTGCGGAAATATGGCCTCAGCCATAATCGGGGGGTTGATAAATAATGCTGGTATAGTGCCGCATGAAATAATAGCAGCAGATGCATCCGATGCCGCTATTAAAAAAGCTTCTTCCAATCTTGGTATAGATACAACTCTTGATAACAAAGAGGTTGCAGCAAATTCAGATGTTTTATTCTTATCTGTTAAACCTCAGTTTTACGAGACTGTTATATCAGAAGTTAAGGACAGCATATCAGCAAATCAAATTGTTGTAACTATAGCACCGGGTAAAACCCTCGCATGGCTCGCCGAAAGAATAGGTTCAAATGTAAAGCTTATAAGAACTATGCCAAACACTCCTGCACTTGTAGGCGAAGGTATAACTGCAGTATGCAAAAATCAACTTGTTACTGACGAAGAGTTCTCATATATAATGTCGCTTCTTTCAAGCTTCGGACTGGCTGAAGAAGTATCAGAAAATCTTATGGACGTTGTAGTATCCGTGAGCGGAAGTTCTCCTGCTTATGTATTTATGTTTATCGAAGCTATGGCCGACGCAGCAGTACTTGACGGTATGCCAAGAGACAAAGCTTATAAGTTTGCCGCACAGGCTGTACTTGGTAGTGCTAAAATGGTTATCGAAACCGGCAAACATCCGGGTGAGTTAAAAGATATGGTATGCTCTCCTGCCGGCACAACAATAGAAGCAGTTCGTGTGCTCGAAGAAAAAGGGTTTAGAAGTTCCGTCATCGAAGCTATGAAAGCCTGTACAGAAAAATCAAGAAGTTTATAATAATAAAACACCCACTGTTTTATCTAAGCCTCCATTAGTTGGATTTTCATCTAACTTTTGGAGTTTACCTAAACAGTGGGTGTTTTTTAGAAGAATCGACTGTCCTATCAGCTCAATATCTCTAATCTTAATTAAGTTCAATCAAGCCAAATTGTCGCTTTACTCATTTTTTTATAATTTAAATGATCCTTCTTCTCCATCAGCTGTAAAATAAACCATGCTGGTCTCTGGCTGATAGTATACATTTAATACTTTGATTGACTTTTTACCTGATACTTCTACTGCCTTAGCTACTATATCAGATGTAGCAACCTGTCCACCTGCGAACTCGATAACTACGTTCTCAGTTGCTGCCTTAGCAGGAGTTGCCTTCTTAGCAGGTGCTGCCTTCTTTGCAGGCTCTGCCTTCTTAGCAGGTGCTGCCTTCTTTGCAGGTGCTGCCTTCTTTGCTGCTTCTTTAGCAGGTGCTGCTTCCTTCTTAGCAGGTGCTGCCTTCTTTGCTGCCTTAGCAGGTGCTGCTTCCTTCTTAACCTCAGCCTTAGCTGCTTCTACTTTAGCCATAGTTGAATCTACTGTTGCTTTCTTAACTGCCATTTTTGTTTTCCTCCGTATAAAATAAATTTTATCAGAAATCTTTATGTCTATCATATGTCCGCTACAAATAGGATATTACCCCCTTTTTTTTTATTTTGCAAGCGTTTAAAAAAATTTCTTATATATTTACCAATTGAAACAAATATTATTTCCAAAAAATATAAAAAATGCACAAGGAAATTCAGCATTGAATAACCGAATCAAAAAAACACATGTTAGTATCAACTGTATACTAACATGTGTTCAAATATCAACTATATGTATCTGTAAAATCTCTATGATTAACCAAAGTATCTGTTAAGTAATCCGGCAAATGCCTTACCATGTCTTGCTTCATCTCTTGCCATCTCATGAACTGTATCATGTATAGCATCGAGATTAGCAGCTTTTGCTCTCTTGGCAAGATCAGTTTTACCGTTTGTAGCACCATTCTCTGCATCAACTCTCATTTGAAGATTTTTCTTGGTAGAATCAGTAACAACTTCACCGAGAAGTTCTGCAAATCGTGCGGCATGATCAGCTTCCTCATAAGCAGCCTTTTCAAAGTACATACCAATCTCAGCATATCCTTCTCTGTATGCCACTCTTGCCATAGCAAGATACATTCCTACCTCTGAACACTCTCCTTCAAAATTCGAACGAAGATCAGCAATTATGTCTTCACTTACTCCCTGTGCTACTCCGACTACATGCTCTGAAGCCCATGTCATCTCACCTTCCTGCGCTTTAAACTTTTCAGCAGGAGCCTTACAAACAGGACAAACTTCCGGTGCAGCATCACCTTCATATACATAGCCACATACTGTACATACAAACTTCATAATAATAACCCTCCTGTTATATTAATAAAATCGTTAAAAAGATCGCACAATAGATAGATTAATATATTCCCAATGCACGTTCTTAAAAAATAATTGCGAAACCAAATATTCTATATCAAGTTCCTCAATCATTTTACTATTACCAAAAAGATGATAATAATTACTGCCTTTTATGTTATCATATGCCATAGTCAAAGTCAAGCAACCCTTTAGCTGTCATATTATCAATAACTATTTTATAGCTCTTGACAAACTCTCTTTCCGAATCGGTAAGTTCAGCTGTCTTTAGATAATAATCAAAATATTGTGCTATCTTCTTAAACGGCTGAAACATATATTGCAATACTTCTTCAAAGTCATCACCCAGATGATTTGTTGAAGACTTTTGTTTTGAATCTGGCATAATATATCGCTCCTTTTCATATATATTTTATCTACAGTTTCTTATGACAATCACTTTATCAGTGATTAACAATTGAATTCATAATAAACCATATGACATGACAAAAGCGCAACACTATTATTTTTTTTTTAATAATTTATCCAAGCATATTGGATACGATTTCATCAAGATGCATTCCGTTTGAACCTTTTATCAAAACGATATCATCGGGACGCATAACAGAAAGAAGGTAAAGAGCGACCTCACCATTATCCTTGAATCTGTAACACTTAATATCAGAATCTGAAGCTTCTACCGCATCTGCTATATGTTGCGAAAGATCGCCTACAACAATTA
>CADCDW010000061.1 GCA_902800325.1 uncultured Lachnospiraceae bacterium
AAGACATATATTGACAAAATAAATTTTGATGTATTTGAGAATGAACCTTCTGATTTTGATTTGTTTAGTAAAGAGAACTTTGATGATGACAGAGATTTAAAATATGATGATTCTTTAGAAGAGAATGCTTCTGAATATGAAGAAAGAGCTGAAGATAATTATATAAGAAAGGATGAAAAGGTATCAAATACTGATGCAGATGCTAAAAAGAAAGCAGAAAATGTCGAAGCAGAGAGTGAAGAAGCCGGTGAGGATGCCCAGGTAGAAGAAGTAGTTGAGGATGCCAAAGCAGAAGATAAAGAAGTAGTTGAGAACGTCGAACCGGAGGATGAAAAAACGTATGGGGACACCAAAGCAGAAGACAAAAAAACAGATGAAAATGTTGATGTTGATGATATAGATGCAGAGGAAATGGATATTGATGATGAGGATATAAAAGAAGTAGACGATGAAGATTTAGAAGATTCCGATATAGAAAAAATATCTGATGATGTGAATTCATTCAGCTATGATGATTTTGACAAAATCGGAGCTGAAATGGAAAAAGATTTAAAACGAAAGGAAAGAACCAAAAAAGGTAAGGGAAAAATAATAGGTTTTACTTTGCTTTGGTTTTTAGTATTTGGTGCGGGTGTGGTTACATTTTTGTACTTTAAGACTGATGTGTTCAAAAAGAAAGAAAAAAATGTTGCAACATCAACAGATGCTGCCACAACTGTAGAAACTACGGAAGCAACAGAGACAACAGAAGAGTTGGATGAAGATTTCTATACTATTTATTCATATCAGACCAATGCAGATGTCAACATCAATGCTCTTATGGCGGATTATTATGATGCACTTGTAAAGGGGGATAAAGATAGACTTAAGGATATAGTTACCGAACCTGAAGCGTTTGGAGATATGATGATTTATGAGACAAAGGCACAGGTTATAAGTGAATACAGCAATATTACCTGTTATACAATTCCGGGTCTTCATGAAGACGAAATACTGGTATTTACAACAAGCAACGTCACAATTACAGGAGTTGAAAGTAAACCACTTGATATAAAACAGTTTTATGTTGTGAAAGACGGAAACAATTATAAGATAAATAATGGGGTTTTGTCACAGGAAATTATAGATTATATCAATGTTCAGGCAGGTAGTCCTGATGTTCAGGATTTATATAAGTCGGTTCAGGATAATATCAATAAATGTCTTGCTGAGGATTCAACATTTGCAGATTTTTACAACAAAATCAGTACCAATACCGATGCTGATGAGGAAACAGAGGATAATGAGGAGACAAATTAAAAAACATCAGATATTAAAATATTTGAATTAAGGTGTTTGAATGGACGAAGAGATTAGATTAAATAAATACTTAAGTGAAGCCGGTATATGTTCAAGAAGACAGGCAGATAAGCTTATAGAAGAGGGAAAGGTTACTGTTGACGGAAAAACTGCTGATTTAGGCACAAAAGTAACACAGACTTCAAAGGTATATTATGATGGTAAGCCGGTTAGAATAGACAGTAAAACAGTTATATATGCTTACAATAAGCCGCGTGGTTATGTTTGTACATCAAAGGATGCTGATAAGAACAGTTTGTTTAATTTTGTAGAGTTTCCTAAAAGGGTATACTATGTGGGAAGGCTGGATAAGGATTCTCAGGGCCTTTTACTTTTAACCAATGACGGTGATCTGGCTAATGCCATTCAAAAGTCAGTTAATAATCATGAAAAAGAATATATAGTCAGAATCAATAAAGATGTTACCGAAGATTTTATAGAGGGGATGTCAAAAGGTGTTCCAATTCTTGATACCATTACAAAAAAATGTAAAGTTGAAAGAGTTGGAAGCAGATCCTTCAGGATAGTTTTAACTCAGGGACTTAACAGACAGATACGTAGAATGTGTGAATACTTTGGTGTAAGAGTTTTACATTTAAAAAGAGTAAGAATAATGAATATAAAGCTTGGCAATCTTAAGCTGGGAGAATATCGAGAGCTTACAGGAGAAGAAGAAAAGGTTTTAAGGAAAAGCTGTGGAATGTAGTTTGTGGAGGTTTATATGGATAAGACTGCAAGAATAAAGGAATTGGTAAAGATATTAAATGAAGCATCAAAGGCTTATTATCAGGAAGACACTGAGATAATGAGCAACTTTGAATACGATAAACTGTATGATGAGTTATTGGCTCTTGAAGAGGAAACAGGATTGGTTTTATCAGGCAGTCCTACGTCAAAGGTTGGATATGAGATACTTAGTGAACTTCCTAAAGAAAGGCATCCTGAGCCTATGCTATCGCTTGATAAGACTAAGAGTGTAGATGATCTGTCAGTCTGGCTTAACGGACGTAAGGGCGTTATGTCATGGAAATTGGACGGCCTTACTGTAGTTCTTACCTATGAAGGAGGAAAGCTTGTAAAGGCGGTAACCAGGGGAAATGGTGAGATAGGTGAGGTAATAACAAATAATGCCAAAGTTTTTGCCAATGTTCCCCAAAAGATAACATTCAAAAATCCACTTACCATACGTGGAGAGGCTATTATAACTTATACGGATTTTGAAAAGATAAATCAGACTATAGAAGATGTAGAGTCAAAATATAAGAATCCGAGAAATCTGTGCAGCGGCACGGTAAGGCAGTTAAATAATGAGATTACAGCCAAAAGAAATGTACATTTCTTTGCGTTTTCCATGCTTGATTCGGGCGATGCGGATGTTGATAAAACCGTAAACAGCAGATTTGATTTTTTAGAGAATCTTGGCTTTTCGGTTGTTGAGCATAAGGATGTTACTTTTGATAATATACATGAAGTCGTAAAATCATTTTCAGAAAAAATCATTACCAATGATTTTCCGTCTGATGGCTTGGTTTTATCCTTTGATGATATAGCTTATGGTCGGTCGCTTGGAAGAACTGCCAAGTTTCCGAGAGACTCCATAGCATTTAAATGGGCTGATGAAGAGGCAGAAACTGTATTAAGACATATAGAGTGGAGTCCTTCAAGAACCGGACTTATAAATCCGGTTGCAATATTTGATACAGTTGAACTTGAAGGAACTTCAGTAAGTCGTGCCAGTATACACAATGTAAGTATAGCAAAGCAGCTTCAACTTGGAATAGGTGATACAATAAAAGTATATAAGGCCAATATGATAATACCTCAGATTAGTGAAAATCTTACAAAAAGCGGTAATTTAAATATACCTGATGAGTGTCCGGCTTGCGGAAGTAAGACAAAGCTTAGGGATGACAATGGGGTTGAAACACTTTATTGTCCTAATCCGGAATGTCCGGCAAAATCAATAAAGCTGTTTACACATTTCGTTTCAAGAAATGCCATGAATATAGATGGACTGTCAGAAGCAACACTTGAAAAATTTTTAGATAAAGGATTTTTAACAGAACTTTATGATTTGTATCATCTGGACAGATTTGAAGAAGAGATAGTTTCCATGGAAGGTTTTGGTAGAAAGTCTTATGATAATATGATTGCTTCTATTGATGCTTCAAGAAATACGGAGCTTACCAGAGTCATATATGGTCTTGGAATACTAAATGTAGGACATGCAACGGCAAAACTTATATGTAAATTTTTCAAAAATGATATAGATAGTATCATCAATGCAACTGCTGAAGATTTTATGCAGATTGATAAAATAGGAGATGTTATAGCAGAGGGAATAGTTTCATATTTTGCGGATGATGCCAATATAAGAGTATTAAGAAAGATACTGGACGAGGTAACACTTATTGAAGAAGAAAACAACGCCGAACAGGATCTCGAGGGTAAAACCTTTGTAATAACCGGTTCTTTAAACAACTTTTCAAACAGAGACGAGTTAAAAAAACTTATTGAAGACAGAGGAGGCAAGGTTGCGGGAAGCGTATCTTCCAAAACTGACTATCTTATAAATAATGATTTAACTTCAAATTCTTCAAAAAATAAGAAAGCTAAAGACCTGGGTATACCAATTATTTCAGAAGAGGATTTCTTGAAGTTGTAAATTAAAAGTGTTATATTATAACGAGCATCTGAATTATAATCAGACGCTCGCAATTCGATTCTAAATAATAAAATCTTTATTGCAAAAAATATATGACGGAAGGTTGATGACTATGCCAATTAGAGTTTTTAATGATTTACCTGTAAAAAAGATACTTGAAGATGAGAATATATTTGTAATGGATGAAAATCGTGCAACTACGCAGGATATACGTCCGCTTGATGTGCTTATCTTAAATCTCATGCCGTTAAAAGAGGATGCGGAACTTTGTTTATTAAGAAGTTTATCCAACACACCTCTTCAGGTTAATATTTCATTTATAAGAACTGTATCGTATGAATCAAAAAATGTATCGGAATCACACCTTGCCAAATTCTATACTGATTTTGATTCGGTTAAAAGCAGAAAGTGGGACGGACTTATAATAACAGGTGCGCCTGTTGAACTTATGGAGTTTGAAGAGGTTGATTACTGGGACGAACTTACTGAAATTATGGATTGGTCCAAGGAAAATGTAACATCAACACTCCATATCTGTTGGGGAGCACAGGCAGGACTTTATTACAGATATGGAGTTAAAAAGATAATACTTGATAAAAAACTATCCGGAGTTTATGAGCATTATCCTATACATAAAAAGACAGAGCTTATAAGAGGCTTTGACGATACATTTATGGTGCCACAGTCAAGGTACACAGGCATAGATAAACAGGCGGTGGTTGATAATCCTTTACTCGAGATTGTAGCCGAATCCGATATAACCGGGCCATATCTTATCATAGGTGAGGGCGGTAAGAATATATTTGTAACAGGACATCCTGAGTATGACACGCTTACTCTTGATAAAGAATACAGACGTGATTTGGAAAAGGGTATTAATCCGGATATACCGGTTAATTATTACGAGGATGATAATCCTTCCAAGAAACCGGTAAAGTCCTGGAGGTGTCATGCCAATACATTATATTCTAATTGGCTTAATTACTATGTATATCAGGTTACACCATATGACTGGACAGGAAATGATAAGGAAGGTAATACTTATAAGCCGTATAACAAGTAATAAACTAATGGAGATAAAATTAACGAAATGGTTTATTAATACTTGATTAAAAATATATACGCAAATGAGTTCGTAAGGTTTAAAATCAAATGCTTGACAATTAATAATTAAATAATTATAATCTTTAGCGAAACAGGAGTGCTTAATGAATTAGGCTGAGAGATGGTCTGAATCGACTGTCAATCCTTAGGGGAAAACCCTTTACCTGATCCGGATAATACCGGCGTAGGAAGTTTGCTTGATTTAGTATGTATTTTAGGCTTGCTTCCTTATGGGAGCAAGCCTTATTTGTTTTATAGGAAAGTTCTTCTGACGTAGAACTCTTGTTTTATGAAATAGTATATTTTAATTGAAGAAAAATACTGTTGAATTAATTAAAAAACGGAGGAAATATTATGAATGCAAATGTAGCTATTCAGGTTCTCCCTGCTGTACAGGGTGATGAGGAAATTGTAAGAGTTGTCGATGCGGTTATCGACTATATCAAAAGTACCGGAGTTAATTATTATGTCGGACCTTGTGAAACCGCCATGGAGGGCGATTATGAGGTGCTTATGGATATAGTAAAGCATTGTCAGTATATCGCAGTAGAGGCAGGTGCACCGAGTGTTATGAGCTATGTCAAGATTACTTATAAGCCTGACGGTGAAAAGCTTACAATAGAAAGAAAAACTGCCAAACATCACATAAATGATGTTCTTAAGCAGATGAAGAGTGCGTAATGTGAGGCAGAAATATATGTCAAAAAAAAGTAGTAATAATATAAATAAAAAATATATGGATATCGTAGTTCCATGCGTTGTGCTTTTAATTGTACTTATCATATGGCAGTTTGCCTGTACATTTGAGCTGGTGCCTTCATATATGCTTCCTTCGCCCTTAAGGGTAGTTAAAGCATTTATAAATGATTTTGACCTGCTTATGCTACATGCAAAAACTACACTTACAGAAGCGGTACTTGGAATGGTACTTGGCGTATTGCTTGGTTTTATAAGTGCTGCACTTATGGATGCGTTTAAGGTTGTAAGACAGGGACTTTATCCGTTGTTGGTATTGACTCAGACGATACCACCTGTTGCGATTGCGCCACTTCTTATATTGTGGTTTTCGTATGGGATTGCTCCTAAGGTTGTTCTGGTAGTGCTTGTATCGTATTTTCCGATTGCTGTAGGCCTTTTGGAGGGCTTTGAATCAGTAGATTTTGATTTAATATATCTTATGAAGTCTATGAATGCAAGCAGATGGCAGATTTTCTGGAATGTAAAGTTTCCATCGGCACTTGGAGAGTTTTTTTCGGGACTTAAGATTGCAGCATCATATTCTATAGTTGGCGCTGTAATTGCAGAGTGGCTCGGTGGATTTAATGGTCTGGGTGTATATATGACGAGAGTAAAAAAATCAATGTCCTATGATAAGATGTTTGCAGTAATATTTTTTGTATCGGCGATAAGCCTTATACTTATGGCGTTGATTAAAATATTGCAAAAGAAGGCTATGCCTTATAAATATTTAAAAAAGATGTGACATGAGGACATATACTTGTCATATCAGGTTTATGAAGAATGTCAAAATCGCAATCATATAAATTTTTGTAATGTGACAAGGTGCTTGTTCCTTTGTAACAAAATAAAGAAATGGAGAAATTAAATTATGAAAAATGTAAAAGGAAAAATTAGAAAAACACTTATTATTACCATTGTAGCTGCTATGATGGTTAGTCTTTGCTCGTGTGGAAAAAAAGATAAGAAGTCTGATAAGGATATGAAGGATATTACCCTTGTTCTTGACTGGACTCCAAATACTAATCACACCGGATTTTATGTTGCTTTAAGTGAAGGGTATTATGAGGAAGCCGGTTTAAATGTAACTATTGTTCAACCACCTGAAGATGGAGCAACTATGATGGTAGCTTCAGGTGATGCTGAGTTTGGTATAGATTTTCAGGATTATCTTGCGCCGGTATATACGTCAGAAGATGATATTCCGGTAACAGCAGTTGCAGCAATTATCCAACATAACACTTCAGGTATCATTTCACTTAAGGAGGATGACATAGAAACTCCAAAGGGGCTTGAAGGTAAGAATTATGCTACGTGGAGTCTTCCGGTTGAGCAGGCTATGATTAAGAATATAGTTGAAGCAGATGGAGGAGATTATTCAAAAGTCAATCTTATACCTGAATATGTGACAGACGAGGTTGCAGCACTTAAACAGGATATAGACGCTATCTGGGTTTATTATGCATGGGCAGGTATAGCTACAGAGATAGCAGGTCTTGATACCAATATGATATATTTTAAAGATATAACTCCGGAATTTGATTATTACAGTCCGGTAATTATTTCAAATACAGAATGGTTAGCTAAAAATGATGATACTGCAAAAGCATTTCTTGAAGCAACAAAAAAGGGTTATGAGTTTGCTATAGATAATCCTGATGAGGCTGCCGAAATTCTTTGCAAAGAAGTACCGGAGTTGGATAAGGAACTTGTGAAAAAGAGCCAGGAGTGGCTCGCAGGTGAATATAAGGCAGAAGTGGAAAGATGGGGATATATAGATAAGGACAGATGGGATGCATTTTATAAATGGCTTTATGATAACGATTTGTCAGATGAGATCCCGTCCGGATATGGGTTTACCAATGATTATTTACCGGAGTAGGGTTGATTTGCGTAAAAAGTATTATATTTTTTTAGTTACTTAATTTAGTTATGAGATTAAATTACGTGTATCGGAGCAATAAATTATGCAGGAGATTCTTTGTGCCAACAAAATATCAAAATCTTATGGTGATAAAGAAGTTTTGAGGGATATTAATGTAAGTTTAAATGAGGGCGAACTTGTCTGTTTACTTGGAGTAAGTGGTGTGGGAAAAACCACACTTTTCAATATCTTATCAGGGCTTATGAAACCGGATAGCGGTAAGGTTATTCTTAAAAAAAGCCATAGTAATAATGAAAAAAAATATGTTTTCTTTGAAAAGAACATTTCATTTGAAAATAGTGGTACATCCCTCAAAGATGCAATATATGAAAAACGTGGTACATCCGAAAAAGAAGCTTGTATGTTGTCTGTAAATAATGATTATATGGATATAACAGGTATTTCCGGACATATAAGTTATATGCTTCAAAAGGATCTGCTTTTGCCGCATAAGACAGTGCTTGATAATGCAGCACTTCCGCTTGTTATATCAGGTATGAGTAAGAAGACGGCAAGAGAAAAGGCTGCTTCATATTTTGAACGATTCGGTCTTTCGGGAACAGAAAAAAAATATCCTGTTCAGCTTTCCGGTGGTATGAGACAGAGAGTGGCTCTTTTAAGAACCTATCTTTGCGGCAATTCTGTCGCATTGTTAGATGAACCGTTTAGCGCACTGGATACACTTACAAGGGCATCGGTACATGAATGGTATCTAAAGGTTATGGATGATATAAAGCTTTCAACTATATTTATAACGCATGATATAGATGAGGCGATACTTATATCTGACCGGATTTGTATACTCAAGGGGCAACCGGCAGCTATTACAGATGAGATAGTTATAGATGAACAAAAACCAAGGGGACAGGATTTTGTGCTCACAGATAAATTTCTGGAGTATAAAAGAATGATTAAGTCTATTCTGTAAAATTAATCCGTTTTTAATTGGCGTATACCCAAAAGCATAAGTAGATTGATAACGGTATAGCTTGAAAACATACCCAAGGCATAAGCATCTAATCCAAGCTTTGGAACCAGTAAAAATATAAAGCATATTCTTATGGATATACCTGTTATGTTACAGATAAGTGCAAAAAATGATTTATCTATACCATTTAGTATAGATGTCAGATTGCCGGAGGTATATATAAGAGGACAGAGCAGGCACAGCTTTTTAAGAAGTATGCCTGCTTTTTTGCTTTTAAATGCAAATTCACACATAGGCACACCGAGTATGTAGAAGCCTGTTGAGGCTAAAGCACCAAGTAAAAGACAAAAGATAATACAATTTTTAAGTGCTTTATTAATTGTTTTTATATCTTTTCTTGCATTTGCATATGATATAGCCGGTAAGAGCATAGTTGAAAGAGAGGTTGTAATAGTGGCAGGAAATAATATAAACGGAATTACTATACCTGTCACAATCCCAAACATTTCCAATGCTATTTCGCTGTCATTATAGTAATGAAATAGCATTGCCGGCATGATGATTGCTTCTAAGGTTGAAAATAGTGTAAAAATTAAATTGTTTATTGTGATTGGGATGGCGTCATTTTTAAAATATTGACGTACATCTCTTTTTTCTTTTGGAGTTAGAGACATTTTTTTCACTTTGATATTTTTATTATATTTATCTGCTTTATAATAACTTTTAAAAATACCGGATTTAAAATTATTTGATTTATAATTATCTGATTTAAAATTATCTGTTTTATAACAACTTATATTTTTGGTTTTAGTTCGGGTAACATAATACAGCACAATCGATATAACTGTAGCAGAGACTTCACCGATAACTACAGCAATCACTGCGAGAACAGCATTTATCTTACCGGCTATAAAAAAGAGTGAAAGAATATATGCTGCTGATATGCGTATTATTTGTTCAACCAGATGTGATAAACCATGATATACGGGTTTGTCGATGCCTATGAAATAAAAGTTTATACAGGATTTTATGGCTACAAAGGGCATAGCTATGGTTATGATACGAAGCAGTATGCCGCAATCGTTATTTTTAAGAAGTTTATAGCTTATAAGGTCGCTGTTAAGATATATTGTAAGAGCCAGTAGGAGACTTAAAATGGTTGATATACATATTGATAATTTGAATATGTAATCGGCTTTTTCTTTACTGTCTTTTCCGATATAGTATGATGTCTGTTTGGTAAGAGTTGTTGATATACCTTGAGAGCAACAGGCAAATACAAACATGTATATTGGAAAGACTAATTGGTATTTTCCAAGTTCAACCACACCGATAAGTCTTGTAAGAAATATTCTGTTATAAAAGCCAAGTATTTTTGTTAACAGTCCGGTGATTGTAAGGATTAAAGTTCCTTTGATAATTGTTTTCTTTGACATAGGCTGATAGCTATACAGAAGAATTTATTATATTATATTAAATTTTGTTGTTTTTATTCTTTTGAATTTTTAAATTATAATGAATTATTTATCCTGTATCTGCTGTTCATACAAAAAGTGGCTAACAGAAAAGGGAAAAACCCCATGATTTATAGCCGGATTAAAAACATATGATGATTAATGATAGAGTTATTAAACTCCTATTGACATAGTAGGAGTTAGATATTATAATCTTGAAATTGAAGATGTAGTTTAGTAATTATATTACTCAAAACTTACGTAGTTAAGAATAAGTAAAGTGTGTAATATGGTGGCATATTAATTAAAATTATTGGGGAAGTGATATATATGATGGTTTCAACCAAAGGCAGATACGCCTTAAGGGTAATGATTGATTTGGCTAAGCATAATACCGGAGGCTTTATAAGTCTTAAGGATATGTCGGAAAGGCAGGATATATCCCGCAAGTATCTTGAGAGCATTATGAGTGGGCTTTCCAAGCATAATCTGGTTGAGAGTGCTATGGGTAAGGATGGCGGATACAGACTTAACAGAAATCCGGATGAATATAAGGTTGGAGAAATACTCAGGGTAACAGAAGGAGATTTGTCGCCTGTTGCATGTATTGCAAAGGACGAAAAGAAATGTGAGATGACAAGCCTTTGTAATGCTTTTCCATTTTGGCAGGGACTCGCTTCAAGAATAAATGAATATATAGACAGCTATACACTGAAGGATTTTTTGGATGAGGATGCTAAAGCCAAAAACAGCGATTGACGTTGAAGTAAGGCTGAAATGGATAAGCCCAAAACAGCGATTCACACTGATATAATACCGATAAAGATAAACATAAAGCTGCATCTGACACTGAAACAAGGCAGATAAAGATAGAAAAAAGCCGAGTTTAACACTGATGCAAGGCTAATTAAGATAATCGGAAGGTTAAGTTTATCATAAGCAAAATGATATATATAATTTCAAAAAAGAAAGGCATAAAGATATGAATAGTGAAAAATTATTAGAAGTAAAAAATCTTCATGTAAGCGTTGGAGATAAGGAAATACTAAACGGTGTTAATCTTGAGATAGGAATAAATGAAACCCATGTACTTATGGGTCCTAACGGAACCGGAAAGTCAACTCTTGGATATGCTATATGTGGTAATCCGAGTTATACTGTAACAAGTGGAGACATCATATTTGAAGGTGAAAGTTTAGTAGATATGGCTGTAAACGAGAGAGCAAAGAAAGGTATATTTCTGTCATTCCAGAATCCTCTTGAGGTTCCCGGGGTTACACTCTCTGCATTTATAAGAAGTGCGCTTGAACAAAAGACCGGAAAGAGGATGAAACTTTGGGATTATAAGAAAAAACTAAAAGAAACCATGGAGCTTCTTTCAATGGACGAGTCCTATGCGGAAAGAGATTTAAATGTAGGTTTTTCGGGAGGAGAAAAGAAAAAGGCGGAGATACTTCAATTACTTATGCTTGAGCCGAAGCTTGCAATACTTGATGAAACGGATTCCGGACTTGATGTAGATGCAGTTCGTACAGTTTCAAATGGCATAAAAATTTTTAAAGAACGTTGTGAGGGCTCTCTCTTAATCATAACACACAGCACTAAAATACTTGAATCTTTAAACGTTGATATTACTCATATTATGGAAAATGGAACTATAGTTAAAGAAGGAGATGCCTCACTTGTAGAGGAAGTAAACGCAACAGGATTCCAGGAACTTGAAATCTAATTAATTATTTAATATCGTACATCCGAGAGGGAATGGTGAATTTATGGAAGAAAAAACATACGTGGAAGATATAGACAGAAGTATATATGATATAAAAGATGTTGAAGATGATGACTTTCGTATGCAGGAGGGTCTGACAGAGGAAATTATCAAAAAGCTTTCCGAGGAAAAGGACGATCCTGAGTGGATGAGAGAATTTCGACTTGAGTCCCTTAAGATATATAACGAATTAAAGGTGCCTGATTGGGGGCCATCCATAGAAGGTCTTGATATGGATCATATAGCAACTTATGTAAGACCGAAGAGTAATATGGAAAATACATGGGAGAATGTTCCTCAGGATATCAAGGAGACATTTGAAAGACTTGGTATACCGCAGGCTGAGCGTAAATCACTTGCCGGAGTCGGTGCACAGTATGATTCTGAACTTGTATATCATAATGTTAAGGATGAGGTTGCTGAACAAGGAGTTATATATACCGACATGGAAAGCGCCATGAAGGGTGAGTATGCTGATATGGTTAAGGAGTACTTTATGAAGCTTGTAACTCCGAGAGACCATAAGTTTGCCGCACTTCACGGTGCAGTATGGTCCGGTGGTTCGTTTGTATATGTTCCGAAAAATACTGATGTATCCATACCGCTTCAATCATATTTCAGATTAAATGCAAAGGGAGCGGGTCAATTTGAACATACACTTATAATAGTTGATGAGGGTGCCAATCTTCATTTTATAGAAGGCTGTTCGGCACCAAAGTATAATGTCGCCAATCTGCATGCGGGTTGTGTTGAGCTATATGTAAAGAAAAATGCCAAGCTTAGATATTCGACTATAGAAAACTGGTCTAAGAATATGTATAATCTCAATACCAAGAGAGCTGTCGTGGAAGAAGGCGGAGCCGTTGAATGGGTTTCAGGGTCATTTGGCTCACATGTAGGATATCTTTATCCTATGAGCGTACTTAAGGGAGATAATTCAAGAATGGAATTTACAGGCGTTACATTTGCAGGTAATGGACAAAATCTTGATACAGGCGCTAAGGTCGTTCATATAGGTAAAAATACCAGCTCTTATATGAATACCCGTTCTATAAGCAAGAGTGGTGGTATCAGTACATTCAGAAGCAGTGTTGTCGTGCAGAAGACAGCAATAAATGCCAAGTCAGCAGTGTCTTGTGAATCGCTTATGCTTGATTCGGAGTCACGTTCTGATACTATACCGGCTATGGATATAAGGACTAAGGATGCCAATATCGGACACGAGGCGAAGATAGGAAGTATAAGTGATGATGCGGTATTTTATCTAATGAGTCGCGGTATGAGTGAGGAGGATGCAAGAGCTCTTATAGTAAGTGGTTTTGCAGATAACGTATCTAAGGAACTTCCACTTGAATATGCAGTTGAGATGAATAATCTCATTCGACTTGAAATGAAGGGAAGTATAGGCTGATAATCAGTTTTTGGAGGAGATGTAAATGACGGAATTGGAAAGTAAATCAAGTAAAAACAATAAAGATAATGCTATTGATATTATGGACATCAATGCAATGCCGGCAAAAACATGGTATTGGCTTGGCGTAAATTCGGCTGAACTTTCATGGAATAAAAATGGTGAGAGTTTACTTGGAGAGAAAGCATTTACACTGAATGCGGGCAGAAAGTATGAGGATGTTATAATAAGCTATAGCGATATAAAGTCGGAATTCAATCATGACAGAATTGTTATAAATGCTGCAGAAGGCAGTGAAATGACTCTTATTACCAGGCTGGATATGTCATACAATATGAGGTTATACTTTGATATTAAGATTGGCAAAAATGCAAAGTTGAAGCTTATAGAACTGTGTAAGGTGGGGGATAACACTATCTACAGCGATATAGACACCACCTGTGATGAAGGCGGAGAGTTTGAACTGATTCATATGTTTACAGGTATGAAGCGTTTAAAGGATGATAAAAAAGAAGGTAAGATTTATTCAAATGTAAAGGTTGACCTTGTAGGAGATAAGTCGGATTTCCGATATGATATGGGCTATCTGGCACAGGGTAATGATATTTTTGATTATAATATAATTGTTAATCATATAGGCAAAAAAACCAATTGTGAGATAACTGCCAATGGTGCTCTCAGAGATAGTGCTCATAAGATATTCAGAGGAACCATTGATTTTAAAACCGGCTCATCTAATTCGACAGGTGCCGAGACCGAGACTGTACTTATGCTCGGTGATGATGTTGTCAATAAAACCGTACCTGTTATACTTTGTTCTGAAGAAAACGTATCGGGTACGCATGGGGCTTCCATAGGTGAACTTGATGAAGAAACATTATTTTACTTTGAGTCAAGGGGTATAGATAAGGCTGTGGCTGAGGATATTATGGCAAGAGCTTCTATAGAAAGACTATCCGGATTGATAGAAAATGAAAAGGTAAAAGAAATTATAGAAGACATTTTAAAAGATGTACTTGGCAAATAGTATGATGAAATTATTACAGGAGGTGTACGGCTATGCCTGATATACATGAAATAAGAAAAGAATTTCCGATATTTGAAAATATGAAATCCGGAGAGGTTCTTCCTTTTGCATATCTTGATAATGCAGCTACATCGCAGAGACCTAAGTGTGTTATAGATGCCGAAATGGAGCTTTATGAAAAACATAATGCGAATCCTCTGCGTGGTTCATATCCTCTTAGTGTGGAAGCGACAGATATATATGAAAATGCAAGAAAGAGTGTAAGAAAGTTTATAAACGCAGATTCTTCTTCTGAAATAGTATTTACCAGAAACACTTCTGAAAGTATCAATCTTGTGGCGTATAGCTATGGCCTTTCTTATGTCGGTGAGGGTGATGAGGTTCTTGTTTCGATAATGGAGCATCATAGTAATCTGCTTCCGTGGCAGATGGTAACAAGGAAAACAGGTGCAAAACTTAAGTTTATAGAGTGCGAAAATGATGGAAGCGTAGATCTTGAAAAGATAAAGGCACTCATAAATGAGAAAACGAAGATTGTTGCGATTACACATGTTTCAAATGTTTTGGGATATGAGAATCCTGTTAAAGAAATAGCAAAACTTGCACATGAAAAAGGTGCTGTTATAGTTGTAGACGGAGCGCAGTCAACTCCACATATAAAGATAGATGTTAAGGAAATGGATGTTGATTTCTTTGCATTTTCAGGGCATAAGATGTTTGGACCTATGGGCATAGGTGTGCTATACGGCAAGGAAGAAATACTTGATAAGATGCCTCCTTTTTTAACAGGTGGAGAAATGATAGATTCTGTTTCGCGTTATGATGCGGTATATGCAGAGCTTCCGCATAAATTTGAGGCCGGAACAGTAAATGCTGCAGGGGCAGCAGGACTTGATGCAGCTATAAAATTTATGAATAAAATCGGTTATGAATATATGCAGGAACGCGAACTTATGCTTACAAAACGTGCGTTAGACGGTATGATTAAAATACCACATATAACGGTATATGGATCGGATAAAGCCAAAAATCATACCGGTATCCTGACATTTAAAATTGATGATGTGCATCCTCATGATGTAAGCGAGGTTCTTATAGCGGACGGCATAGCTGTTCGTGCAGGCCATCATTGTGCACAGCCTCTTTTACAGTATCTTGGTGTCAATTCTACGACACGAGCAAGCTTTATGTTTTATAATACCGAGGAAGAAATAGATAGATTTTTAGAGAGTATAGCAACTGTCAGGGAGCGTATGGGATATGGAAAATAGAAGCTTTTATAATGAAATATTAACAGAACACAACATACATCCGGAGTTCAAATTTGACCTTGAGGATGCTGATATCGTGCTTGAAGGAGTTAATCCAAGTTGTGGTGACGACGTATGGCTAAAGCTTAAGATGGATGGCGACGTTATTGAAGACGGAGCATTTATAGGAGATGGATGCGCTATATCACAGGCGTCTGCGGATATTATGCTTGGCATGGTCATCGGAAAGAAAAAAGATGATGCTATAAAGCTTGTCGACACCTTTGTGAAGATGATAAAGGGAGATGCAAGCGATGAGGAAATTGAAAGCCTTGAAGAAGCATCAGCTTTGCAGGATATTTCCCGTACGAAGACCCACGCTACAGCTGCATCGTATGCATACAGAAAAGCGGACTTCCGGCATCGGGAGGCAAGCACAGTGGCGTCGTAGTGCGCAGAATAGCAGAAGGAATAATGGCTCAGAGCATAAAGAGAAAAATCATTAACTCTGACGAGCCACTGGATGTGATAATGCCGGAAGTGAAGTTCGGAAATATGCTCGCTGCCGACTATGTGCTTTCTAAGTTGGGCTACAGCACCAGCGGAGGATGGAACGGGAGGTATGCCACTGGAAAACCGATATGGGGAACGGTACAGCCAGCGTCAGGAAAAACAATGGCATTGAAGAAAGAACCCGTCTACGCATCGCAGTTAATGCCAAACGTGATAGGCATGGGAGCACGCGATGCCGTCTACGCAATAGAGAGCAGAGGCGTCAAGGTGAAACTGGCAGGCAGAGGAAAGGTTAGCTCACAGAGCCTGCCAGCCGGACACAAAATAAAGAAAGGAGACGTCTGCACACTTCAGATGAACTGAACGCAGAACGGAAACATGACATTATAACTTAACGCGCGTACATTAATAATATTATATAAGATAAATAGAGCAAAGCCATGACACTAAAAGAATTGATAAAAAACATAAAGACATTGGCGGTAAAAGGAAGCACCGACAAAGAAATTACCGGTGTTGACATCGACTCACGGCAGGTTTCAGACGGTCATCTGTTTGTGGCTATGCGCGGAACACAGGTCGACGGACACCGCTTTATAGGCAAGGCAGAGGAACAGGGTGCCGTTGCCATTGTCTGCGAAGACACGCCCGAAGAACAGAAAGAAAACGTTACTTACATAAAGGTGGCATCTACGCAGGATGCAGTTGGGCATGTTGCAACAATGTTCTATGGCAATCCGTCGGACAAACTGAAACTGATAGGCGTAACAGGTACCAACGGCAAGACTACCATTGCTACCCTGCTGTTCGACATGTTCCGCAAAATGGGACACCGCTGCGGATTGCTCTCAACTGTCTGC
>CADCDW010000062.1 GCA_902800325.1 uncultured Lachnospiraceae bacterium
AAAGCGATTTCCTTTTTAGCGGAAACACGATTTCCAATAAAGCAGATTTGCGATTTCCATACGCCGGACAAGTGATGTATTTCACCCCGGATTATTCATTGTCCGACGGTGAGAAACTTGCTCTGTGAAAAAACAATTTTGTAAAAATGATATTTTTCGCTGTTATAAAAATTCAAAATTACAGAAAATTAACTAAAAAAGACATTCCCGACAAAATTCATACTTCAAATATAATGAATATACGAAACTTTATTTATATAATTATTTTGATAAGATTAATTGATGATTTTTTATAGAGAGGTGAAGGTATGAATGATTTAATATATCGTAAGACTAATATAGACGAATCGACTATTGATAAGGTGCCTATATGGGAGAAGTGTACTTTGACTATTGATGAGGCGGCTGAGTTTAGCAATATAGGTAAAAATAAATTGAGTGAATTGTTAAAAAGACCAAGATGTCCATTTGTCTTATATGTGGGTAAAAAGAAACTTGTAAAACGCAAGGAATTCTTGGAATTCATTTCAAGGAATAATGAAATTTAAGTGTTGGAAATGAAGTTTTGTTATGATATAATATCTTTTGCTGTATGAAACTTCTTTCTGACAAAGGAAAGGAGTGAGATTATGGGTAAGAATTTAAAAGGCAAAGAAATCGGAGATGGTATATACCAGCAAAAAGACGGATTTTATTGTGCAAGATTTGTAGATAAGATTGGCAAAAGAATAACAAAAAGGTTTAAAGATCTTCAGGAGTGCAGAAAATGGCTTGAGCAAGCTAAGTATACTAACGAACATAGTTTGATTACGGAAGCAAACTATATGCTTGTAGACGCATGGTATGAGTATTGGATTTCGATTAAAGAAAAGACGGTAAGATCTAATACTGTGCGAAATTACAAAGAACGATATAATCGGAATATTAAGCCTGTTATAGGTAATATGCTCCTTAATGATGTTAAACCGATACATTGCCAAAAAATTTTTACGGATATGGCAGATGAAGGATATAAAACATCAACCATGTATCAGACTCGTATAGCTCTTTATAATATGTTGGATTTTGCATATGAGAATGAGGTAATACAAAAGAATCCTTGCAAGAAATCCGTTAAAAGTGATATGGGAAAACCATCAGAGTCAAAACACGCTTTAGAAATTAACGTTCAAAAGAGGTTTCTTCAATTTGCAACGGGACATAGCTATGAAAATCAATATAGATTTATATTACAGACCGGTTTGCGTACAGGAGAGCTTGTAGGGCTTAAGTGGAGTGATATTGATTTTGATATGGGCATAATGAAAATAAAGCGTACTATGGAGTACAGACATTCGTTCAAAGAGTGGCGAGCCGGAGAGCCTAAAACTAAATCGGGTTACAGAACGATACCTCTAACCGATGAAGCATTAAGAATTCTTAAGAATCAAAGAAAAAAGAATAGCGAAATAAAAGTTGTGCCGATTGAATGGAGTGAATATGTATTTCTTTGCAGGAAAGGAACACCGATAAAGAATAGTACATATGACACAGGACTTTTTAAGATTTGCGATAAAGCAGAGATAGAACACTTTTCTATGCATGTGCTTAGACATACATTTGCAACAAGGTGTATTGAGGGTGGAATGAAGCCAAAGACCCTGCAGAAGATACTCGGACATTCAAATATCGGTATAACTATGAATCTGTATGTGACAACTACAGAGGATGAAAAGAAGAAAGAAATTGATTTGGTTGCAAGTGCGTTAAATGTTATTTAGTAAATTGTTGTTTGCTGTGGCACAGTAAATGGCACAGTAATAAAACATTCACTTCAAAAAATCAAGTAAAATAAAGCATTCTAATGGAGGAAATATATAAAATGAAATTAGGCATAGTGGGGCTCCCTAATGTAGGCAAGAGTACCTTATTTAATTCACTTACAAAGGCGGGGGCAGAGTCTGCCAATTATCCGTTTTGTACTATAGATCCAAATGTAGGTGTTGTACCTGTACCGGATAAAAGACTTGATGAATTGACCAAGATGTATAATTCGGCCAAGACTACACCTGCGGTTATAGAGTTTGTTGATATAGCGGGACTTGTTAAAGGCGCATCAAAGGGTGAAGGCCTTGGAAACCAGTTCCTTGCAAATATAAGAGAAACAGATGCAATCGTGCATGTTGTAAGATGTTTTGAAGATACTAATGTAATACATGTAGATGGTTCGGTTGATCCGGTAAGAGATATCGAGACAATTAATCTTGAACTTATATTTGCTGATATTGAAGTTCTGGACAGAAGAATTGCTAAGAATACAAGAGGCGCAAATAATAATAAAGAACTTGCAAAAGAGCTCGATATGGAAAAGAGATTAAAGGAGCATCTTGAAGGTGGCAATCTTGCGATATCCTTTACTACCGATGACGAGGATGAACAAAAGTGGATAAAGGAATATAATCTTCTTACAGGTAAGCCGGTTATATATGCGGCAAATGTTTCAGAGGATGACCTTGCTGATGATGGTGCTTCCAATGAATATGTTAAGAAGGTAAGAGAATATGCTGCCAAGATGGGCAGTGAGGTATTTGCCGTATGTGCCCAGATTGAGCAGGAGATTTCCGAGCTTGATGATGATGAGAAGGCTATGTTTCTTGAAGAACTTGGAGTAAAGGAATCCGGACTTGATAAACTTATTAAAGCAAGCTATTCGCTTCTTGGACTTATCAGTTATCTTACTTCAGGTGAGGATGAGACAAGAGCATGGACCATAACAAAGGGAACCAAGGCGCCACAGGCAGCAGGTAAGATACATACAGACTTCGAGAGAGGCTTTATCAAGGCTGAGGTCGTTGCTTATGATGATCTTATGAATGCCGGAAGCATGCTTGCGGCTAAGGAAAAGGGACTCGTAAGACAGGAAGGCAAGGAATATGTGGTTCAGGATGGAGATGTAATACTTTTTAAATTTAACGTATAAATATGATGGCAAAAGGTGCTTTGACACCTGCATCATAATATGACTTTTAAATTATAGTTGCACTAACGATATATAAAAGTATATATGAATTATAAAAGTGAGGATAAGAAATGTATGATATAAGATTTCCACATCTTGGAATAACCTTTCATAATTTAAAAGATGGCTTTTCGATTTTTGGATTTGAGATAAAATTTTACGGACTTATCATAGGCGTAGGATTTCTGCTTGCTTATTTTCTTGTGGTAAGTGAAGCAAAAAGGACAAAGCAGGATACAGAAATTTATCTTGATTTCTTCCTTTGGCTGGTTATCCCTGCGATACTTGGTGCAAGATTATATTACATTTTGTTTAATTCGGGTGAGTATTTCAAAAAGGGTAAGAGTTTAGGAAAGACAATTGTTGATTTGATAAACATAAGAAACGGCGGTCTTGCAATCTATGGCGGTATCATAGCAGGAGTTATCACTGCTATTATCTTTTGCAGGAAAAAGAAGATTAATTTCCTTGTGCTGGCAGATACTATTTCCATAGGTCTTTTACTCGGACAGATACTCGGAAGATGGGGGAATTTCTTTAACAGAGAGGCCTTCGGTGAGTACACTGATTCGCTTTTTGCCATGCAGATTCCTACAGATTATTTTATAAAAAACGGAAGCTTTAGTAATTTAAGGGATAGTGGAGTTATATCAGATGCTATGGTCAATAACATAGTTACCTATGGTCAGGGTGAAAATATAATGCACTGGATAAGTGTTCATCCTACATTTTTATATGAAGGGTTATGGAATCTTGCACTGCTTATATTTCTCCTTATCTATAGAAAGCATAAGAAGTTTGATGGTGAGATGGGACTTCTCTATCTCTGGGGTTATGGACTTGGAAGAGTATGGATAGAGGGGCTTCGTACCGATTCGCTTATGGTGTTTGGTTTGAGTATGAGGGTATCACAGCTTATTGCAGCGATATGTGTAGTGGTTGCATCTATCATTATTGTAAAGAAGAGAATGGAATATATGAAAGAAAGTACTGGTAAAAATTCATAAAAAACAAACATACGTTTTGTGAATATTTTACGTGGTTTTGGAAAAAGAAATGCGATTTTTGTATTGCATTTCTTTTTTTCTTGTTATAAAATAAATCAAAGTGGTTGTGAAGTGGGTGCAAATGTGGTGCGAAGTGGTAGTAAATGACAATCATTTCCCATAAAGGACATTTGCCGATATATCGCAGATCATGAGATAGACGTAACCAAAGATGACAAGGAAGGACAGGCAGTCAGATGACCAGGGGTATGAAAGGACAATCGAATCATAGTCTGGATGCAAAGGGCAGATTAATTATACCGGCAAGATTAAGAGATGGTCTTGGCAGTAGTTTTGTGCTTTGTAAAGGTATGGATAAAAATATCTATGCTTACCCTGCCGAGGAGTGGGAGAAGTTTTCGGACAAGCTCAATTCGCTTCCTTTGTCTGACAAGGATGCCAGAAAGTTTAAAAGATTCTTTCAGGGGTCAGCGTGTGATTGCGAATTGGATAGTAATTCCCGTATCGTAATTCCGCAGGCACTCAGAGAGTGGGCAGGTATTGATAAAGAAGTTGTTATGGTTGGTAACGGAGCAGTGGCTGAAATCTGGAATGTTGAAAGATGGAATGAAAACAACGACTTTGACGAAGGTGATATCGATGATATCTCTGCAGATGTAAGTGAGAAGTACGGCATCTAAAGAACAAAAGTGATAAACATACGACTGTAAAACAGGGATGGTTTTTGACGATAAGTTGACGGGCAAGCACGCTGAAAAGCAGATTATTAATTATGAAGCGTTAGCTTGCAGGATGGATATAGGGAAAGTGCAGATGGAATTTAAGCATAAATCAGTTCTTCTAAATGAGACTATCGAAAGTCTCAATATCAAACCTGACGGTATATATGTAGACGGTACCCTGGGTGGTGGTGGACATTCATACGAAATCTGCAGAAAGCTTGGTGCCAAAGGAAGGCTTATCGGCATAGATCAGGATACAGATGCCATAGAAGCGGCATCGAAAAGATTAGAAGAGTTCAAATCTAAAATTAGTCTTGTTCACAGTAATTATAACAACATAAAAAGTGTTTTAAATAATCTTGGAATTAACAAAGTGGACGGCATAGTACTTGATCTTGGGGTTTCTTCCTATCAGTTGGACAATCCCCAAAGGGGATTTACCTATCGTGAGGATGTACCTCTTGATATGAGGATGGATAGAGACAGCAGCATGACTGCAAGAGATATCGTAAATGATTATTCGGAGATGGAGCTTTTCAGAGTTATAAAAGATTATGGCGAGGAACAGTTTGCAAAGAATATCGCTAAGCATATAGTCAGAGCGAGAAATGAAAAGCCGATAGAAACTACTGGTGAGCTAAATGAAATAATCAAAGCTGCGATTCCGGCTAAAATGAGAGAACACACAGGACATCCGTCCAAGAAGACATATCAGGCGATAAGAATTGAGCTTAATCACGAACTTACTGTTCTTGAAAATTCGCTTGATACAATGATAGAACTTTTAAATCCAAAGGGAAGACTTTCGATTATAACATTTCATTCTTTAGAGGATAGAATTGTTAAAAATATATTTAGAAAAAATATGAATCCGTGTACTTGTCCGCCGGATTTCCCGGTATGTGTATGCGGCAAAAAACCGACGGGAAAAGTTGTTACAAGAAAGCCGATTGTACCGTCTGAAGAAGAGATAGAAGATAACAAAAGAGCAAAAAGTTCAAAGCTAAGAGTGTTTGAACGTGTTTAAAGCTTGAATGATTAGTATTAGGGAGAGGATTAGTTATGAGTGAAAGAGTAAGAGAAAGGTACTATATCGATGGAAGTACCGTTAGAAAGGTAAGACATGTGCCTGAGGTAACGGAAAGACCGAGAAGAAATCCTGCGAGAACACCGCAGAGAGCACCGCAAAGAAAGGCTGATTCAGAAGAACAAAAGAGAATTTCGGCAAAGGCTGACAGAGCACTTGCATTTGATATGAGATACACTTTGTTTGTTATGGCGTCTGTATTTATCATCATAGCTGCATGTGTATTTATGCTTCATATGGAAGCATCGATAAATGAGAAAAAGACCAATATCAATGCATTGGAAAGTGAACTCGAATCCATTGAAGATGATAATGCGGCACTTAAGCTTTCTCTGGAGAGCATGTATAGTCTTGACCAGATATATGATGTGGCTACAAATGAGCTTGGTATGGTATATGCCAAGAAGGGACAGATTGTATATTACGAAAGTGCAAATGAAGATTATGTAAAGCAATATCAGGATATTCCTGAGTAAGCTTGATAAATCCGAACAGGCGATTAAAATGCCTGCTTTATGAAAAGGATTTATATGCGAGGTAATTATCGTGGCTCAAGTAAATGTTAAACAGGGTAAAAAGAAAAAAAATTACAAATTTCTATCAAGGATGAAAAAAAGACTGCTGGTTGTAATAGGTTTTGCACTGGCAGCTTTTGTTGTGCTTATAGTCAATATCATAAAAATAAATGTTAATAAGGGCAAGGTTTATGAACAGAAGGTTTTGTCCCAGCAGGGGTATTCAAGCACTGCCATACCTTTTAAACGTGGCGATATAATCGATTCAAACGGAACTGTTCTTGCAACCAGCAAAAAGGTTTATAATATTATCCTTGAACCAAAGAATATACTTGATAATGATGGGGTTTATTATGAACCGACAGTCAACGCATTAAAGGAGTATTTTGGATTTACTGATGAAGAACTTGCAGAGGCTCTGGCTGATCCGAATTCTTATTATAAAGTTACTAAGAAAAAACAGGATTATGAACTTGTAAAAAGTTTTAAGGATTTTTGTAAAACTGATGAGGGAAGAAATGTCAGGGGTGTATACTTTGAAGAAGAGTATATTAGGGTTTATCCCAATGGCAATCTCGCCTGCCACCTGCTTGGTTATACTGTAAGTGGAAATGTAGGGCAGTATGGCATAGAACAGTATTACAACGAAGAATTAAATGGTTCAAACGGAAGAGAGTACACATATCTCAATGAAGAATATGGTCTTACTGATACGGTTGAAGCGCCTGTAAATGGGTATAATCTTGTTACAAGCATAGATGCCAATATCCAAAAGATAATACAGGAAAAAGTTGATGCGTATATGACCGAAGAAGGTGCAAAAAATGTGTCGGTTCTTGTTATGGACCCGAGTACCTGCAATATCCTTGCGTTATATAATTCGCATTCGTTTGATCCAAACGATGCTCAAAATCTTGAAACTGTAAGATATCAATTTGAGAATATAGATCCTGAATCACCATATACAAGTTTTGAAGATTTTGAACAAAACTGTACAGATGAAGACAGGGTAAATGCTTTAAATGAAGTATGGAGAAATTTTGTGGTCAGTGATGTGTTTGAACCGGGTTCAACTTACAAGACATTTACCATAGCGGGAGCATTGGAAGAAGGCGTAATTAAACCTGAGGATACATTTTACTGCGATGGCGGTGAGCAAAAAGATATATTTTATATAAAGTGTCATGCATATAAAAATGGTGGACATGGTATGGTTGATGTGGCGGGTGCACTGGCTAACTCGTGTAATGATGCACTTATGCAGATATCAGCAAGAGAAGGTGCAGATAAGTTTGATAAGTATCAGATTCTTTTCGGATTTGGACAAAGAACCAATGTTGACCTTCCCGGAGAACCGTCCAATGCAGGTCTTAGCACTATTGTATATCATGCGGATAACCTTCATATAACGGAGCTTGCTACTTCTTCATTTGGACAGGGCGTTTGTGCTTCCATGATACAGATAGGAACAGCATTTTGTTCGGTTATAAACGGCGGATATTATTATCAGCCGAGAGTGGTTCAAAGAATAGAAGATGAAAACGGAAATATAATCGATAACATGGATAATGTTCTTGTCAGAAGAACAATTTCAGAAGAAACATCAGCTATTATGAGAGATGAGCTTTTTGGCGTTGTCGAAAACGGAACCGGTAAAAGAGCTTCCGTGGAAGGCTATACTATAGGCGGTAAAACCGGTACGGCTGAAAAGCTTCCTCGTGGAAACGGCAAATATATTATATCATTTATAGGCTTTGCACCGATAGATAATCCTCAGGTTGTGGTTTACGTGGTGGTTGATGAGCCGAATGTTGAAGATCAGGGTTCAAGTGCGGCTTCATCATTTATATTTGCAGATATAGCTACAGAGCTTTTTCCGTATATGAATATATATAAGACAAATGATAATTATGACCTTGATTTGATAGATGCTGAGGATGAACCTGCTGAGTCGATTTATGAAGGTGATGCACCGGAAAATGATGTGGCAGGTGGAAGTGACAATCCTTATGTTGAAGAAAATAATACTACAGAAGGAACAGAGCCAACAGGTGAAAATACAGAAGCCGGTGCAGACAATCAACAGGGTGCGACAACTGAAAATGCAGTTCCGGAGCCTACCCAATAATTTGATATTACAGGTTATACAAACCGGTAAATATAAATAAAATTAAATAAAGAAATTATCCGGTGTATGTGTATGGAGATTTTTACACATCATAATAAGCTAAGATTATTACAATTTTTTGTAATTGCGATGCTTATGGTTTCCGTAATGGTGGCAAGACTGTTTTATATAATGATTTTTAGGTCTGCATATTATGGAGAAAAAGCAATTGCATTACAGGAGAGAGAACGTAGCATTAAAGCACCCCGGGGACTTATATATGACAGGAACGGAGTTGTTATCGCAGATAACAAAGCAGTCTGCTCCATATCTGTCATACACAGCCAGATAACAGACGAAGAGACCGTAATTAAGGAACTTTCACAGAGACTTGATATGGACGAGTCTGTTATAAGAAAAAAGGTCGAGAAGGTTTCATCGAGAGAGAAGATAAAAAGTAACGTTACAAAAGACGTTGCGGATGAAATCCGCGACCTTGACCTTGATGGAGTAATGGTTGACGATGACTACAAAAGGTATTATCCTTATGAACAGCTTGCATCCAAGGTTATAGGTTTCACAGGAGCTGACAATCAGGGTATTGTGGGTATAGAGGTTTTTTATGATGATGTTCTTATGGGTACAAATGGAAGCATCAATACTCTGACCGATGCCAAGGGGATAGAGATAGCAGGTGCGGCTGAAGAAAGAGTTGAACCTGTTCCCGGAGATAATCTGGTACTTACTTTGGATGTTAATATACAGATGTACATCGAGCAGGTTGCGATGAAGGTTATGCAGGAAAAAAATGCTAACCGTGTCTGCGTCATAGTTATGAATCCTCAAAATGGTGAGATATACGGTTTGGCTGACGTGCCGGAGTATAATTTAAACGAACCCTTTGTATATAACAGAGATGATAAAGAAGAATCAGATGTCACACAGGATGATTTAAATAATATGTGGAGAAATTTCTGCATAAATGATACCTATGAACCGGGCTCAACTTTTAAGATAGTGACTGCAACTTCGGCCCTTGAGGAAGGAGTTGTAAATATAGATGATACATTTTACTGTCCGGGCTACAAGCTGGTTGGAGACAGAAGAATCAAATGCCATAAAACTGTGGGTCATGGAGCTGAAACCTTTAAACAGGGCATTATGAACTCGTGCAATCCTGTTTTTATGGAAGTTGGAGCAAGAGTTGGTGCAGAGAGATTTTATAAAAATCTGAAAAAACTCGGACTTTTTGAAAAGACCGGAGTTGACCTTCCGGGAGAAGCGGGTTCGATATTTCATAAGCTTGAAAATGTAGGTGAAGTCGAGCTTGCTACCATGTCCTTTGGACAGTCATTTCAGATTACACCGCTTCAGCTTATGAGAACTGTGTCGGCGGTTGTAAACGGAGGAACTCTGGTTACTCCACATTTTGGAAAATACATTACCGATTATAATAACAATGTAATCAGTGAATTAAAATATAACAGTAAAGAAGATGTTATAAATAAGGAAACCTCTGAAACTATGAAGTACCTGCTTGAGGCGGTCATATCGGAGGGATCAGGTAAAAATGCTTACCTTTCCGGCTATTCCATAGGCGGTAAGACTGCAACAAGTGAGAAACTTCCACGTAGCAGTAACAAATACATATCCTCCTTTATAGGATTTTCACCGGCACAAAATCCTACAGTACTTACCTTGATACTGATAGACGAGCCGGAGGGCATATATTACGGAGGAACGATAGCTGCACCGGTGGTTGGAGATATATATAGCAATATACTTCCTTATCTTGGAATCGAAAGAGAAGAAGTTGAAGAAAGTGAAGGAGACTGAGAAATGAATAAATATGATGTTATAGTACCGATACTGATTGCTTTTTTTACAAGTGTTATTTTAAGCCCTATTTTTATTCCTTTTTTAAAGAAACTTAAATTCGGACAGTTTGTAAGAGACGAAGGACCGGAGAGCCACCTAAAAAAAGCGGGTACACCAACTATGGGTGGACTTATAATTTTATTTAGTATTGTTATAACATCATTATTTTATATAAAAGATTATCCTCAGATAATACCGGTTTTATTTTCAACACTTGGTTTTGGACTTATAGGTTTTCTGGATGATTATATTAAAGTTGTTATGAAGCGTTCTATGGGACTTCGAGCATGGCAGAAGATGCTTGGTCAGTTTGTGATAACCGGTATATTTGCGTATTATATAAGCGCACATACCGATCTTGGGACTACCATGATTATTCCGTTTGTCAATAAGTCGGTTGATATGGGATGGGTATTTTATCCGTTTTTGTTCTTTGTTATGCTTGGAACTGTAAACGGAGCAAATTTTACAGATGGTCTTGATGGTCTTGCTTCATCTGTAACAGTTCTTATAGCAACGTTTTTTACGATAGCAGCTATAGGACTTGGTTCAAAGGTTGCGCCTATAACATGCGCGGTTGTGGGAAGCTTGCTTGGTTTTTTGGTATATAATGTATATCCTGCAAGAGTGTTCATGGGTGATACAGGTTCACTTGCGCTTGGCGGATTTGTTGCATCGGTTGCATTTGTACTTCAGATGCCGCTTATCATACTCTTAGTAGCGTTTATATACTTTGCTGAGGTTTTATCTGTTATTATCCAGGTTACTTCATATAAGCTTACAGGAAAAAGAGTATTCAAGATGGCACCTATACATCACCATTTTGAACTTAGCGGGTGGCCGGAAACCAAGGTTGTTTCCATATTTGCAATTGTAACAGCAATACTTTGTTTTATAGGTATTTTGGCTTTGTAGTTTTATATTATGAGTTTATATGCTTTGATATGTAAACTTGTTATGTGGTTTATAAATTGTTTATTAAGATGATGAATGAGGAGAATGTGCTATGGATAAAAAGGTACTTGTGGCAGGAGCCGGAAAAAGTGGTGTAGCAGCATCGAAACTTCTTGCAAGAAACGGCAGGGAGGTTATTCTTTATGATGAAAATATGAAAGGTGAGCTGACCAGCGAAATCGTTTTGGATAAATTTGCGGATGCACCTTTTAAGGAAAATATTGATACTATTTTAGGAAGTATAACGGATGAACAGATTAAAGCCTGTGATTATATGGTTGTAAGTCCGGGCATACCTACTGACAACGGTTTTGTCAAGAGAGTGAAAAACCTTGGTGTCCGCGTGTTAAGTGAGATTGAGCTTGCCTATATGTATGAACAGGGTACTGTGATTGCTATAACCGGTACCAATGGTAAGACAACTACCACAACACTTGTGGGTGAGATAATGAAAGCATATAATAATGAAACATTTGTTGTGGGAAATATAGGCATACCATATACTGATCTGGCGGATAAGACAACTGAAAGCTCAGTAACCGTTGCCGAGATAAGCAGTTTCCAGCTTGAAACAGTTGAGACCTTTAAGCCTCATATCAGTGCATGTCTTAATATAACTCCCGATCATCTTGACAGACATCACACCTTTGAAAATTATGCTGCATGTAAGATGGCTATAGCTAACAAGCAGACAAAGGACGATTATATGGTTCTTAACTATGATGATCCCGAGACTTTAAAAAGAGCAGATGTTGACAATGTAAATGTCATATTTTTCAGCAGACTTACGCATCTTGATGAAGGCGTATATGTTGATATGGATGATGTTGTAATAAAAAAGGATAATGTTATTACAAAGATTCTTTCACTTAAAGATATAAACCTGCTCGGTACACATAATGTCGAAAATATTCTTGCGGCCGTAGCTATTACTTATTATGCAGGAGTGCCTGCGGACATAATAAGAAAGGTGTGTACTGAATTTAAGGGAGTAGCGCATAGAATAGAATATGTGAGAACCGTAAACGGAGTCAAATATTATAATGATTCCAAGGGTACAAATCCTGATGCAGCCATAAAGGGAATTAAGGCGATGACAACCACTACATTTCTTATAGGCGGTGGTTATGATAAGGGTGTACCTTTTGATGATTGGATAGAAGCTTTTGAAAACAAGGTAAAATATCTTGTGCTTATAGGTCAGACAGCTAAGACTATAGCAACCTGTGCGAAGAATCATGGTTTTAACAGTCTGGTATTTATGGATACTTTGGAAGAGGCTATTGATTTTTGCTATAAAAATGCAAGACCGGGTGATGCGGTATTGCTTTCGCCGGCATGTGCAAGCTGGGGTATGTTTAAAAGTTATGAGCAAAGAGGAGATATCTTCAGAGACTATGTAATGGGTCTCGAAGGTGAAGATGAGTAGATTTATTTTTACTGATTTATAATTGGTTTTTATTATATAAAATTTATTTTTAGGGTTTATAGGAATATTTAGGAGTTGATTTAAGTGGGAAAAGCCAGAAGGACAACTAAAAACAGTTTTTGGATTAAGGGTGGATTTACAGATTTTCAGACTATATTTTTAACCTTTGTTATTGTCCTTTTTGGGCTGATGATGGTTTATAGTTCAAGCTCGTACAGGGCTATAACAAGCGGATATCCGGGCACATATTTTATGGTAAGACAGGGGATTTTCGCTGCAATTGGTTTTTTTGCAATGTATGTAATATCGAGAGTTAATTATAAGTACCTATCTAATCTTTCTGTAATACTTATGTATATAGCTATAGCTCTTTTGGCTTATGTTTTGGTTTTGGGTAGAGCCAGTCACGGTGCAACGAGATGGATTCAGATAGGCTCCATGCAATTGCAACCTTCCGAGATAGCAAAACCGTTTATAATTATCTATATGGCGGATGCATGTGTCAAAAAGTCAAAATATTTGAATTCGATAGCAGGTATATTTAAAATAGTTGCCTTGCCGGTTATTTGTATCGGACTTATAGCTGTAGAAAACCTGAGTACTGCAATTGTGTGTTTTGCAATTGTTGTTGCAATTTTGTTTGTTGCCAGTCCTAAGCTTTTTAATTTAATAGTTCTTGGCCTGATAGGTGTGGCAGCTGCAGCGATTCTTGTACTTACTGTTGGATATAGAGGAGATCGTTTTGAAGCATGGCGTAATCCTGAGACAAGTGATAAAGGTTTCCAGACATTACAGTCACTTTATGCTATAGGTTCAGGTGGATTTTTTGGAAGAGGACTCGGTAACAGTATTCAAAAACTTGGATTTCTTCCGGAGTCGCACAATGACATGATTTTTTCTGTTGTATGTGAAGAGCTTGGGTTATTTGGGGCACTATTGGTAATCGGACTTTTTGTCATGCTGATATTTAGATTTAAGTTTATAGCAGACGGATCTGTTGACAGTTTTGGCGGATTTATAATTACCGGTGTTATCACGCATATAGCAGTTCAGCTTATTGTAAATATAGGCGTTGTTACCAACACGATTCCCCCTACCGGTGTAACACTTCCGTTTATAAGTTATGGCGGTACTTCACTGGTCTTTATGCTGGCAGAGGTTGGATTGGTATTAAGTGTTTCAAGGCAGATGAGTCTGACGGAATAAAAGAGGATAATGCATATGAAAAAAAGGTATGTGCTTTTGGCGGTACTGATAATATTTATAAGTGCATTTGTATACTTCAGTACATTTAAAATTATTAATATAAATGTGATAGGCTGCTCAAAGGTAGATGAGCAGGTGATAATCGATACGGTAAGAAGCAGAAGTTATCTCAACAATACGATTACACTTTATTTTCAAAATAAGATAAAACCAATCGGAGACATACCTTTTGTTGCCAAGATAGATATAGATTATGATTCAAAAAATGAGATAACTGTTACAGTGTATGAAAAGTCGGTGGCCGGATGTGTTGAGTACATGGACGGTTATGTGTATTTTGATAAGGATGGTATAGTCCTTGAATCTTCACAGGAGATTATAGAGGGTGTACCATGTATCAGAGGACTTAATTTTAAAGAATGGGAGATGGGAAAGAAGCTCCCGATTGATAATGAAAATAAATTTAAGTCTATTCTTTCGATTACTCAGCTTATAGATAAATATGAGCTAGATATAGATGGTATAAAATTTACGGCTGAGAATGAAATAGTCCTTATGCACAATGGGATAACGATAGAACTCGGAAAGGGGGATAATCTGGCTATACAGATGATGAATCTTGGAAGCATTTTGGAAAATCTGGAAGGAATGGAAGGAACGCTTTATATGAAAGATTTTGATTCTAATGATTCAACAGCAAGTTTTAGTAAGAAAAAATAGAGAATTAGCAAGAAAAAACGCAAAAAAGTATTGATTATTTCTCGAAAAAATTATATTATATGAGTAATATTGTAACAATGTGGGTAAGTTTGCCCTGTTACATAGGGTAAAAAAGTGAAATTTTTATTAAGGAGGAAAGAACCTTGCTTGAAATAAAGTCAAACGATGAAAAGACCCCTGCAAGAATTCTGGTTATTGGTGTAGGTGGTGCAGGTAACAACGCAGTTAACAGAATGATCGATGAGAATGTGGAAGGTGTCGAGCTTATAGCTATCAACACTGATAAGCAGATTTTATCACAAAGCAGAGCAACTACAAAGATTCAGATCGGCGAAAAGCTTACCAAGGGACTTGGTGCGGGAGCTAAGCCTGAAATCGGTGCAGGTGCAGTAGAAGAAAACAGAGAAGAGATTACAGATATAATGAAAGATGCCAACATGGTATTTGTTACCTGTGGTATGGGTGGTGGTACCGGTACAGGTGCTGCTCCGGTAGTAGCAGAGATAGCAAGAAATCTTGGCATACTTACTGTAGGTGTTGTAACAAAGCCTTTCTCGTTTGAGGGTAAACCACGTATGAACAACGCCGTAAACGGTATTGCAAAGCTTAAGGAAAATGTTGATACACTTATCGTTATTCCAAATGACAAGCTCCTTCAGATATGTGATAAGCGTACAAGCTTACCGGAAGCTTTAAAGAAAGCTGATGAAGTCCTTCAACAGGGTGTACAGGGTATCACAGATCTTATCAATAAACCGGGTCTTATCAACCTTGACTTTGCAGATATTCAGACAGTTATGAGAGACAAGGGTGTTGCTCATATCGGTATCGGTAGAGCAAGTGGAGATAACAAGGCAGTAGACGCTATTAAGTCAGCTATGGACAGCCCGTTACTTGAAACTACAGTTTCAGGAGCTACAGATATCATAGTAAACTTCTCAGGTAATATCGGAATCGTTGAAGCTTATGATGCTATTACATATCTTACTGAGGTTGCAGGAGATGGAGCCAATATCATCTTCGGTACAGTTGATAATGATGTTATGGGTGAGGATGTATGTATCACAATCATCGCTACAGGTATTGAGGGTAATACTGCACAGGCTAAGGTTTCTATTCCTACAGCTCAGTCTGGAGTTGCTAAGCCTGCTTCAGTTTCAGTTACGCCGCTTAAGACTCCTACATATTCTGGACAGCCTATAACAGGTGCATCTAACATTAGACCGCTTAATACTCAGATTAAGCCGCAACCTGCAAGCAATATCGGATCAACAGCAGCAGTTAAGCCTGCAGCTTCAAATCCACAGCCGAACGCGGGTGGAGGAATCAAGATACCTGATTTCCTTAAGAGAGGCTAAAAATTATAAGTGTGTCAGTGAGAACAGTTCTCATTGACACACTTTTGTAAATTGTGATTGTATAAAAAATGTGCTCGCATGGCACGTGGTACTTAACGCCATGCTAAGCACATTTTTTATACAGTCTATAATATTTATAGGTTATGGAAGTGTGCCAATGAGAATGGTTCTCACTGATATACATAAAATGCATATTCAAAGGAGGATATAATGAGTAAATCAAAAAAAGATGATGACATAATCGACGTAGAGTATGTTGAAGCTGACGACGATAAATCAAAAAATAAAGGTGACAGTAAAGGCGATGGAGCAAAGAAAAAGCTCAAGAAATCATTT
The DNA here is from genome assembly GCA_902800325.1 of uncultured Lachnospiraceae bacterium. Lineage (GTDB taxonomy): Bacteria > Bacillota > Clostridia > Lachnospirales > Lachnospiraceae > Coprococcus_C. The sequence continues at coordinate 16,318 of CADCDW010000062.1, forward strand.
ACAATAGCTAAGATAGTGATTGCTGCCATTATAATTTTAATTGCAGTATTTGACAGCTATTATTATGTAAATGAACAGGAAAATGCCGTTGTAACTATGTTTGGCAAGGTGGTAACTACCAATACGGCAGGACTTTATTTTAAGATTCCTTTTATACAGAAAGTTCAGAAGGTGGATGTGACAACACACGGAACCGGTGTTGGCTATACTATTGCTAACGATGGTCAAAATATAACTGACAGCATGGATGGTGTTATGATTACATCGGATTTTAATCTGCTTAATATTGATTTTTATCTGGAATACAAGGTTTCTGACCCTGTTGCATATCTGTATAATTCTAATGATCCTGAGGAAATCCTTAAGGATATAGCTCTTTCAAGTATAAGATCGGTAGTCGGAAACTATACGGTTGATGAAGCCATGACCACTGCAAAGAGTCAGATACAGTCCGATGTTAAGGAAGAAATGATGCGTGAACTTGAAGAAAAAAA
>CADCDW010000063.1 GCA_902800325.1 uncultured Lachnospiraceae bacterium
GGTAACAGATGGTAACAAAAGAACCAAAAAACAAGAATTGTTACCGGAATTGAAGTAAAAAAGGTCTGGCAGCGGTGACAGATGGTAACAAAAGAACCAAAAAACAAGAATTGTTACCGGAAATGAAGCAAAAAAGGTCTGGCAGCGGTAACAGATGGTAACAAAAGAACCAAAAAACAAGAATTGTTACCGGAAATGAAGTAAAAAAGGTCTGGCAGCGGTAACAGATGGTAACAAAAGAACCAAAAATCATGAAAATGTTACTGGTATGAGATTAAGTAGAGCAGAATATTAGGATGTGTCATTATGCCTGTTTCTATGACGTATCTTCCCCTGTACCGTACGTATATAAAATGGAGGTTAATAACATGGAAAATTACGAAGATATTGAAAATATTATTGAGCTTTTAGACAGCAAAATGGGTATTGATGGAATTAACAGGATTAATCTCCAGATGTCAGAGGATTTAGATAGTGGAGAAGTAGCAGAAAGATATCATCATGGAAGATGTGATGTCGGAAGTCCATGGGCTACAGGAAAGATTAGAAACGAATCCTTATGTGATTTGTAAACATACAATAAAAAACAGGTTTATACAAGTGCTAAGCATAGCGTTAAGTGTCAACGTGCTATGCGTGTACTTGTATAAACCTGTTTTTTGCTTTTAATTCATCTTACAATTCTTATCAAGACAAGGTGCGGCCTTATCAAAGGCAGGGTTAAATGCGTAGAAGTTCTTGGAGTCAAGCTTATCTAAGATAAGTCTGATACTTTCTCCGAACCTCTGGAAATGGACTATCTCCCTCGCACGAAGGAACTTGATAGGTTCATAGACATCAGGATAATCCTTACACAGACGAAGGATATTGTCGTATGTTGAGCGAGCTTTCTGTTCAGCCGCCAAGTCTTCGTAAAGGTCAGTAAGCGGATCACCCTTGCTTTGGAATTCACATGCGTTAAAAGGAACTCCGCCGGCTGCCTGAGGCCATATACCTGTTGTATGGTCGATATAATATTTATCAAATCCGGAGGCTTTAATCTCTTCCATAGAAAGATTTTTAGTAAGCTGATAGATAATAGTACCTACTATTTCAAGGTGCCCAAGCTCCTCAGTACCGATGTCATTTAACGTCGCCATGCACTCCTTATACGGCATGGAATATCTTTGTGACAGGTAACGCATAGAAGCACCCATTTCTCCGTCAGGACCACCATACTGGCTTATAATAGCCTGAGCCAGTTTGGCATTGGTTTCTTTTATATTTACAGGACATTGAAGTCTTTTTTCATATACCCACATTAGCAGCCACACTCTCCTTCCCAAGGCCAAGGCTTATTAACCCAGTCCCAATAATTATTAACATCTACATCGTATCTTGAAATAGGACCATAGTTGCATGTGTAATCATTTAAAGCTTTTTCGCGAAGCTTCTTATAATGATTATAGGCATCTATTCCATCCGGGCAGTCAGGATGTGTATTGAGATAAAGTGTTATATCATCAAGCATAAATGATACTTCATTTAAGTAGTCAAATAATTCGTTTTTATTCATTTTATTCATAGCTATCTCCCCCTTACTCCACAGAAAATTTTGTTAAGGCAAGGAAAAGCTGTTCCTTCACATATAGCTGTCTTTGGTTTATAAAGATCAACCCACTTTTGCATAGGGACATAAGCCATAGCAAGCGGCATAGCATTCAAGTTTAAAAATTCATCATAGCAATCAGGATCTTTGCGCCTGGTATTGTAATTTTTGTTTTGATTCATATTACAAGTTGAATTAGGTCGCTGATATGTGTTGCAGTTTGTGTTACGGTTCATACCTGAACTCTGAGTGCAGTTACTGCGTCCGTAGTTTCTAAATGCATCCAATTAAAATACCTCCGTTTTTTATGAAAGATAACATATCTTTTCATGAATTCGTTTAATTCATTTTATGTAGGTTTTGGCATTTGTGTTACAGTAATAAAGAATTTTCAGGGGATGTATTGTTATTTTTCAAAAACTATTTTATACTATAACATGGTTTATAATTGTTTTAAGGATGTATGGAAAATGAGAAACGAACTGATATGTGCCGGTAAAAAAACATATTATTACGCCGGATTATATAAAATAGGCGTATATAAGATAAATGAAAAAGAAGTATGTCTTATAGATGCGGGAATAGATGAAGATACGGCGGCAAAACTTGACAGACTTATAGAAGAAAAGGGCTGGAGAGTAAGTCTAATCATCAATACACATTACCATGCCGATCACTGCGGAGGCAATTATTACTTTCAGCAAAAATATAAATGTAAGATATATGCAAGTAAAATGAATGCAGCGCTTATATCTAATTATGATATATGCCCTGCTATTGTCTGGGGTGCAACTCCGCTAACGGTACTTTTGGATCATTACTACTATACCAAATCCACAGATGCAGAGGATATAGAAGATAAGGAACTTCCCAAAGGGCTTACACTTTTAGAACTTCCGGGACATGCTATATCCATGCTGGGAGTAAGAACCGAAGATGATGTTATATTTTTGGGAGATGCGCTTGTAGGTGTAGATACTTTAAAAAAAGAAAAGATTACATATATCTATGAGATAGGAGATTATCTTAACAGTCTTGATAAGGTAGAAAAACTGAGCGCAAAGCTTTTTATACCATATCATTCGGAGCCGGTCAAAGATATAAGGGAATTGGTTCGAATAAACAGAGATAATGTTTTGACTAATCTTAAAAGAATCAAGGCTATTTGCAAAACACCGAGACATTTTGATGATATAGTAAGAGAATTTTTTAATGACGTTGATTTGGAACTTACGCTTTATAAATATAACGTAAAAGGTGGAATTATAAAAACCTATCTCACATATCTTCACAATACAGGCCAGATGGAGACAGAATGTATAGATAATTATGTCATGTGGCAGACCATAAAAAGATAGTCTGATATAAAAATATCAGATAAAAGAATATCGGAAAAAATATCAGATAAAAGAATATCGGATAAATAAACAAGATAAAAGAATTTAAGATAAAAACCTATTTAAAATGGTATTTTATATATAAATGTTTGTACTTTATATAAAAAAGGGACTTAAAGGATGAAAGCAAAAAGAATACGAAAAAATATAATAAAATGGCTGATAATACTTGCACTGCTTGCTTTTGGATTTATAAAAAACAGGGAGTTTATGCATGATGCATTTCTTGAAGTTAAAGGAACTCCTAAAATGGTCTTGCTTGTTTGTTTTATACTTGCCAATCTATACTTTGTGGCAGAAGGTGTGATTATAAGTTGCATGACACATAAGGGTGATAAGAAAACAATCTCTATATGGGAGGGTATAAGCTGTACGTATATGTGTGCATTTTACAGACTGGCAACTCTTGGAAGCGGCAATGGTATAGCACAGGTTTATTATTATAAAATAAAGGGCATAGATGTAAGTGAAGGAACCGGTATGGCTATTACCCAGTATACATTTCAGAAAATTACCATAGGCGTAATGGGAATCATCTCTTTCTTATTGCTGGTTTTAAGAGGCAATAAAGAACTGCTTAAATATTCTTGGTTCATGTTGACGGGTGTGCTTGTTATAAGTGTAATCTGTCTGTTTTTATTTATTATAACGGTATCCAAAACAGTTTCAAAATTTGTAGTTGCTTTAGCAAGAAAGATAGTGAAAAAAGAAAGCAGATTAAATAAAAAAATAGACAGGATGGAGGTTGCTATAAATGCACTTCAGACCCAGGGAAGGATAACCTGGCACAATAAAAAACTTTTTTTTACAGTAGTTATTCTGGATATTCTTAAATTCTCCTGCTGGTATCTGATACCGGGTATACTGTTTTCTAAAAACTTTGGGCTTAATCCTTTTATGTGTATGTCGCTTATGGCGGTATGTAATATGCTTGGATGTGTCATGGTTGCACCGTCAGGTATAGGCACCCTGGATTTTGTATTTGCGCTTTTGTTTAAGACAGTTGTTAAAAGTGGTAAAGCGATTGCGGCCGCGATAGTACTTTATAGATTTTTTACGTGGGTTGTACCGTTTATTATAGGACTTATACCGGCAGCATTTATAAATGGTAAAAGAGATAAAGAAGCAGACGTTGAAGAAAGTGTATAAAGAATATATATAGAATATATGGAGGCTTAAGTTTTGGATAAATGGATTATTCTTGGAATCAAAAAAACTAAAGACGAAGATGAGGTAAAAGCTGCCTATAGAAAAAAACTTGCAGGTGTCAATCCGGAGGACAATCCGGAAGGTTTTATGGAGCTTAGAAAAGCATATGAAGATGCCGTATATGAGATAAATCACAGTGATGACGAGTCTTATGATGATGCTGAAATCGGTTCCGGTAAAAAGGGAAATAAGGACGATGAAATCAAAGATGAACTTGTAAAAAAGATGAGTGATATCTATCACAACTTTAAAAGACGTATCAATCCGGATGAATGGGAAAAATTATTTGAAACAGATGATTTTGTATCACTTGAAACAAGTGAAGAAGCGCTTGATAAGCTTCTTTCTTTTTTAATGGATAATTACAGACTCCCTATGGATGTGTGGGAACTTATAGTAAACGAGTTTGATTTAGAGACCAATAAGTCAGAACTTTTAAAGAAATATCCGGAAGATTTTGTTGATTTTATGATAGACTCTGCCCATTACAGAACCTATGTGAATTATAATCTGTTTTATCCGGAAAGTAATTTTGACAATGTTGACGAGTTTATAAAATTATATTTTGATTTGAAATCCTATCTTAGAAATCGGGATATGACTAAGGCTGATATAGAAAAACAGACCTCGGCTGTAGAAACTATGGAAGAGTTGGAGGTTGGACATCCGTATTTTGATATCAACAAATTGTTTTATGAATTAAATGCCATACGTGTAATAGATAAGCCAAGTGATGAAGAATATAAAAAAGAATGTCTAAAAAGACTTGAAATTGCAGAGAGCATTCTGAACGAAAATCCCGAGGATTTTTATCTCAATATTTTTTGCGGAGATATCGCCTCCGAAGCAGGAGATTTTGAAAAGGCAAAGGCTTATTATGAGAAATTATATAATAATGATAAAAAAGATTTTCTGGCAGCACATAAGTTTGCCGGAGTATTATATGATTTAGGTGAATATAAGAAAGCGCAGGAAATATATATAGACTTACTTGATGCTAACGAAAGTGATTATGTGGCACATAACGGCATGACAGAGTGTAACAAAAAGCTTATAGAGGTCTTGTCGGAAAAGATAAAAGAAAATCCGGATAATGATGAGTACAAGCTTGATATATCATGGAGTTTCTACAGAACATCTGACTTCAATGGTGCCATAGAGATGCTTACTTCATTTAAACCGGCAGAAGATAAGGTGTATTCTTACTATAACCTCTTAGGAAGAAGCTATTTTTATGAGAAGGATTATGAAAATGCACTTTCAAGTTTTACCACATGGAAGGATGCGGTAGATGAGTTAAAAAAGGTGGATGAAGATAAACTAAGTGAGGAACTTTTAAAGGAGAGAAAGAGATATCCTTATGCCCTTTTCTGGATTGGTTCATGCTATGCCGAGATGAAAGATTTTGACAGGGCAAAAGAGTACTTAAACGAGGCCATATCCATGGACTATCCTGAGATAAAATTTTCATACGAGACATTGTGTAAGATAGAATATAATCAAAGAAATTATGAGGAATGTATCAAGATTTCAAAAGAGACGTTGGAACGCTTTGGTGATAATTATTATGCATATATCTATATGGCAAAATCATTTTACGAATTGGATGAATTAAACAGCACAATCGATACCTGTGAGCAGATAATAAAGCTATATCCATATTATTATGAAGCATATAAACTTGAAATTGAACTTTATGAGTATGTGGAGCAGTACGAGGATATAAAATATACAATTGAAAGGTATGACCAAACGGGAGCAAAGAGCGACCAGATAGAATACTTCAGGGCATGGTGGCTTGGTGTGCGTGAAGGAAAGCTGGAAGAATCCAACAAGATTCTTTACGAATTACTGGATAAAAAATATAATCATGCCAATTCGGACATGGATGATTATAACAATACCTACTGGCTTTTGACAAGAAATCTTGAACATGCGGATGAGGAAGAAAAGGCGATACATTATTATGAGGAAATACTTAAGGAAGAACCTGATGATGTATTTTTTAATAATAAACTCGGAGATGATTGCCATATTTTGGGAGACTTTGAAAAAGCATGTTCAAGCTATGAAAAAGTTTTGAAAATATCCAAAAATCCAAGAAACAGAATGCATGCCTATATGGGAAAAGCTGCTGCACTTTCTTGTATGAGAAGATACGAAGAAAGCATAAAAGTATATGAGGCCTGTCGGGATGAATACGGTTTGGAAGCCGATTCTAGTTACCTGATAGACTATGCGGAACTTATGATAAGAATGAATAATTTTGCGGGTTGTGAAAAGCTGCTTCTTGAGGCGATAGATGTTGTAAAAATAGATAACCGGCTTCAATCCTGTATAGGAAACCTTTGCTGTTTTTATGGCAATGAAGGTTATGTTGACAAGGCACGTGAAATGTTTGAGCTTGCTATAAAGCATATGCCGGATGATGTACTTATATATAGATCCATGGGTAATATCTATCTTGATCACAGAATGTATGAAGAGGCAAAAAAGATGTTTTTTAAAGGCTTTGAAATGGATAAGGAGAATAAAGCATTTATATGTCAGTCGTTTCTTATAGCTATAAGCAAAACCGATGATGTATATAAGGATGAATATAAGATATACAGAGATATAGCCATGAAACAGTGTGAGGAGGCTGATGATGCGTGGTCCTTTATCAGACGCTCGGAAATGTACAGAGGTCTAAAAGATTACGATAAGGCTCTTGATGCTATAGAATGTGCATTGGCATGTAAGAGAGATCCGCTTGAGTGTTTTGTCCAAAGTGCAGATGCATGGGATGAAAAAGGAAATATATATATGGATATGGGCGACCTTGAAAATGCACTTATCTGTTATGAAAAAGCAATAGAGTATTTTGGACATTATAATCTATATGAAGATAAAGTTAAAATGGTGAAGGAACTTTTAGAGAAAAAATAAAATAGTTATTGACATTTTAATAATGAAAGAGTATATTAAACATATGAACAATCGTTCATATGTTTAATTTTATTAAAAGATAATATTTGATATGTGGTTATATAGAGTATCAAAAGAAACAGGAGGTTGCCATGAAAGCAGATGAAAAGCATGAGGCATGCTGTGAGGAGACAGTGGTTCACAATAGCATAGTAGATGCGGTATCGATGGATATGCCTGATGAAGAGGTTTTGTATGATCTTGCAGAGCTTTTTAAGGTGTTTGGCGATACAACAAGGATAAAGATTCTTTATACTCTGTTCGAGGCGGATATGTGCGTATGTGATATAGCTGAGATTTTACATATGACACAATCGGCGATTTCACATCAGTTAAAGATTCTTAAAAATGCCAAGCTGGTAAAGAATCGGCGTGATGGAAAGCAGATTATATATGCACTTGATGATGAACATGTGGGAAGCATCATCAAGATGGGAATTGAGCATATATCCGAGCTGTAGACAGATATAAAAAAGACGGATATAAGTTTGAAACTCACGAAAAAAAATAAAAACCAAAAAAGTCAATAAATTATGGTGTCAAAAGGTATTTTTGACACCTACATCATAAAATTAAAAAAAAATATCTAAAAGGAAAGGAATAATAATTATGAAAAAGAGATTTGATATGATTGATCTTGATTGTGCAAACTGCGCAGCAAAGATGGAAGAGGCTATTAAAAAGATTGAAGGAGTAGAGGAGGCTACCGTAAGCTTTATGGCTCAAAAGCTTACTATTGAGGCAGCAGATGATAAGTTTGATAAGATTATGAAGCAGGTTGTTAAGGCTGTTAAAAAGGTTGAGCCTGATTGTGAGGTTGTTCTTTAATAAGAGCGGATTATAAGGAGACTGACAGGATATGAACAGGAAACAAAAAAGAACTTTAAAAAATATAATAATAAGCATAATTTTGATGATTATTATAAGCGTTATATTTAAGATAATTGACAGCCGTATGGAAAAGCTGCCAAATTATGCGGTAAGACTTATCAAGACATCTGCATATCTTGTGCCATATCTTATAGTCGGTTTAAAGGTGCTTAAAAAGGCCGGAAGAAATATACTTAACGGTCGTGTTTTTGATGAGAATTTTCTCATGACACTTGCTACCATAGGTGCATTTGCACTTGGAGAATATACTGAGGCGGCAGCTGTTATGATTTTTTATCAGATAGGTGAATTATTTGAAAATATTGCTGTCAATAAATCAAGAACAGCCATAACATCCTTGGTTAAGCTGCGTCCTGATTATGCCAATATTGAAAAGGACGGAGAAATTGAAAAGGTGGACCCGGAAGAAGTAAAGGTTGATGATATAATAGTTGTCCTTGCCGGAGAGAAGATACCTTTGGACGGAGTTATAGTGGAAGGAGAAAGCTTTGTTAATACAGCGGCATTAACAGGAGAGTCTGTTCCAAGAAGGGTAGCAGCCGGTGAGGAGATTCTTAGTGGTTGTATCAATGAACAGGGAAGACTTAAGATCAGGGTAACGAAAGAGTTCGGAGAGTCAACTGTTGCAAGGATACTTGATATGGTGGAAAATGCGAGTACAAGAAAATCTCGTCAGGAAAGCTTTATAACCAGATTTGCAAGGTACTATACACCATTTGTTGTATTGGCGGCTGTTATAGTAGCGTTTTTACCACCAATCATAACTACTCAGAGCTTTTCCGTGTGGATAGGCAGAGCCCTTATATTTCTTGTAATAAGCTGTCCATGCGCTTTGGTTATATCTGTTCCGCTCAGTTTCTTTGGAGGAATCGGTGCTGCGTCAAATCATGGTATACTTGTTAAGGGTAGCAATTATCTTGAAGCAATAGCCAAAGCTGATACCATAGTTTTTGATAAGACCGGAACGCTTACGAAGGGCGTATTTGCAGTAAATGAAATTGTAGCAGAGGATATAAGTGAAGATGAATTATTATCTCTTGCAGCTTATGCCGAAAGCTTTTCAAATCATCCGATAGGTATATCTATTAAGGAGGAGTTTGAAAGAAGAGGTAAAGTTATAGACAATGATAAAATAAAAAATACTAATGAAATTGCAGGAAAAGGTATTGAACTTACGCTAATAGATGGTAATATAGTATATGTAGGTAATAAAAAATTATTATCCGATATAGGTGTCGATCCTATAGATAAAAAACCAAACAGTTATGGAACTGTAGTATACGTAGCGAAAAAGGATAAATGCCTTGGCTTTATCACTATTTCCGATACTGTTAAAGAAGATGCTAAAACGGCCATAGAAAAACTTAAATCACAGGGCATAGTCAAGGCAGTTATGCTTACAGGAGACAGAAAAGAAACTGCTGATGCGGTTGCTGAAAAACTTGGTATAGATATAGTTCACAGTGAACTTCTTCCAGCAGATAAGCTTACAAAGCTTGAAGCTGTTATGAAGGAAGAAAAGGATAAGGACAAAGAGGCAAAGGTTATATTTGTAGGTGATGGAATAAATGATGCACCTTCACTTATAAGAGCAGATGTCGGAGTTGCTATGGGTGCGCTTGGACAGGATGCTGCCATTGAAGCAGCAGATATAGTTCTTATGGACGATAACCCAAGAAGAATTGCGACTGTCAATACCATAGGTAAAAAGACGCTTAGAATAGTTATGGAAAATATCGTATTTGCCCTGGGAATAAAACTTTTGGCTATGGTTCTTGGTGTACTGGGCATAGCAGGTATGTGGTTTGCTGTTTTTGCTGATGTTGGAGTGTCTGTTATTGCGATACTCAATTCTATGCGTATGCTTCGTTTCCATGAGTAAGAACGTAGGAGAAACATATGAATTTTGCACATATAGCCGATGTACATCTTGGTGCAAAGCCGGATGCTGATATGGCATGGGGAAGTATCAGAAAAAAAGAAATATATGAAACATTTACTTCTTTTATAGATAATCTTGAATTAAATCCAGTGGATTTTTTGTTTATCTCCGGTGATTTATTTGATCATGTTCCAAGTGAGGATGAACTTTATTCTGTAGATAAAATTTTTTTAAAATTAAAAAATACCAATATTATATATGTTACCGGAGAGGCGGATTATCTCAAAAAGGATTCGCCTTTTTGGAGTTATAAATTTATGTCTAATATGTATCTGTTAAATGGAGATGAGTTTAACAGAGCCGGTAATACTGATGATTTAGAAGGGAAAAGAACGGAGTATGCAGATAAGATAATAGACTGTGTACATTTTGAAAAATATAAGCTTGATATATATGGAATATGTCAGTATAATCCGGAAAATATGCGTAATGATTTTGATTCGATAAGTATAAGACATCCGGAGTATATAAATGTTTTGCTTGTACATGCAGGAGGAGAAAAGGTCGAACCTTTTGAATGGGATGATGTAGGAAACCTTAAGAAGTTTGATTATGTGGCACTTGGTCATAAACATAATTTTTTTGAAAAGAAAGAATTAAAAAGCTACTATCCCGGAAGCCTTGAACCGCTTGGTAAAGATGAGACCGGACCACATGGATATATAAGAGGATATGTGGATAAGAGTCTTATGTCAGCTAAGTTAGTTCCTTTTTCGGGAAGAGAATATGTGCATATAGATGTGGATGTAGATGAAACTACAATCAATTCGAAACTGGTCAACAGCATTATACTTGAATGTGCAGACAAGCCTGATTATATATACAGCATTTGCCTTAAAAGAAGTAATAAGTGTTTTGAGGACTTTGATTTAAGTGAGGTAAGAAAAAAATATAATATTGTCAGTATCTCCGGAGAAAAAGGCGTTGACATTAATCCCAAAATACTGATGAGCCATAATGCTGACAATGCTTTGGGTAAGAATTTGAAAAAAATTGAGGAAAGAAAGAGTGTATATAGTGAAGAGGCAGAAGATGTGTATTCACTCAAAATGGTGACAGCTCTTTGGGGAGTCGACAATTTAAATCTTGTTATGATGGCTGCGGATAATGGCGCGGCAGAGTATGCAAACCGTTATGTAAAGAATAATATCAGAGATGAGATAACTTATATGCGTGAGCAGACAGGAAAGCTTTTGGAAAGGAAAGAGGAAATAAAAAGTAAACTTCAAAAGTACCAAAACAGAACCGGTGAAATAAATACCACAAATGAAAAGATAAATAGTTATAACTTAAAAATATCGGAGATTGAATTTAAGGATAAATATGTAGACGGCAATTACGAGAGAAAAAGACTTAATGTCATACTATGGTGTGTGTGTCCGATTTTAATATGTCTGGCGTTATATGTCGCTGTTACATTTTTTCCATCAGTAATTATGGGAATTGAAAAGCGGGTTTATAAAACTATGCTAATTGGGATTATGGCGGCTATAATAATCGCATATTTTACATATAAGCTTTACAATATAACGCAACATAATAAAAAAGTAAAATTACATTCCGAGTATAGAAACAGAATAGATGTGATAGAAAAAGAAAGAGAAAGACTTATCTTTAAATTATCAGAATATGAGATAGATAATGAAAAGCATAAGTTCTTTGTAAAAGAGGAAGAAAAAGTTAATAAGAAGCTGGAAGACATAGAAAGAAAATATAAAGTTTACAGTTTGATTTTGGAATAATCAAAATGAAGGAACGATAAAAGAATAAATAAGGTTTACAGTTTGGTTTTGGAATAATCAAAATGAAGGAACGATAAAAGAATAAATAAGGTTTACAGTTTGGTTTTGAAATAATCAAAATGAAGGAACGATAAAAGAATAAATAAGGTTTACAGTTTGGTTTTGAAATAATCCAAAGAAAGGAAAAGTATATGAATATATTTGGAATACTTATTCCCAAGCAGATGCTTACATATCTTTATGCGGATGATACTCTTGATATTGCGGTAAATGAACTTATGGATAGCGGATATACAGCAGTTCCTGTTATAGACAGAGAGGGAGTCTATCTTGGAGTAGTGAGCGAGGGAGACTTCTTAAGGAAGGTTATGGAATGCGGCAGGGATAAACTCGGCGAGCATAATGTTGAGGAGGTTATAAGTAAGGATAAAGAAGCATTTATAATCAATACCGTATCTAAAGAAGAGATAATGGAAAAGATACTTGAAAGAAACTTTTTATCCATTGTTGATGATCGAAAGTGCTTTGTCGGTATCATAACCAGAAAAAGTATAATAAAATATCTGAGTAATGCATAGATTCATGATGAAAAGTGCTAAAAATGGGTATAATCAAATTAGGCAAACTGACGAAAATATATGTAATTGCTTAAAATGACTTACAATTTTCGGATAAATTTGTTATTATTTTATGTGTAGAGATACTTTCTCAAGTATATAAGAGTATCCATACGAAATAGGAGGACGCAATGTTTGATATTGGAGACTATATCGTTTATGGACATAACGGTATATGCCGCGTATTAGATATTACTCATCCGGATATTTCAGGAGTCGATACTGACAGATTGTATTACGTACTTATGCCTGAGAAGACTAAAGGAAGTAGGCTATTCTGCCCGGCAGATGACGACAAAATTTCGATTAGACGGGTTATCAGCGAACAGGAAGCAAAAGAGATAATCCGTGAGTCCAAGAATATCGAGCCTTTGATAATTGAAAATGACAGAATGAGAGATGCCAGTTATAAGAATGCTATTAAAAGCAGTGATCTGGTGCAGTGGATAAAAATTATCAAAACACTGCTTATCAGAAAAAAAGAACGGGAAGAAGCAGGAAAGAAGATAACAGCTACAGATGAAAGATATTTAAAGCTGGCAGAAGAAGGCTTATATTCGGAGCTTGCATTAGCAACAGGTCGTGACAAGGAAGAAATCCAGGAGATAATACTAAGTAATTGCGGCTAATGTTTTTAAACGATGAACAAAACAATAATCCCATATGAAGAAATTCATATGGGATTTTGTTTTCCATGCACAGAGCCGACGACAGCAATATGTCAGCTAAAGCTGACCGGCGGCTCGCGCACGAGTAGAGTGCGATTTCATCTTCCCTACTCTATTTAAATTTTCTTTTATTTGAATTTTCTTTTATTTAAATTTTCTTTTATTTAAATTTTCTTTTATTTATATTTGTTTTCGATTAAGGTATAATTAAGGTTAAGATTTTATAATGAAAATTGAAATTGTCTTATCGGATTAAAAAGATTGTATAATAATTTTAAAGGGAGGCGTATTATGAAACTACTTTTAGCAGAAGACGAAATTGATATGTCAGAAGCACTTGTTGACATACTGACATTTCACAAATATATAGTAGATGCGGTTTATGATGGACAGGATGCGCTTGACTATGCAAGACTTGGCAATTATGACGGAATTATACTGGATATAATGATGCCTAAAAAGGATGGACTTACTGTTCTCAAAGAACTTAGAAGTGCAGGAAGTCAGGTGCCGGTGCTTATGCTTACAGCTAAGTCGGAGATAGAAGACAAGGTTGCTGGACTGGACTTAGGAGCAGATGACTACCTTGCCAAGCCATTTGCCATGGACGAACTTCTTGCAAGGCTAAGAGCTATGTTAAGACGTAGGGAAAAAACTATATCAAGTGAGCTTACATGTGGCAATGTATCACTAAACCAGCAGACATTTGAATTAAAGACCCAAAACGGATCTATAATACTTCCGAAGCTGGAGTTTCAGGTAATGGAGATGTTTATGCTCAATCAGGAAATGTATATATCTGCTGACAATATACTTGAAAAAGTATGGGGCTATGATACGGATGCAGAGATAAGCACAGTGTGGGTATACATATCATACCTTAGGAAAAAATTAGCGCAGTTAAAAGCTGATATAGAGATACAGGCTAAGAGAAATATCGGCTATAGATTGGAGAAGATTTAATGGTTAAGACACTTCAAAAAAAGTTTATATTTGCATCTATGATGGCTATAACAATACTGATAGTTATACTACTTGGCACAGTAAATGTTGTAAATATAATAAGACAAAACAATCATAATGAAAACCTTATGGAAATGCTGTCCGGCGGAGACAGAATGTTTAAGAATGAAGACTTCGGCGAAAGGCTTGAAGACTTCACTCCTGAAGGAAACACTATCGGAGACTTCACCCCTGAAGGAAATGCTATCGAAGACTTCACCCCTGAAGGAAACGCTATCGGAGACTTCACCCCTGAAGGAAATGCTATCGGAGACTTCACTCCTGAAGGAAATGCTATCGGAGACTTCGCTCCTGCGGAAAATAATAATAAAACGACTAATAGCACTGAGGAAAACTTGGCAGATACAGGTAAAGAAGCGGACAACTATCGAAATGAACGTAAAAATTTTCGCTTGTTTGATCCTGTACTAAATGAAGATGACAGACTTTCAGCAGTGTATTTTGTTGTAAGACTTGATGAAAATGATGAAGTAATATATACAGATGTAAGCAACATATCATCGGTTGATGAAGAAACAGCAACAGATTACGCAAGTCAGGTTTTAAAAAAGAACAAGGAAAAGGGAAAACTTGACGGTTATAAATATGTTGTTTCATATGCACCCGACGGCCATGGAAAGACCATAGTATTTCTTGATATAAAATCAGCTTCGCAATCGATACTTGCAGTAGCTTTAGTATCTGTTGGAATAGGACTATTATGCTGGATAAGCATGTTGCTGTTGATAATTGCGCTTTCCAAGAAAGCCATAAGACCGATAGCTTCCAATATAGAAAGGCAAAAACAGTTTATAACCGATGCAGGTCATGAGATAAAAACACCACTTGCCATAATACTTGCCAATACAGATGCTATGGAGCTTCATAACGGAGAAAGCAAATGGAGTAAAAATATACGAAAACAGACAACACGTTTAAGTGAACTTATGCAAAGAATGTTATCACTTGCCAAAATGGACGAAGGAACGGCAAAGCTTAAGTTTGAAGACATAGATATATCAAAGCTTGTTAATGAATCAGCAACTTCATTTAAGGAATCAGCTAAACAAAAAAATTTAACTATTGAAAAAGAAATAGAAGATAATGTAATTTGTAAAGCCGATAAGGAAAGCATGACACAGCTTATTAACATTCTGACAGACAATGCGGTGAAATATGCAGATGAGTCAAGTACCATAAAACTAAAACTTAAGAAACATGACAAGCATATGAAATTCTCTATATCCAATACTTGCTCAAATCTTCCTGATGTACCACCTGAGAAGATGTTTGACAGATTCTACAAGGGAGACAGTGCCAGAACCCAAAAAAGCGGAGGCTTTGGAATCGGCCTTTCCGTAGCGCAGGCGGTAGCTGAATCCCACAAAGGAATCATAAAGGCCACCTACCCAACAGACAACACCATAAAATTTGAAGTTGAAATCTAAACTCCGGTTTGTATGAGCAATGGTCGATTATAGAGCATGGTATGTACGAGGTAGGCTTAAGCAAAGGTACACGCATAGCACGTTCGCACTCTTTGAAACAGCTAGTGCAGCCGTCTCCAAATAAATCGACTATATAACTTGCCTAAATTGACATCTGCGTCG
>CADCDW010000064.1 GCA_902800325.1 uncultured Lachnospiraceae bacterium
GAAACTGCGTGATACTTGCATTTATGCAAAAATATCACGCAGTTTCCTTATTTTAAGCTTGGTTTGCTTTAGAAGAATACAATTTATGAGCTTAGTACTTTTACATGCTTCAAAGAGTGCGAACGTGCTATGCGTGTACCTTTGCTTATAGTCTGCCTCGTACATACCATGCGCCTTAATCGACCCTTACCCCGATAAACCGGAGTTTGTTTTAATAAGATATAGATTTTTTCTGTAATAAGAAGTATAATAATAATGTATGTTTTGAAAACAGGGGGAAAATAGTAAAAGGAGGGTTTTATATGAGGCAAAACAATACTGTAATGTATAAACTGGCGGGGGTTTTATGGATCATACAGACGATATTGACGTTTATTAATATCTTTACGGAGAAAGAAGAGGGAATTGCACTTGTAATTTCACTGGTTATGGCTACACTTTATGCAGTGTGTGCATATGGTCTGTTTGTAGGAGATACATACAAGTTTTATAAGAGTATAAAAATATTTACAATTATAATATACGTTGCATGTGGAATAGTTATATTAAGTATGTTTAGTATCATAGCCTATGTCGGGGGATTGGCTATAGTGATGATGCTGATAGTAGGAATGTTGGCAGCAGAGTACTGGTCGCTTACGAAACTTGCGGGCATGGCTGATGACAATGAGCCGGTAGACAAATTTTGGTATGTGCCCGGAGTGATATATCTTGTTACTGTTATAATATCATATTTGTTGGTACAATCAGTTGTTTCCAAATATAGCTTGAACGATAATGTCATGGGTGGCTTGATTTCAGACAATATTATAATGCTTATCTTTGGAACTGCGATGTATTTTATCACCGGTTATGCATTTTATGATGCGCAAAAACAGGCTGTTTCAAATGTGCCTCCTGCACAGACGTATCAACAGCAGCCAAGACCTACATACAATGTGTATAATCCAAATAATTTATACAACGCAAACAATATGAATAGTGCAAACAACACATATAACGCAAACAATATGAATAGTACAAACAACACATACAACGCAAACAATATGAGTAATACCACTGCCGATAACAGTACCGGAAGTACTTTAGACCAAAGTGAAAACTATACATCAGGTGGTTATAATTTGAATGGAAATGTAGTTAGCGGGGATACTGAAAAGAAAAGTTCTTTTACATTAAAAAAAGACTGAAAAAGTTATGGGGATTTGTAAAGGTTGATTGGTGTGACCGGCAAAGGGAGGTATGGATATGGAGGAGTTAAAGACTATAGAAGAATTGGCCAAGCTTTCTGAAGAAGACTATATGACGGGGCTTCTTAATAGAAGAGGTGGGCTTAGAAGAATCAATGAGTATATTAAAGATAATCCTGATTCGAAATGTGCATTTATTATATTTGATGGGGACAACTTTAAGAAAATTAACGATACCTTTGGACATCAGTGCGGTGATAGTGTTATAATAAGCAGCGCGCAGGAGATAAAAAGAATGTTCTCAAAAAAAGGAATAATATTTAGGCTTGGAGGAGATGAGTTTGTTGTATTTTATAAGGACGTTGAAATAGACAAACTTAAGGGAAAGTTAAATGAGTTCATTACAATTTGTAATAAAGCAAGTGTAATTGGCAGTAAGAAGGTAGCGTTCACATTTTCAATCGGTGTTGCTATTTATCCTGATAACGGCAGGGATTTCGATGAGCTTATGAAGCATGCGGATGACGCTTTATATAAGGCAAAATATGATGGAAGGGCAAGATATTGTTTTTATAGCGATAAGATGGTTTTGCCTAATCGAGAACAGTTTATGTTTGATCTGGATGAGTTTTCAAGAGGGTTACCGGGTGGTTTTTTTGTGTATGAAGCTTCAGGTGGTGAGAGACTATTATATGTTGGTGATTCTCTTATTAAAATGTATAATTGCCATAATATCGATGAATTTAGGGAACATGTCGGCAACAGCTTTAAGGGTATGGTTCATCCGGAAGACCTTGAATGTGCGGAAAAAGAAATATATGAGCAACAGTTTAACACACCTCAAAATGTTAATAGAATGGACTATGTAAGATATAGGATAGTTTGTAAGGATGGAGAGGTAAAGACAGTTGATGATTACGGACATTTGGTGCATGATATAAATTACGGTATGGTTTATTATGTATTTTTACTTGATCTTGAGGATCATATATTTAAGGAAACCAGATCATAAAAATCCATACAGAAATATTTAAGATAAACATTATTTTAAAAATACACATCAAAGGAGACTGAAATTGAAGCTCGAGATTTTATACGAAGACGAATATATGCTTGCATGTGTTAAGCCGCCGGGAGTACCTTCTCAGGCTGATAAATCCAATGACGAGGATATGGTGACAATTGTAAAAAATTACATATTTGATAATCAGTCATCAAATGATGAACCATATGTTGCGATGCTTCACAGACTTGACAGACCTGTCGGTGGAGTTATGATATTTGCAAAGGATAAGGATACCGCTGCAAAGCTTTCCAAACAGCAGACAGACGGGGCTATGGTAAAGTATTATCAGGCGGTTTTAACCGGAGAACTCCCCGAGGAGTATGGAGAGCTTTCTGATTATATGGTCAAAGATGCAAAGACCAATACTTCAAAGATATGCAGTAAGGATACCGATGGAGCAAAAAAGGCAGAGCTTACATATGAACTTTTGGATGAGTTTGAAACCGATGAGGGGATTTTAAGTTATGTACTTATCAAGCTTTTAACCGGAAGACATCATCAGATAAGAGTTCAGATGTCACACTTGGGTTGTGGAGTCTGGGGAGATACAAAGTACAATATAAAGTATAAAAATGCAAAAAAAGGAGTTAAGCAGATAGCACTTTTTTCGTCACGTATCGAGCTTGAACATCCCGTAACGGGTGAACATTTGGTATTAAAAAAAGAACCTTATGGTAAGGCGTTTGATGTGATAGAGATGGATGAATTCTAAAAATGAGAGAATAAAAGAAAGAATAAAAATAAACATTTCAAAATAACCGGAATAGATTTTTTAGAAGCTTAAATTAAATAATATTTAAGTATTCTGCAAATCGATATATGATAGATTAATCTTATAAAGAAAAAATAAAATATTAGGAGAAACAAAAATGGCTAAGGACAAGAAATTAGTAGAACAGATAACGTCTATGGAAGAGGATTTTGCACAGTGGTATACAGATGTTGTGCTTAAGGCGGAGCTTATCGATTATACCAGTGTAAAGGGTTGTATGGTTATAAAACCGGCAGGCTTTGCAATCTGGGAGAGAATCAAAAATGAACTTGATGCAAGATTTAAGGCAACGGGAGTTGAAAATGTATACCTTCCTATGTTTATCCCTGAGAGTCTTCTTCAGAAGGAAAAGGATCATGTAGAAGGATTTGCACCTGAGGTTGCATGGGTTACTCACGGAGGTCTAAGTCCACTTCAGGAGAGACTTTGTGTGAGACCTACATCCGAGACACTTTTCTGTGATTTTTATAAAAAAGATATAGAGTCTTACAGAGATTTGCCAAAGGTATATAATCAATGGTGTTCGGTTGTCAGATGGGAAAAGGAAACAAGACCGTTTCTTCGTTCAAGAGAGTTCTTGTGGCAGGAGGGACACACTGCACATGCAACTGCCGAGGAGGCAGAGGAAAGAACCATACAGATGTTAAATGTATATGCAGATTTCCTTGAGGATTATCTGGCCATACCTGTTATAAAAGGAAGAAAGACCGATAAGGAGAAATTTGCCGGTGCAGAATCTACTTACACTGTAGAGGCACTTATGCATGATGGTAAGGCACTTCAGTCCGGTACAAGCCATAATTTTGGTGACGGATTTGCAAAAGCATTTGGAATTCAGTATACAGATAAGGATAACAAGCTTCAGTATGTACATCAGACTTCGTGGGGTATGACAACCAGAGTTATAGGTGCGCTTATTATGGTTCACGGAGATGAAAGCGGGCTTGTGCTTACTCCGAAGGTTGCACCTGTTCAGGTTATGATAGTTCCTATCATGCAGAAAAAAGAAGGTGTACTTGACAAGGCAGAGGAGCTTAGAAAGACGCTTTCCGAAAAGTACAGAGTCAAGGTAGACGCTTCGGATAAAAATCCGGGATTCAAATTTGCCGAGCAGGAAATGCGCGGTATACCTCTTCGTGTTGAGGTTGGCCCTAAGGATATCGAGGCAGGACAGGCTGTTGTTGTCAGAAGAGATACAAGAGAAAAGGTTATAGTTTCTTTTGATGAGCTTGAAACAAAGATAGGTGAAATGCTTGAAACTATGCAGAGGGAAATGTTTGAACGTGCAAAAGCTCACAGAGATTCGCATACCTATACAGCAACAAACTGGAATGAATTTACGGATATACTTGAGCATAAGCCGGGATTTATAAAGGCTATGTGGTGTGGAGATGAGGCCTGTGAGACGGCAATTAAAGATGAGACAGGAGCCACTACAAGATGTATGCCATTTGAACAGGAAAAACTTTCTGATGTATGTGTACACTGCGGCAAGCCTGCCAAGCAGATGGTATATTTTGGAAGAGCATACTAAATGTTTTTTGTCGCATCATATAAAGATATAATTAAGCAGTTGCTAAACATGCCATCGATTTGCTAAATCAGCACACTCATACTTTTGTAATTCGCACGAAAACGATAAACTCGCTTCGCTCAGACATATCGTTTTCTGAGCGAATTATCTTCAAGTATTTGTTGCTGATTTTACGCAAATCGGGCAAAAGGTTTAGTAACTGCTTATTATATCAGTGCATGATGCGACAAACTTTAAATAGATAAAAAATGAAGTATAGATTTAAACGTGTTCTTTAAAGCAATTATGGGAAAAGTAAGTATGGATATGAAAATCAAGATGCCTCCGGGTGCGGCATTTATAATTGACGAACTTAATAATCATGGATTTGAGGCGTATATCGTCGGTGGATGCGTAAGGGACAGTTTGCTTGGAAAGAATCCAAACGATTGGGATATAACTACTTCTGCGACTCCTTATCAGGTTAAGGATATATTTAAAAAGACAGTTGATACAGGCTTGCAGCATGGTACGGTTACTGTGCTTGTCGACAGACAACATAGTTGTGGCGGTGAATATGCTTATGAGGTTACGACATATCGGGTTGATGGCATATATGAAGACCACAGGAGACCTAAGGAGGTAACATTTTCAAACAGCATTGAGGAGGATTTAAAAAGACGTGACTTTACTATCAATGCTATGGCATATAATGATGATGAAGGCGTGGTTGATATATTTGGAGGTGCGACTGACTTAAAAAATGGTGTGATCAGATGTGTAGGTGTGCCGCAGGACAGGTTTGATGAAGATGCGTTACGTATACTTAGAGCCGTTAGATTTGCTGCGCAGCTTGGCTTTAATATAGATGAGCCGACCAAAGAGTCTATGAAAAATCAGGCACGATTTTTAAAAGATATAAGTGCCGAGAGGATAAGGGAAGAATTTACCAAACTTATAATATCCGACAATCCGGGTATGCTGGTTATGGCATATGAACTTGGTCTTACAAAAGTTTTTTTTCCGGAGTTTGATGCAATGATAAAAACCGATCAGAACAATCCTAACCATAGTTACAACGTCGGCATACATACGATAAAGGTTATGGAAAATGTACCTAAGGATATTACCTTAAGATATGCGGCTTTACTTCATGATGTGGCTAAACCGGTGTGTAAAACGACGGATGAAAAAGGCGTTGACCATTTTTATGATCATCCGGTTGTCGGAAGCGATTTGGCACGAATTGTGTTAAGAAGATTAAAATTTGACAATGAAACAGTCGATAAAGTGGTTCGGCTTGTTCTCTATCATGATTACGGAATCGGTGGGCAGATAGGAGAAAAATCGATAAGAAGATTTCTTGCGAAACTTGGAATAGAAAATTTTAATGATTTTATAACGATAAGGGAAGCTGACAGACTTGCGCAGAGTGATTACAATCAGAATATTAAGGCTGAAAATGTAAAGAAACTTAAAGGCATATGTGAGAAAGTGATAAATGAAAAACAGTGTCTTAAAATATCCGACCTTGCAATAGGCGGAAAAGATTTGATAGATCTCGGGATGAAGCCGGGAAAAGATATGGGAGATATGCTTAAGTATCTTTTGGATGAAGTATTGGATGAGCCAAAGCTCAACAAAAAAGAAAAACTGACTGAGCTTGTGAAAAAGAAGATAAACGGATAAAAATATATCCTCAACAATACCAACATATAGGAGTTTAATTCCGCTTTCAAGTCAACATATGGGAATTAAATTTCGCTTTCAAGTCAATATATAGGAATTAAATTTCCCTTCCAAACATACAATTAAGAAGATTGATGTTTGGAGGGGATTTTTTGGCTGATAAAATGTCTGAGGTTTATGATACGTATGAAATGGAAATATTTCAGACTGCGAGGGGAAGAGGTTCATTTATACTAAAAACTGATAAAGGCATCAGGCAGTTGAAACAGCTTGATGTCAATGAAAGCAGATTAAATGTAGAGTACCAGTTTAAAGAAAAACTGTATGAACATGGATTTACTGATATTGACAGATGCATAAAAAATGTCGATGAGGAGCTTGTTTCTTATGACAGATACGGAAACGGATATGTGATGCGCAGCTTTTTTGACGGAAGGGAAATAGAGGTTACCGATATAGATGAAGTAAAAGCTGCGGTGACTAATCTGGCATATTTTCATAAGGTAAGTAAAAAGATTTGGGAGAGTACGGAAAAAGATGTACACATAAGACTTAACAGTGATTTTAAGAAGAGAAATCAGGAACTTAAACGTGTGAAAAACTTCATGATGAAAAGGAAGAGTAAAAAGAAATTTGAGGAAGTTTTTTTAGAAAACTATGATTTTTTTTATAAACAGGCACTTGAGTGCGAAAATATGCTTGGACCTGATGATCTTAAATTGATGGAGGAACATGTGGGCTATTGTCACGGTATGTACAATCAGCACAGCATACTGGTAATAGAAAGTAGGAAAACATATGAGTCAGAAACAGATGGGATAAAAGCAGACGGGATAGAAACAAACGGGATAAAAACAGATGGGATAAAAGCAGACGGGATAGAAACAAACGGGATAAAAACAGACGGGATAAAAGCAGATGTACCGGAAACAAGCGTATCAGAAGCAGGCGTGACAGAAACAGACAGCTCCAAAACAGGCGAAAACGATGGATTAAAAGCGGATAAAGCAGCAGGCTCACAATCATGTGCAGAAGCAGCAGGCTCACAATCATGTGAAGAAAATGCGGATAAAAAAATAAGACTCGCAACTATTGGTTTTGATAAATTTTATGTAGGAAACCAGTTAAATGATTTATATCATTTTATAAGAAAAACTGTAGAAAAGAATAATTACAGTTTTGAAGTTATGCGTGAAATATTGGAAAACTATGATAAAATATTTAAATTAAGGAAAAAAGATCTGGAATATATATATATTTTATATCTTTATCCTGAAAAATTTTACAAGCTTTCAAATCAATATATAAATGCACCGAAAAACTGGATTTCTCCTAAAATGATGGAAAAAATGAGTAAAATTATTGATGAAGAAAGCAAAAAACAGACATTGCTTGGCAAGTTGCACAGATATTATCTGGAAAATTAGCATATTTATGGTATTCACATTTTAAATCAAATCTTGTATAATACAGAAGTTAAGGTGGTAAATATGCGTAAAATTGTCATTTTGATTTTTGCATTACTGCTTTTGGGTCTTGTCTCGTGTGCAGGCAAGGGTAAGGTGAAGGTATATGACAGCAGTACGGAAGATATTTCCGGATACCATACCGAAGAATCTTTAACGGCAGTAATGATTAAAAGAGATACTGAAACCAATGATATCACATTTTTAAATTATGTGACGGGGGAGCAGCTTACCCTTGGATATCATGGGGGAGTAAGTGTGACGGATACTTATGGCAACAATCTGATTATAAGTGATCTGCCGGTTGGAAGTGTTGTGGATATAACGTATTACTCAGATACGGCAAGGCTTATAAGTGTAGCGGCAAGCAGCAATGTTCAGGTTATAAAAAATGTCAACAAATTTTCTGCTGACGTAGCAGGTAAAAAAGCTACTTATAAGGGTACATCCTGCAAGCTGTCAGAATATGCACTTGCATTTGAGGATGGGGTTGCCAGAAGTATAATGGAAGTGAATACAGAAGATCAGGTTACACTTTATCTATTGAATGGAACCTTAATTTCGTGCGTAATAGATATAGGGCACGGATATGCAAGGCTCATAAATCAGGATACCTACGTGGGCGGAATGGTCGAGATAGGATATGATGTAATTGTTCCGGTGACGCAGGATATGCTTATAGCTGTAAGGGAAGGGACATATACATTAAGAATAAATAACAATGGTTATTCAAACAGTAAGGAAGTGACCATAAAAAAAGGTGAAGAGACGGAGATAAATATAGCTGATATAGCTATTCCTTCGGGAACAGTCAACTTCATCGTGACACCGGCAGAAGCAGATGTCTATGTCAATGACAAGCTTTGCGAAAGCCACGCATTTACCGGATTATACGGATCGTATGGTTTAAAGATTAAGGCAGAGGGATATCAGACATTTAATGGAAGTTTCAAGATATCCGAACCGGTAAAAAATCACACATTTGAGCTTGCAGAAGATGAGGATAAGACTACAGAGGAGACGACAGAAGAAACTACGGACACCGAAAGCACTACATCGGAAGTTACAACAGCTTCGACAACTGCAACTGCATCGGGCGGAACAACTGCAACGACAGGAACTCAGAATACATCGGAGGTTTCGAGCAGTACGAGTGAAAATGCACTTACAACCGCAACATACACAGGTGGAACAGATAATACTATCACCATCAAGACTCCTGTAGGAGCGGGTGTATATGTGGATGGAAATTATGTGGGATATGCACCGGTGACATTCCAAAAGGTTGTCGGTACACATACGATTGTTTTATATCAGACGGGTAGTCTGATTAAGAGTTATACTATCCAGGCAACTGATGATGGTAAGAATGATGAATACAGCTTTGATGATCTTACCACATTGACTGACTTGATTAACATAGATAATTAAAGTGAATACATATAAGGAGGAACATCATGGACTACATGAAAATATATGAGGAATGGACAACTAATCCGTTTTTCAGTGAAGAAACAAGAAAAGAGCTTCTTGCGATCAAGGATGATCCAAAGGAGATAAAGGAGCGTTTCTACGCAGACCTTGAGTTTGGTACAGCGGGCTTGAGAGGTATAATCGGAGCCGGTATAAATCGTATGAACAATTATGTGGTTGCCAAGGCAACACAGGGTCTTGCAAATTATATTATTCACAGAAAGAAGCAGTCCAAGGGAGTTGCTATATGCTTTGACTCCAGAAGATGTTCACCTGAGTTTGCAGATGTTGCTGCACTTTGTCTTGCGGCCAATGGTATAAAGGCATATGTGTTTGAATCACTCAGACCTACACCGGAATTATCATTTGCAGTAAGAGAACTTGGATGTGTAGCCGGTATAAATATAACAGCCAGTCACAATCCGCCTGAGTATAATGGATACAAAGTATACTGGGAGGACGGAGCGCAGATAACACCTCCTCATGATGCAGGTATTATGAAAGAGGTTAAGTCCATAACGGTTCAGGATGCCAAGACTATGCCGAAACTTGAAGCTATCCATGAGGGACTTTATGAGATAATAGGAAGAGAAATTGACGATGCTTATATGGCAGAGTTGAAAAAGAAAGTAATACATCAGGATTGCATAGATAAATATGGCAAGGAATTAAAGATAGTTTATACACCGCTTCATGGAACCGGCAATATACCTGCAAGAAGAATTTTAAGAGAGCTTGGATTTGAAAATGTATATGTTGTTCCTGAGCAGGAGATGCCGGATGGAGATTTTCCGACAGTAAGCTATCCTAATCCGGAATCGGCTGAAGCATTTGAACTTGCTCTTAAACTTGCTAAGGAAAGAAATGCGGATCTTGTGCTTGCAACCGATCCTGATGCGGATAGACTTGGTGTGTATGTAAAGGATAAGCAGGGTGAATATCACTGCCTTACAGGCAACATGTCCGGAAGCCTGCTTGCAGACTATGAGATAGGGCAGATAGCGGCAACAAAAGGACTTCCGTCTGATGGTGTGCTTATTAAGACTATAGTTACTACCAATCTTGCAGATGCCATAGCAAAGCACTATGGTGTGAAGGTAATCGAAACACTTACAGGTTTCAAATATATAGGACAGCAGATACTTGGCTTTGAGACCAAAGGTGAAGGTACATATTTATTTGGATTTGAGGAAAGCTATGGATGCCTTATAGGAACACATGCAAGAGATAAAGATGCAATCGTTGCAACCATGGCACTTTGTGAGGCGGCAGCTTACTATCGCTCAAAGGATATGACCCTTTGGGATGCCATGATAGATATGTATAACAAGTATGGATACTACAAAGATGGAATCCAGACACTTACATTAAAGGGTATAGACGGAAAAGAGAAGATAAAGGAAATTATGGATCACTTAAAGAACAATACGCCGGAGCAGATTGCAGGTTATAAGGTTCTTTGGGCACGCAACTATGATAATGACACATCGACCAATATGATAAATAAAGCTGTACTTCCGACTGGACTTCCAAAGTCAAATGTAGTATACTACGACCTTGAAGGCGGTGCATGGCTATGTGTAAGACCTTCCGGAACAGAACCTAAGATAAAGTTCTATTACGGAGTAGTTGGTACAAGTATCGAGGACGCTGACAAACTCTCTGACGAATTTGGCCAGGCAGTCATGAAGATGATAGAGCATCTGTTATAAAAATTGCGGGGATGGTTAAAAACTGTCCCCGATACTTTTGTAAAAAAACTTGCAAATTAGCTTAATATGTAATATATTATATCAAGTGTGGAGACGTATCGAAGTGGTCATAACGGGGCTGACTCGAAATCAGTTAGCCGGGCAACCGGCACGCGGGTTCGAATCCCGCCGTCTCCGCTAAAAAAATCGCTACAAAGCGGTTTCTTATAAATGGAACATATAAAAATCTTGAAATAATTGAAAGAAAAAAGCTGTACGCATTAATCGTATGGCTTTTTTCTTTTTACACCGTATTATTTCTTTACTTACATCTGATTTTATGATAATATTGCAAAATGTAACGTGATATGGCGACATACACCATGATATATATAAAAAACAGACTGAAGGAATAAGTGCAAAATACAGGATTAAGTAATACGTTCCGTGTATGTACATACTTTTCTGTCGAAATGTAGAAACATACCTGTCATTGTGTCATATTATGGGAAAGAATTAGAAGTTTAGCAGGAGGCAGTTATGCTAAGATTAAAAAATATTGTTAAGGATTATATTACGGGTGAGGAGACAGTTCATGCACTTAAGGGTGTGAGTATTAATTTCAGAGCCAATGAATTTGTGTCCATACTTGGACAGTCCGGTTGTGGAAAGACTACATTGCTCAACATCGTAGGAGGACTTGATAAGTATACAGACGGAGATCTTATAATAAAAGGTAAGTCGACTAAAAAGTATAGAGACAGGGATTGGGATACCTATAGAAATCATTCTATAGGTTTCGTATTTCAGAGCTATAATCTTATCATGCATCAGAATGTGCTCTCAAATGTAGAGTTAGCTCTTACGCTTTCAGGTGTATCAAAGTCTGAAAGAAGAAAACGCGCAAAGGAAGTACTTGAAAAAGTAGGACTTGGTAAGCAAATACATAAGAAACCTAACCAGCTTTCGGGTGGACAGATGCAAAGAGTTGCCATAGCGCGTGCGCTTATAAATGATCCGGAGATTTTACTGGCCGATGAACCGACAGGTGCGTTAGATACCGAAACAAGTGTACAGATTATGGACTTGCTTAAAGAGATTGCCGATGACAGACTTGTAATTATGGTAACACATAACCCGGAGCTTGCAGAAAAGTATTCTACCAGAATAATAAAGCTTCTTGATGGTGAGGTTACCGACGATTCAAATCCGTATGAAGACGAAGAAGCGGAAAAGGAGAATTACGGAAAAAACAGTATATCATCTGCAAAGAAGACAAAAGATAAATATGCTAAACAAACAGATGATGCAGCCAAAGAAAAGATAGACAAAGCAACTGAAGAAAAAGAAGAGAAAACAGCCAAAGAAAAGGAAGACAAAGCAGAAAAGATTGAAGACTCAGACAAGAAAGCTAAAGATAAAACAGATATAAACATTTATAAAGAGACCAAAAAGAGCAACAAAAAAAATAAGATGTCTTATATGACTGCTCTTAGTCTTAGCTTTAACAATCTGCTTACCAAAAAGGGAAGAACTATACTTACAGCATTTGCCGGCAGTATCGGTATAATCGGTATCGCTCTTATCCTTTCTTTATCAAGTGGATTTAGAAAATATATAAGCAGCGTCGAGCAGGATACACTTTCAACATATCCTCTTGAGATAACAGATGAGTCGATAGACCGTTCAGCGATGTTTACGATGATTCTTGGAGATGATATGAAAAGCTCTGAGGAGCATGACATGGATAAAGTATATTCCAATAATTTTATCGGTGAGTATATGAATACCATAATAGAAGGCGTAAAGATAAATGATATGATTTCATTTAGGGATTATATCGAAAATGGTGATGGCAAAGTCATCAAGGATTATTCATCAGATATAATGTATACCTATGGTATTACCATCAATGCATTTAAGCCGGATACTGATGAGGATATCTATCAGGTAAATCCAAGTACCGTTATGAGCAACATAGGTATGGGCTCGATGTCGGAGATGTCACAGCTTGGTATGGGCGGAAGTTCTGTTGATATGACAAGCTGCTTTTCGGAAATAATAGAAAATCAGGATCTGCTTGATGAACAGTATGATGTGATAGCAGGTCGTTGGCCGGAGAACTATAATGAACTTGTCCTTGTTGTAACTGAATATAATGAAGTGACAGACTATGAATTATATACACTTGGTCTTCGTGATGTAAAGGAACTCCAGGATATGATGGGAGCGGCTCTTAAAGGTGAAAGCCTTACATTTGACAATACATCATATACTTATGATGAATTGCTTTCGCTTACTTATAAGGTAATTCCAACATCGGATTATTATGTATATGACAAAGAAACCAATGCCTATAAGGATATGAGTGATGACTATAATTATATGAAAGAAAAGATTGATAATGGCATCGAGGTAAAGGTTGTTGGTATCGTAAGACCAAATGAGGATGCAGCGGTGCATTCAATTATGACAACGATCGGATATAAGCACTCTTTGGTTGAGAAGCTTATAAATATGGCTAAGGAAAGTGAGATTGGAAAAGCCCAGCTTGAAAATCCTGACATAAATGTTTTTACCGGATATGAATTTGGTGCAGATATAGCATCTGAGCAGGCTGAAGATGAAGAGGTTATGATGGAGCAGTTTGCTCAGCAGATAGCAACACAGTTTGGCGTGTCAGACATTTCAGAGGTGCCGGACGAACAGCTCTTTGGATATATGCACACACTCGAACCAACGGAAGTTATGATGTTTTTGGCTGCATTACCGGAAGAAAAGCAGGGAGCATATATGGCCACTCTTTCAGAAGAGGAAATGACCGCTTTTATGACAGCTATGGAAGAAACAACGCAGAGTGTTTCGCAGGGCATGTCGCTTACGGCTTTAAAATCAGCAGAGGATGCAACCTACGATGATAACCTTATAACAATCGGCATAGCATACGAAAATGATCCGAAGGTAATCAGAATCTATCCAAAAGATTTTGATTCAAAAGAAAAAATTATAGATGTGATAGAGGATTACAACAAGAAAGTAAGAGATGCAGGCGAGGAAGATAAAGAAATCCAGTATGACGATATGGTCGGTGCTATGATGTCTTCTGTTAGTACAATTATAAATGCTATTTCATATGTACTAATAGCATTTGTAGCCATATCACTTGTTGTTTCGTCGATAATGATTGGAATTATAACCTATATTTCAGTTCTTGAAAGAACCAAGGAAATCGGTGTACTTAGAAGTATCGGTGCTTCCAAAAAAGATATATCGAGAGTATTTAACGCTGAGACGATTATCGTTGGATTTATCGCAGGAGTGATTGGTATATTCGTCACAATTTTACTCAATATACCTATCAATAAAGTTATCGAACATGTATCAGGATTGAGACATATTGCGAAGCTTCCACTTGCAGGCGGCGTAATACTTGTGGCTATAAGTGTAGTGCTTACCATGATTGCAGGACTTATACCATCAAGAGTTGCATCAAAGAAAGATCCTGTTGTTGCGCTCAGAACCGAATAATAAGCAAAAAATATATGTGCTGAATAATAAAAGATAAACATACTAAATAAAAGATAAATGTACCGAATAATAAACAATATGTAAATATCAAGGGAGTTATACGGACTAAATTTAGCAAGGCTCAAATTTAGTCCGTATTTTTTTGGTAAAAACATCAATAAGGAAAATCGGTTTTGTTTCTGACTTAGTAAAAACAAATTGCCAAAAGAAGATGAGCCGGTAACAAAAACGGCAAAAAAGCAAGTTTTGTTACCGGATTAAGGAAAAATAAAGAGGAAAAAGAAGGCGGTCCGGTAACAAAAGCGGCAAAAAGCAACTTTTGTTACCACCTTGAGGAGAAACAAAGCATAAAGCCGGATTGAAAAAACGTATTTTATTTGAAATGTTAGAGTAATATCGCATATAGCATTATTTTGTAAAAAAATGTTGACTTTTGTTTATGGCAGGCATATAATACAAGGCGAAATGAAGTTAGTTATAAGAAACTAACATAATGCATATAGTTATAAAAGAGGCAAAAGACATAGATTTAGAAAAGGAGAATTTGATATAAATTCTTATTTTTTTCAAATCTTTACGGTTAGGATAAATGAACCTAACTTACAAAAAACGGAGGGATAATGATGCCGCTTACATTTGCACAGGAATCTGAAGAAAAAGAAATATTAAGTCTTGGTGGTAAGCCTGAGGTTAGACAGCACCTTGCAGACATGGGATTTAATGTTGGAAGCAAGATACAGGTTCTTACCAAGTCGGGGGAAAATGTTATCGTAAAAATCAAAGGAACAAGAATTG
>CADCDW010000065.1 GCA_902800325.1 uncultured Lachnospiraceae bacterium
CGGTCTGAATGGTGTGGGTGTGAAAGCCGTCAATGCGCTGAGCGGTCATTTTGAAGTTCGCTCCTATCGCGAAGGGAAAGTCCGCATAGCAACATTCGAACGTGGGGAACTGAATAACGATAAAAAATCCCACTGTGAATCACAGTGGGATTTGGCTTATAAGATTAATGCAATAGGCCCGAGAAACTTAAGTATAGCTGCAACAAGTGTGGGAGCCAAGATGATACATGTATCTACAGACTATGTTTTTGACGGTTCTGCAACCGAGCCATATGATGAATTCTCACCGGTGGCACCTCTTGGCGCATACGGAAAGACAAAGCTTGAAGGAGAAAATTTTGTAAGACAGTTTGCCGACAGATTCTTTATAGTTAGAACTGCTTGGCTTTATGGTGATGGCAAAAATTTTGTAAAAACCATGTTGAATATAGGTAAAGAAAAAGGTGAGGTAGGAGTTGTTGCCGATCAGGTTGGTTCACCTACCAGTGCCAAAGAGCTTGCGAAGGCTATACATGTACTTGAGCCGACAGATAATTATGGAGTATTTCACGGAACCTGCGAAGGATACTGCTCATGGGCTGATTTCGCAGAAAAGATATTTGAATATGCAGGCATGGATGTAAAAGTAAACCGACTTACAACTGACGAGTATCCGACTCCTGCAAAAAGACCGGCTTACTCGGTACTTAATAATTATATGCTTACACTTACTACAGATTTTAAATTTGCCGAGTGGGAGGATGCACTCAAAGAATATTTTGATGAAATGAACTGATATGTTTTAATAAAAAGTGCAAAGCTCTCAAATTAATATTTTTTGTACAAGCATGGTGTTAAGAGACAGCGTGCCATGCGTGTGCCATAAATATTAATTTGGGAGCTTTGTATTCTATGGAATTTTAAGAAGAGGGGAAGGGGAGCCACCTGGTAAAAAGTGAACTCCCCTTCCTTATTATGAGAAAGATTTTTAAATGGATATACTAAAGTGTTTTGCTGTATTCTTCGAAGATATGGTCATACATAGACGGAAGACCGATAAATTCACAGCCGTATCGATATCCATAATCTCCGATTTCAGTTCTGTAAAGAATCTTAACAACCGAAAGAATAATCTCATCAGTGTTATCAAATTCTATAGTGGCGTTAAAATAATAATCGGTTGGCAGTTTGGTAACTGACATAAAACCGATACCGGCTCTTGATATGTCAAAAACTTCTATCTCAGTATCAAGTGCGTCAATTTTTATTCCATCCTGCTTAAAAAGGTTGGAAACTTCCAGTTTTATCTTGATAGGAAGTCGTTTGTTTTTTCTCTTTTCTTCCATATATACCTCCGCATTATTAATTTCGCACAAATATTTTTTTAATTATAACAAATTTTTCGGAATTATGCTATATAAATATTAGAATTTTTAAAAAAAGATATTAGAAATATTCAAAAAAGATTATGATTAATAGTTTAATCTTTGATATATTGGTTTATAATATTATAATACTACATAGGTTTAAAATGTTGAAAAAGAATCATACCAACCATATTATAATTATTTTTGGAGTATAAGATGAGAATAAGAATGAATATAAAACAGCCAAATCCGGAAAAATTTATAGAGAAGGTTATAAATAAATATCATTTTGATCGGGATGATAAACAGGAAATGGTAGAAATCTATGATGAAATTATGGATTGTATAGAGCCTTTTGCGGCGTACAGGATAAATAACAGGGTAACAGGTATAAAGACAATAGATGAAAGTCAGGCTGCTATAGTCAGTATGACGCTCGGTAAGGCCATAGATGAACTTAAAGACTGCTATACCCAAAAAGGAGAGCTTGATAAAGCATATAAGCTTGACTGTATAACCAATGAATTATTAATGAATATGTATATTGAATTTAACAATATGTATGCAAGGTATCACAGAAGATTTGTAAAAAGATATGTATTTATAGGTGATGAAATCAGTACGGAAAAAATACCGGAGCTTTTGAATGAGATAAAAGAAGCTGATAAAGCATCGTCAGATAGGGAAAAGGATAGTGAAAAGAGAGCAGACCTTACTGTATACAGTGAAGAAACCGGAACTATGGAATCAATAGAAACTACTAATTTAGTCAAGAAAAAGGATAATGAAATAATTGCCAATAAGTATGGTGTGCTTACACCTGCAAAAAGTGTGGTTTTTTATGCAATACTTACAGAAAATCCGGCACAGATATGTGAAGGAATATGCGAAAACTGTAACAATAAATCATGTGAAAACAATCCGTTTTATGTAGAAGAAGAGGATAAAGCCGATTAAAAAACAATTATGTGAAAAATTGAAATATTTTTATTTACATTGACTTTTCTACATTGTATAATGTTTGCATTGTGTGTGAATAATATACGTTTTACGAGGAGGAGAAAAAGTGAGCGAGGTTTTGATTGAATTAAAAGGACTCAGCAAAAACTTTGGAGAACAACAGGTACTTAAAGGTATAGATTTAAATATTCGCGAAAATGAGTTCCTTACACTTCTTGGCCCTTCGGGCTGTGGTAAGACAACTACGCTGAGAATCATCGCCGGTTTTGAAGAACCAAGCAGCGGAGAGGTTATTTTTGACGGAGTAGATATAGCCAAAATTCCTTCTTATAAAAGAGAGGTCAATACAGTTTTCCAGAAATATTCACTTTTTCCGTTTTTAAATGTATATGACAATGTTGCATTTGGTCTTAAGATAAAAAAGATGGATAAAAAGCTGATAGAGCATAAGGTTAAAAGAATGCTTAAGCTGGTAGGCCTTGAAGGGTTTGATAAACGTGATGTTACTAAGCTTTCGGGAGGACAACAGCAGAGAGTTGCCATAGCTAGAGCTCTTGTAAATGAACCAAAGGTACTTCTTCTTGATGAGCCTTTGGGAGCACTTGATGCAAAGCTTCGTAAGGAGATGCAGATAGAGCTTAAGAAGATTCAAAAAGAAGTCGGTATTACATTTATATTTGTAACACATGAT
Source organism: uncultured Lachnospiraceae bacterium (assembly GCA_902800325.1). GTDB lineage: Bacteria > Bacillota > Clostridia > Lachnospirales > Lachnospiraceae > Coprococcus_C. Next base: position 2,998 of record CADCDW010000065.1, read on the forward strand.
CAGGAGGAAGCACTTTCTATGTCCGATACAGTTGTTGTTATGCACGAGGGTGTGATCCAGCAGGTAGGGACTCCGGAAGATATATATAATGAGCCGGAAAACAGATTTGTAGCAAGCTTTATCGGTGAGTCCAATATAATAGAAGCAACTATGATAAAGGACTGTCTTGTTGCTTTTGATGATAATGAATTTGAATGTGTTGACAAGGGTTTTAAGAATAATGAAGCAGTTGAGGTCGTTATAAGACCGGAGGATATAGATATAGTCAAGCCGAAGGAAGCTAAGATAAAAGGTAAGGTTGCTTCAATTATATTTAAGGGGGTTCATCACGAGATAGTTGTTGAAACCAAGCACAGAAACTATCTTATACATACTACGGATTACTTTAAACCGGGACTTGAGGTCGGACTCAAATTCGGTCCGGATGATATACATGTAATGTATCGTATGGATTGGGAGAACGGAGGAAACTAATGAAGCATTTTCGAAGGATGATCTGGCCTTATATTATATGGGCTTTTGTTATAATTGTTCTTCCACTTCTGATGATTATACTTTATTCTGTTACAAAAGGTGGAAATGAACTTCTTAATATTCAGTTTACGTTTGAGAATTTCAAGAGAATGACCGAACCGATATATGTAGATGTGTTCGCAAAGTCATTTAAGTTGGGTATTTTATCGGTATTTATATGTCTTTTAATAGGATATACACTTGCGTATCTCATAACTTCATTTAGTGAAAAAGTTCAAAGTATATTGATCCTGGCGGTAACTATTCCTATGTGGATAAATACCCTGCTCAGAACTTATGCGTGGATATCGCTTTTATCCGATAACGGACTTATAAATACAATTCTTGAAAAGTTTGGCTTTGATCCAATCAATATGATGTATACGGATTTTGCGGTTGTGCTCGGACTTGTGAGTGATTTGCTTCCTTTTATGGTGATTCCTATATATACGTCACTTAGCAAGATGGATCATTCACTTATTGAGGCTGCACATGATCTTGGTGCCAATAAATTCAAGACATTTTGGAGAGTTACTTTTAAGTTGTCCATACCGGGTGTTTTAAATGGTGTAATTATGACATTTCTTCTTTCCATATCGACTTTCGTTATACCGAAGCTTTTGGGAGGAGGCCAGTATACACTTATCGGAAATCTGATAGAGAATCAGTTTATATCGATAGGTGATTGGAATTTCGGAAGCGCCATATCTGTAATACTTGCATTTATAATTCTTATGTCAATTACATTTATGAAAAAGATTGACAAAGATGAGATAGAGGAGGAGTAGCGGCTTATGAAAAAAAAGAAAATAGGCGCTATCCTTTACATAGCACTTTGTTTTATATTTTTATATCTGCCTATAGTTGTAACGATGTTTTATTCGTTTAATTCATCTAAGTCACTGACCAAATTTCAAGGCTTTTCGTTTAGATGGTATCAGAATCTTTTTGAAAGCAGTGACATAATGAGGGCTGTATGGGTTTCGCTTTCGATAGCAATACTTGCTACTTTGATTTCTACTGTGCTTGGAACACTTACATCGATAGGTCTTTCAAAAAACAGAAAAATATTAAAGGAACTTGTGATAAACATAAACAACGTTCCGATTATGAATCCGGATATTGTTACGGCAATCGGACTTATGATACTTTTTTCGGCGTTTCATCTTGAAAAGGGGTATCTGACGATGCTCCTTGCACATATAGCATTTTGTACGCCTTATGTGATTACAAGTGTTTATCCAAAGGTAAGAACTATGGATCCTAACCTTGCCAATGCGGCTATGGATCTTGGTGCAACACCGTTTCAGGCACTTACCAAGGTTATACTTCCGATGCTTAAGGAAGGCATATTTGCCGGTGTACTTCTTGCATTTACTATGTCCTTTGATGACTTTGTAATATCTTATTTTGTAACCGGTAACGGAGTGTCGAACATATCAATTGTTGTTTACAATATGACCAAGAGAACCAATCCGACCATAAATGCACTTTCTACGATAGTTATTATGGTTATAGCTGTTACACTTATAATCGTAAACGTGGTACCGGCTATAGCAGGTAAAAAGAAAAAGGGAAAATAACTGATTTTATTTCAGTTATAATATAAAAACTTTCCAAGAAGAAAAGGAGGAGATAATAAGTTGAAAAAAACATCTATCATGAAAAAAATCACCGGAGCTTTTATGGTGATGACTCTTAGCATGAGCCTTATAACAGGCTGTGGAAGTAAGAGTAACAAGACCTTAAAGGTCTACAATGCAGGGGAGTACATTGATACTGAACTTATTCATGATTTTGAGAAGGAATTTGATTGTAAGGTGGTCTATGAGACCTTTGATTCCAATGAGTCTATGTATACGAAAGTTCAGAGCGGAGAAAAGTATGATGTAATCATACCTTCAGACTATATGATTGAAAGACTTATCAAAGAGGATGCGCTTCAAAAAATCGATTGGTCACTTATACCAAATGCAGAAGGTTTGGATGAAAATGTATTGGGTCTTGCATGTGATCCGGATAATGAGTATTCGGTACCTTATTTCTATGGTAATGTTGGTATCCTTTATGACAAAACGGTTGTTGATGAGGCTGATTTAAAGGATGGCTGGGAGATTCTTCGAAATGAAAAGTATAAAGGTATGCTTTATATGTATGATTCTGAAAGAGATTCTTTCATGATAGCTTTAAAGGCGCTTGGATATTCTATGAATACTACCGATAAAAATGAGATAGATGAAGCCTACGAGTGGCTTGCTGATCAGAGAGATACCATGGAACCTGTTTATGCAGGTGATGATGTTATCGACAATATGATTTCAGGTAACAAAGCTATGGCTATAGTTTATTCGGGTGATGCGACTTATATTATGTCCGAAAATGAAAATCTTGCCTTCTTCGCTCCTGAAGAGGGTACGAATATATGGAATGATGCGATGATTATAACTAAGGATTGTGCAGATACCGGCCTTGCGCATGAGTTTATCAATTTCATGCTTGATCCTGACAATGCTTATGCCAATACCGCTGAGGTTGGTTATACTTCACCGGTTATCGAGGCACGTAAAAAAGCAGCTGCAGATGATTATGCTGAAATCGATGCCTACATACCTGATATGACTCGTCCTAACGATGAAGTGTTCAGATATCAGGATTCTGAAACAAAAGCATACTTTGCGGAACTCTGGACTAAGATTAAGGCTGCAAATTAGGGTGTTTGGTGGCACTGATGCAGCCTGAGTTTACAGGACATTTATAATTGTCACGATTAAATAAAATCAAGCCTGTGTAAAATATGTACACGCAAGGCACGCTGGTAGCTTAACGCCTTGCTTAGCACATTTTTACACAGGCTTTTTTATTATATATAAAGACAGATTAAGGTTATATGAAAGCCTTGAATAACAAAATAAGTACTTATCAAAGCTCGCTTGCGCTAACGCTTTTGATAAGTACTTTTTTGATTATTCAAGGCATTTTTGTTTAAGACTGTCCTTATATACACAGGCTGCATCCTGCCATCAAACGACATGCTGCGCATGTCGACATTATTTGCAGTTGTATTTATGGTTTATTTTTGTTTTAGGAAATTTAAAAGCTCGTCTGTGGAGAAGATGTATTTGGTGTGGCAGAAGTCGCATACTACTTCGATAGGCTGGTTGTCTTCTATCATGGAGGCGATTTCTTTTTTGCCGAGGCTTATGACGGCTGACTCCACACGCTCCTTGCTGCAGTCACAGACATAAGCACATGGGATGGTGTCGGTGACTTCGATATCGTAGTCATCAAATATTTTGCCGATTATTTCTTCTATGGTAAGTCCCTCTTCGAGAAGCTTTGTAAAAGAGAAGTCTTTGAGGCGTTCTTCAAGCATGGATATAGTGCTTTCTTCTGCAAACGGCATAAGCTGGATGATAAAGCCTCCGGCAGTTTTTACTGAGGTATCATCGTTTAAGGTTACACCGAGAGCAACAGAAGATGGTATCTGTTCACTGGTTACAAAGTAATATGTCAGGTCTTCGGCAATTTCACTTGATATAAGATGTGTCTGTCCGATGTAAGGCTCTTTAAGTCCTATGTCTTTTATAACGCTCATTACACCAAGGTCAACAGCCTTGGCAACGTCTTTTGCAGGAAGCATAACCTCAGGTTCGCTTACATACCCCTTTACTTCACCTTTGGTATTGGCAGTGACTAAAATTCCCTTAACAGGACCCTGACATTGGATTCTTATAGTGATTTTGTCGTCATCGTTTTTGCACATGGCGCCCATCATAACTGTGCCCATAAGAAGTCTTCCAAGTGCGTTGGTTACAACAGGACTTGTGTTATGTGTTATTCTTGCTTTTTCAACTGTATCGGTGGCAACGCAGGCAAAAAATCTGACCTGATTTTCTACTGCCATTCCTCTTATAATATAGTCTGACATGATTTTTCTCCGTTTCAATATTATTTTCCGCTTTCGCGTGCTATGATATATATTCTCTCGCAATTTTCATCGGCGGGATTATCTGTAAATGCATCATAGGCTGTTATATATTCAAGACCTGAAGCATTGATCAAGTCTTTTATCTCTGAAAGTGTATATCCTTTTTGTATGTGAAGTTCCTCATATTTTCTGTATAAATTATCATTTGAATTATCTGACCGATTTTCCTTTATAAAAAGACTCAATGCCAGTTCATTTATATCGGTTTCTTCATCATAATAATTATCCCATATAAAGCTTATATCGTCTCTATCCTCTGCGATTATTGAATCAGCAACTATATCTTTATAGTAATGTCTTGTATTAAAATCAAAGATAAACAGCCCCTTTGGATCAAGGTAGTTATTAACAAGCTTAAATACAGCGAGCAATTCACTATTGTCAGTTATATAATTTATACTGTCGCATAAACTTACACATGCAGCGACAGTTCCGTATAATTCGAACTTGCGCATATCCTGGCACAGATAAAGTGTGGTGGAGTTGTTCTTTTCTTTTTTTTCGTTGGCTATGTCAAGCATAGGCGCTGAGTTGTCTATACCTATCATGTCATAACCCGACATGGAGAGACGTTCGGTTATATTGCCGGTGCCACAGCCTAAATCGGCTATTATGCCGTCGTTTATACCATATTCAGTTAATAATCCATGCAGATATGTAAACCAGTCATCATATGGGATATTGTCCATCAGCTCATCATATACTGCGGCAAAATCGGAATATGCCTCGTTCATATTTTTCTCCTTAAGTACGACTGATGAATTAAGTAAGCTGTTAATATATATTAACTGTCATAATACTTAATTTGGCAGTCTGTTTTTACTATATGAGATTATAAGTGAAATTATAATTTATTGCAATATGTTGAAGGGAAGAATAATGATAATAAAAAAAATAGTACTTAATGTGAAAAGCGTGGATGTGTGGGGTGTAAATCTAAGGTGTGCTGTGGCAAAAAATATTGTAATAAAAAGGTGGTTATATTATAATTGTTTTAGTTTAATTTGAATTGTGGTGAAAAATATATATACAGCTTTATTATCAAAGAAATGAGGAGGAAGTTATATGACAGAGATTAGCTTTGAAACGACAAGTCCGATTTTTTACTGTGCGGTTGACTACAGCAATGCTACGGTTGAGGTTGAGGCAAAAGGAACAATTTTTGCAGATGCTATGGAGGACGAACAAAAGGAATACATAAAGCAGAGAGTACTTTATTATCTTAGTTTTGAACTCGCTAAATTAAACGGAAATGTACCGGTTGATGGACTTTCTGAAAAGAAGGATGAGCTTGCTCAGAGTATTATAAATCAGCTTCAGGCTGAACAGATATCCGTAAATCTTGTAATTGAAGATATAGGAGCAACGGAAAAGTCTATAGAAGCTGTTGCACATTTAAAAAGAGAGATTGATAATGAACAGGCAAATTCAATGTCTTTTACAGGTGTTATGATGTCACCGGGAGCGGTCAATATGATAGGAAACCTGTTTTCAGGACAATGAAATCTTAAATACGGATGTTGATAATACAGATGCTGAAAGTCAGATATTTAAAAGCAGATGTCAATTTAGACAAGTTATATAGTCGATTAATTTGGAAACGGATGCACTAGTACACCGAATAATAAGTATCTGGTACAATCACGAAGAGAAATTGTCTCAGATACAAGACGGAAGAAGGAGGCGATGCGGTGGCATCGTCGACTGATTAATAATTCAGATACTGAAAAGCAGATGATGAAAAGATAATTATAATTACATAAATAATAATACATAAAAGGAGTAGACAAAATGGCAAAAGATACTAAAGAAAAGAAACTTACAGTAGCGGGATATAAGGGAATATCATCAGAAAATCTTTCAAGCTTTTCCAAGGATTTCAATAAGGATAGAGCCAATCTCATAGCTGCAAATGCAGCAGTTAAAAGTGGTGTGCTTGAGGCAGCAGCCGATTATGGAAGAATAGGCGAGTTACCTATGAGTTTTTCGATTGATTTAAAACAAGGAAAGATTACCAATCAAAAAGCAAGCGGCAGGTGCTGGCTTTTTTCTGCTTTAAATACCATGCGTTTTGAGATAATACATAAGTACAATCTGGATAATTTTGAATTGTCGCAGAATTATCTTTTTTTCTATGATAAATTGGAAAAGGCTAATTTCTATCTTGAAAGCATTTTAAAGACTTTGGATGAGCCTGTCGACGGAAGACTTTATTCATTTATAAATGCGGCACCGTTAGGTGACGGCGGGCAGTGGGATATGTTCGCCAATCTTGTAGAAAAGTATGGAGTTGTTCCTAAGGAAAGCTATGATGATGCCGCAAGCTCGACAAGCTCAAGGTGGTTTGATCAGTATCTTACAACCAAGCTTCGTGAGGACGCATATAAATTAAGGACCTTAGCTATGGATGGTAAGAAGAAGTCTGAACTTGAAAAGGAAAAGACAAAGATGATTTCTGAATTTTACCGTATGCTCTGTATATCTTTGGGTGAGCCTCCAAAGAAGATAGATTTTACACTTAGAAGTAAGGATGATGAGGTATATCAGGATTTTGGAATTACACCGCAGGAGTTTTATAAAAAGTATGTAGGTATGAAACTTTCTAACTATGTAAGTATTATAAATGCACCGACAGACGATAAACCATTTGGAAAGCTATATACGGTTAAATTCCTTGGAAATGTAGCAGAGGGTAAGCCTATTACATATCTTAATCTCAAAATGAAAGAAATTAAAAAAGCAGTTATAGCCCAGTTAAAGGACGGACATCCGGTCTGGTTTGGCTCTGATTGTAGTAAATATTCGCTTCGTAAGGAAGGAGTTTTTGATAAGAAAGCTGCCAATCTCGAACAACTTTATGACGTAAAGTTCGGTATGGATAAGAGCGAGAGCCTTATCTATGGTGATAGTGCCATGAATCACGCCATGGTTATACTCGGAGTAAATATAAATGAAGACGGAAAACCGGACAGATGGCGTATAGAAAACAGTTGGGGCAAGGATGCAGGAAAAGATGGATATTATGTGGCATCCGATGAGTGGTTTGATGACTACGTATATCAGGTGGTTGTCAATAAAAAATATCTGAGTAAAGATACAAAAGAGCTTTTGAATCAGCCGCTTATAGAGCTTGAGCCTTGGGATCCTTTTGGAACGTTGGCTTAGTTCGTCATTTTTTCTTAGAGATTGTTATACAGGATATTCTTTATGATGTACGCAGAGCTCGCTGTCGCTCATGCTATGCTTAACATCAAAAATATATTCTGTATATCCATCTCATAGGAAATACCGATGATATAAGAATAAATTGTGAAACAAGATTTAGGAGGAAAAAGTATTCCGGATGTTAAATTTGGAACATTAGAACTTAATACAAGATTTAGGAGGAAAAAAGTATGACAGATGTTAAATTTGGAACATTAGAGCCTATTAGGTATATAGCTCCTGATTTTGACAACACGATGGTTTCATATAATGTGTATGGAACAATATTAATTGAACAAGATGTAGATGGCGCATTTAAAGAGAGGATTAAAAGCGAAGTTTTGTCGATGATTCCTATAGTGTTCTCCGAATTTAATGCAAGAGAAGTAAAATGTCTGGAGCTTCCTGCTATGTGCTCTGAGATGAGTAATAAGCTGAGTGAAAGACTAAGGGAGATTGGCCGCAAGTGTAATGTCAACGTTGGCGGTGTAGTAATGGATGATGAATCCAAGAAGATAATTGAAGAAAAACAAAGAGCAAAAATTATTGCAGATAATCCTGCCATAGCACAGGTGGAGCAGATAAGAGCTATGCAGGCGGCAGGAACTGTAAATCGTCCTAAATTCTGCCCGAATTGCGGTACACCGGTTGGACCGACAGGTAAATTCTGCGGAAACTGCGGAAGCCCGCTTGGAGTATAAAACAGTGTTAAGAGATATGTGATAGGAGGCGTGAACCGTGTCACATATCTTTTCGTTACATATGTAGCTTTTAGGAGGAGAAAAACCATGCAAAGCTGGTTAAAGGATACCGTATTTTACGAAATATATCCTCAAACATTTTATGATACCAACGCCGATGGAATAGGCGACATACAAGGAATTATTGAGAAGCTTGATTATATTAAGGAGCTTGGCTGTAATGCTCTTTGGATTAATCCTTGCTTTGACTCGCCGTTTAAGGATGCCGGATATGATGTAAGGGATTATAAGAAAATAGCTCCAAGATAAGGTAGCAATGAATAAGCCTGTTTCATACAATCTTGATGTTAAAGATTATGAGAAGATATATGAAATCGGTGGAATTGATAATGACTGTGTCAAACCGCAATCTTTTTTAGTATTAAAAAATAATTAGGAAAAGTGTGACAGTGATAAAAGTCCACATGTTACGTGCTTGGCAATGAGAAACATCCATATGTTACGTGCGTGACAGTGAGAAACGTCTATGTGTCGCATATAAGTAAAATGAGTATATACAAAGAATTAAAAGAAAAATTTACAATGAAAAATGCGTATACTGACTGGGAGGATTATCGAAATAAACTTACGGATATTGTGTCAAAATATGCCGGAGACAGTCTTTTGATAGTCGGTGCCGGAAGATGCATGGATTACGATTTGAACAAGCTTTCAAAGAATTTTAAACATATCACACTTTCGGATATTGACGAAGATGCTTTGGAGGAAGGTGTAAAGCGGTATAAAGACGAGCAGGACAAGAATATAACAGGTGACAGGGCAGAAATTGACAGGAAAATTGTTTCCATAAATGGTTTATACGAAGCTGATATAAATTTGTTTTGTGAAGAGCTTTTTGCATATGTCAGAGCTTATGGCAATAAACTGACGGAAGCTATATATGAGGAAAAAATCGCTGATATGCTATGTAGTTTAAAGGAACGAATGCTATTAGTGATGAATAAAAATGAAGGATTTTTCAAAGAAAAAAGCTATGATGTTATAGTCTGCAGCGGTGTATATAGCCAGTTATTATCCATGCTTTCTTTTTTTATATGTTCGCTTGCTCAAAGTATAAGCGATGCAGGTATATTTGATGGAAAAAAAGCTGCTGATAAGGCGAAAATAATTCTGTCGAATATCAATAATGAGTTTATTCCGGTTATAAACAAAAGGCTGATTAATGCATCGAAAAATGTGGTGATTTTCGGAAATGAATATTTTAAGAGTGGCGGTGTAGAGGGAGCATATCAGTGTATCAGTGATATCAAAAATAATTACGGAGCGGAAGAAATCCTACTCAACTGGACATTTAATAAAAGTGATAATGTAAAATATGATATGCTGATACAGATAGTTAAAAAATAATATTTTACTTTAAAATGTATGGGGACTATCGAAAAATTGATTCAGAAAAAGTAAAATAGGTAAAAAAATTTTTCAAAAAATACAAAAAACTATAAAAATGTACAAAATGCACAATCAAAATTGTGCATTTTTTGTTAAAAATAACCAAAAAAATATTGAAATAATAAAAAACTCGATATATAATATGAACAAAATATGAACAAAGAAAAAACATACTGTAAAAATAATATGAAAAAAATGTTGCAGGGGTAATAGTTTATTTAATGCCTGGGAGGGGTAAAAATGATTAAACGGTTAAAGAAATATGATAATAATGAAGGTTTTACTTTAGTTGAGCTTATTATTGTAATTGCAATAATGGCTATACTTGCATCGGCCATCGGTGTATCGGTTATAAGATATATTGATAAGGCGAGACAATCAATGGATATTAATAATGCAAAATTGATAAAAGATGCTGTTACTGCGCATGCGTACCCAAGTAACTATCAGGGTGAGACGGTTAATTATAAAGATCCGGAGACCGGTCAATATGAAACTTATACAAGGGGTTGGGTATATGTTGACCAGTATGAGATTAGATGTTCAGACGTAAGTACAGCGCTTGCTATGATAGATGCCGGACTTGTTCATGTAAGTGATGATTTTGCAGTTAAGCTTGCAGAAGCAGAAGAAGATGGAACGACTTATTTTCCGAGTGCTCCTGATGGAGATTATGTAGGAAAAACAAAAAATAATGAATATCTGTTTGATAATAAAATTAAAGTTCATGCCAGAACTGCATGGAATACATATCAGTTGGATGTGTATATAGATGACATAGGAGAACTTCACTTGGGTGCAAGTGCTTCTAATACTATAAGAAAAGGTGGTCATGAAAAAGATAAAAAGACTGCACAGATGTTTGCGGAAAGACTTGGCTTGGATGGCTCAAAGGCTACACCTATCGGACCGCAGAATAGTGCAAGATAATTAAAAAAAGTGATATAAAATATGAGGACTGTTCCTGCTTGAAGATAACACGGGGACGGTCCTTAATTTGTGCATTAAGGGATGTTTTTTAATGAAAAAATGTTTAATTAAAAACCACACCAAATGTATGCGCTAAGGAGTTTAATATGTCAGATTATTTATTGATGATTTATCCTGCTTTGATAACAATCATTTTGCTGTTTGGAGGCAGGATAAGTAAGAAAGGTGAATTTAATACCGATTCGTGGAGTATAAGTCAGTCTAAGGCTATGCAGGTTTTTGCTGCGCTTATGATTATCCTTCATCATGTGGTTCAATCTGTGACAGGTTATGGTGGAGTTAAGAAAGGTCTTATTACCGAGTGGAATTCATTTGGAATACTGTTTACATCTATATTCTTTTTCTTTTCAGGATTTGGTCTATATAAGAGCTATAAGAATAAAGATAACTATCTTGATGGCTTTTTAAAAAAGAGACTTGTGAAGGTTATACTTCCGTTCGTATTTACCAATATAATATATATATTAGTGCTTTCGAAAGATGTAATTAATGATCCTAAATTGCTTTTTACATCTATATTTGGATATCCGCTGGTAAATATAAATGCATGGTTTATGATTGTTATTATAATTTTATATATCGCATTTTATATGTGTTTCAAGACATCTAAAAGTGATAACGCAGCCATTTTAAAATTGACAGTTTTTACTTGCGCTTTGGTAGCTTATTCGTTAACATTGGGCCATAGCAATATAAAAGGTCATTGGTTTACGGGAGAGTGGTGGTATAATACAACACTTATATTTATAATAGGTTTTTTATGGGCTAAGCATGAAGAAGTCTTAAAAGCATTATTAAAAAAAATATATGCTGTTCTTTTCCCTGCTCTGATAATCATTTTTTATATATGGTATGGTTATACAGGATACATCCTTGGAAGATATGGTTATTATCGTGAGTGGGAGGGACATCCCGGTTACAGAGAAAAGTTTATATCGCTTGTGGCTCAGATGGTTTTGTGTATGTTATATGTAATGATTATGCTGCTGTTAAATATGAAGATAGAATATAAAAATAAAGCACTTGGCTTTCTTGGAAAAATGACCTATGAGATATATCTGATCCATGAATTGTTTAGGGAATTGCTTTTGAAAGGAATCGGGGGTAAAATGTTAAATGATATGACATACATAGCACTTGTGTATATTTTTTCGATTATATCTGCGTGGGTAATTTGTCTTTTGTATAAGGCTTTAAAAAATATTAAAAACAAGGTAATTGAAAAATATAATGAATAAACAGTAGTTTGGAAAAATATGGATTATGGAGGGAAAGTATTATGAAGGTTTTAATCATTAACGGAAGTCCAAGAGTTGGAGGCAATACAAGCATAGCTCTGGATGAAATGGTAAAAGTATTTAAAGCGCAGGGCGTGGAAACAGATGTGGTGCAGATAGGCAATAAGGGCGTAAGAGGCTGCATAGCCTGTGGCTCCTGTATGAAGAATAATAAATGCGTATTTGATGATGTGGTAAATGAAATAGCACCTAAGTTTGAGGCGGCAGACGGACTCATTGTTGCATCTCCTGTTTACTATGCATCTGCCAACGCGACTCTTATAGCATGTCTTGACAGATTATTTTACAGTACTCATTTTGATAAGACTATGAAGGTCGGAGCCAGTGTTGTGGTTGCCAGAAGAGGTGGGTGTTCAGCAACCTTTGACGAGCTAAATAAATACTTTACTATATGTGGTATGCCGGTTGCATCAAGTCAATATTGGAATAGTGTACATGGAAGAGAAAAGGGCGAAGCCGAAAAGGATTTGGAAGGTCTTCAGACAGTGAGGGTTCTTGCAAGAAATATGACATTTCTTATGAAGAGTATAGAGCTTGGAAAAGAAAAGTTTGGGTTGCCGGAAACGGAAGAGTGACAGCCTACACATTTTATTAGGTAATTTCAGATGATATAGTTTTAGTGATTTATATAAATGGATCATAAAGATAACAAAAAACAGCTATTACGAAAGCGTATTTCTTAAGGAAGAGAGGATATATGAAAGCAGTTTTACTGGAGGCAAATGCAGTTGATCATAATGATCTTTCGTGGGAGCCATTGACAAGTCTGGTTGATACAAAGATATATGCAAACACAACTGAGGAAGATAAGTTTGAGCATATTGGAGATGCCGACATAATATTTATCAATAAAGTAAAAATAGATGAGGAAGTATTGGAAAGATGTCCCAATATCCGCTATATAGGTGTATGTGCAACAGGATATAATGTGGTTGATCTGGAGGCGTGTAAAAGGCATAATGTGACGGTTACTAATGTACCTGCTTATAGCACTGATTCGGTTGCTCAGCTTACATGGGGGCTTATACTTGAATCGGTTTGTCATATAGGCAGACATAACGAGAGCGTACATAACGGTGATTGGATTAAATCAGAAATCTTTTGTTATTGGCTCGCACCGGTTAGTGAACTTGCCGGAAAAACCATAGGAGTTGTGGGATATGGAAATATTGGAAGAAGAGTATGTGAAATAGCAAAAGCCTTTAATATGAAGGTTTTGGTCAATACCGCACATCCCGATAAGTACACTGATGAAAGGATTTCATTTGTCGATATCAATACACTGTTTGAACAATCCGATATTATATCGCTTCATTGTCCGCAAACAAAAGAAACGGAAAGAATAATTAACCGGACTAACATCGATAAAATGAAAGATGGTGTAGTGATAATAAATGTCAGTCGTGGCGGACTTGTTGACGAAAAGGATTTGGCGTGTGCACTTATAAATGGTAAAGTAGCCGCAGCAGGAGTAGATGTTGTTTCAATTGAACCGATGAGAGAAGACAATCCTTTACTTAAGGCTCCCAATATAACTATAACGCCTCATATGGGCTGGGCGAGTCTTGATGCGAGAAAAAGACTTGTTGATATCGTAGCGAAAAACTATAAAGCATTTACTGAAGGAAGAAATGAAAATGTAGTACATTATATAAACGGATAGTTACATAACTATCCGTTTATTAGTGCAAAATAATCTGAATAAAAACGTGCAAAATAATCCGAAAAAAATATACAAAATAATCTGAATAAAAATATGCAAATAATCTGAATATATTATTCTCAAATTTAGACTAATATGATAAAATAAAAAACTGTTGATTTTCAGGATAGTGATTAAAGATAATTGAAATATATTAAGGAGAATATTTATGGGTGATCATATTTTTGAATATTTGATGGTGTTGCTTTTTGGATTGATGGGAATTCGTATACTTATATATGGTATTACCGGTTTTTTGCTGTATCATAAGAAGGTGCAGGCCGAAGCAAAAAGTGGTGAAAGATATGTCCGTCATCCTAATAAGTATTTGGCAAATAGAGCAAGAGCTGATATGAGTGTTCCTGAAAGCGGTATAGGAGTAAAAAGCGCTGTATTTACATACGAAGAAAACGGCAAAAAGATTATGGCAACAGCAGTTAATCTTTTGGGAGATGATAACACTTATATAAATTCCGGAAAGTTATACACGATAAAGGTGTCACCGTTCAATCCTCATAAGTGCTATTTTCCGGCTATACAGCTTTATATTGGTTGCAGCATTCCGGCTAAAATATTTATTTTTGTGATGAGAACATTGCCAAGGGCCGGAGGTCTTATGTTTATTGGAGTTGCCTGGTTTATTTATACCAGTTTTATTGCGCGTTAGTAATAAAAAACAGAATGTTTCAAACTGAAATTATCAAAAGTGAAACAATTTCGCTTGATCTTTATACGCACGGATACTATAAGGTAAACGGAAGAGTTGGTGAGGCTTTCAAGGATGGGATGAAGCTGAAGTAGATACCGGAGGATGAGGTGTATTTTCAATATAATAGAAGAGATGAAAAGTTCTTTTCTTTTATCGTGAAGACGGATTTTTCCGAGAGCCATCATCGCTTTGACCGGCGTGGGCGTTATGTATCTGGATTTCGAGAACTGGCTGAAAGCCTCTGTGGAATACGAGAACGAAGAGTTTCAAAGTCTTATATAAAAAAGTATGTCATAGATAATTTTGGCTACAATTTATCAAGAACCTGCGATGAAATAAGACCTACTTATCATCACGTGGAATCCTGTCAGGAAACCGTTCCCGAAGCTATAATTGCATTCCTTGAGGGAGAGCATTTTACAGATGTAATAAGAACTGCAGTTTCTCTTGGCGGCGACTGCGATACGCTTACAGATATAGCGACAGCTATGGGTGAAGCCTATTATGGATGCCCGAAAGAACTTATGAAGGAATGCGAGGACAGAATCGAAAAAAGTATGCAGGAAGTCCTTGGAGGATTTGTAAGCGCAAGGCAGGGGGTCGTTGCCGTAAAAGCTGATTGGAAGACAGAACCGATGCCAGATCATAAGGAGACATTTATACTTAAGAGACATTTTACAGAGGAAGAACTCAAAAATCTTCGAAGAGGTAATGTCCCAAAAGAGATGGAAGATAAATGGTTTTTCTATATAAAAAGAAACAGACTGTATGCGCATAGAAGCTGGACGGGAATTATGATATATATGGTTGAACTTACACCGGGTGGCGATGAACACAAGGTTACGGTGAATCGCCTTCCCGAACAATATGGATGCACAAGCATAGAAGAGGATCGGGAGAAGTTGAATAATCTTTTAGACTGGTGGACTGAGGAAATTTATGATTATTATCATGAATGGCTTGAAGAGACTGTTAACTATCTGAAAAGAGAAGGCAGAATTCCGGATGATGAAGAGATAGAAGATGGTGGAGATAAAACAAAAGGAAGCCATACGGACTAAAAGTGAAGGAAAGCTGATTTGGTCCGTACGAAACAGAAGTATGTACGGACTAAAAGCGAAGGGAAGCTGATTTGGTCCGTATGAAACAGAAGTATGTACGGACTAAAAGAACAAAAATGACAATTTATTCACATACTTATAGCTATATCCAACAGAAAGTGAGGTTTTCATAAAAATGGAAATCTGGGATTTATATGATAGAGATGGCAGGAAAACAGGACGAACATGGGAGCGAACATTTGGAGGATACAATCATATTCCTGAAGGATATTATCATATGGTGGTAGATATTCTGGTTCAGCACGTAGACGGTACATTTTTACTTACCAAAAGAGATATGAGCAAGGATGTATATCCGGGATATTGGGAAGCAAGTGCCGGGGGATCTGCATTGGCGGGAGAAGAGCCGCTTGAGGCAGCCAAAAGAGAACTTTTTGAAGAAACCGGTCTTACGGCATTAAGTATGGAACTTGTAAGTCATACTTTCCGGGATAAAAGTCACAGTATGTTTTATTCATATCTGGCTGTAGTAGATTCGGATAAAGATTCTGTCATACTTCAAGAAGGGGAGACTGTGGATTACAAGTGGGTTGATAACCTGGGATTCATCGAATATGTTGAATCCGATTTGGCGATAAAAACGCATAATGACAGATATAAAGATATAATTGAAAGAATAAAAGAAATCAATTGATGAAAATGGACAGTATGTAGATCCGATGAGCTTATAAATCTATAATAAGAGTTAAAATGAATCAAAAAATATTTTTTAAGATTTTTCTTGAAAAGAATTTTTAATTAACTTATCCTCTTCTTAGGACGTTTTAATCATAACTAAGAGGAGGATTTTTTTTATGAACAAAGATCAGCTACACAGGTACATTTCCCAAAGAACAGGAAATGAAAAAAATATCTGCCAGATTTATGCAATAAAAGACAATGAAACCGTTTATGATGATTGCTGGCGCGGTTTTAAGACCGATGATGCGGCAAATGTCAATTCCGTGACTAAGGGCATTATGGCATTGCTTGCCGGAATCGCATTGGACAGGGAATGCATTAAGAATGTGGATCAGAAGGTGATGGATTTCTTTCCCGATTATAGCGTTAAGCGTGGAGAGAAGACTATATACGATGTAACAATCAGACATCTTCTTACAATGACAGCACCGTACAAAGGAAAGTCGGAACCGTGGAAAAAGGTTTGCACCTCAGATGATTGGACTCTGACAATACTGGATTCTCTTGGCGGGCGAAACGGTATAACGGGAGAGTTCAGATATGCTACGCTTGGAATACAGATTTTGGCTGGAATAATCGAGAGGGCAACCGGCGAAAAATGTATTGATTTTGCAAACAAGAATCTTTTTGAGCCATTGGGACTTCCCGATCGTGTAATACATGGAGACAGTTCCAAAGAAGATCAGTTTGATTTTCTAATGAATAAGAACCCGAGAAAATATGAGTGGTATTCCGATCCTCAGGGAAATGTTACTGCCGGTTGGGGTCTTTGTATGTCGGCTAAAGATATGGCTGTAGTAGGTACTCTTGTATTGAATGACGGTCAATATAACGGAAAGAGTATTGTTTCCGAAGGATACATAAAGGAGATGCTTACACCTCATCTTAAGCTGGGCGAAAGATTTGGATTTATGAACTACGGATACCTTTGGTACAAGCCTTTTGATGACAAGGAAGTCTATGCAGCAATCGGTGACAGCGGAAATATCATCTATGTAAACAAAGAGCAAAATGTATCTGTAGGAATGACTGGTACATTTAAACCGAGGATTTTTGACAGAGTTGATTTTATAGAGAAAAAAGTGTTGTCGGTGATAGTGTGATTTATATGCGTAAAGCACTTTGAAATATAAATAACTGATAGAAAAACGGCTGTAGAAATGCTATAATATCTACAGCCGTTTTTGACAATAACAATGATAAAGCGGGTGGTGACTTAAAACATGGTGTGACCATGACGGAAGTATCCCCGGCATGGCTTCTTACAAAGGTAACGTCACCTGTCGTAGGTGCGACCGGGCTACATCATATAGAAGGTGCGGCAAAAGCTGTTGATTTGGAGCTTAAAGATGAAGAGCTTACTTATCTTGAAGAGCCATATGTACCTCACCCGCTTGCAGGAGTTATGGCACAAAATAAAAGAAAATGATATCAAAAATGCCGGAAAAGGAACAGGTGATACTCGTTTATTGCCGGATCGGAAGGCGCAGCAAGGAAGCATCGCAAAAGCTTTTTGATGTGGTATAAAGGCTGCGGAAAACCCGGAACATGATGGCTTTTATAATGTAAGTATATTTGTTGACTATAGTACGCAAGAACCAAGCGTTTCGTTTGATATTGTATGGTAAATTGGAAAATATATTACAGTAAAATTGACGAGGTGATTTGAGTGCAGATTGTAGATGGAAAGGATTATCTTTCTGAAATTAAGGATTTAATAATAGAATATTCAAAGAGACTTAGCAGAGATCTGTCGTTTCAGAACATAGATGAAGAGTTGCAGGATCCGGCTCATAAATATACAGCACCGGAAGGAGAGATACTTGTTGCAATCGAGAATGAAAAAGTGATGGGGATGGTCGCGTATCACAGGCATTCAGATGAACGGTGTGAGATGAAGCGCTTATATGTTAAGCCGGAGACAAGGGGAATGCATCTCGGGGATTCTCTTGTAGAAGAAATAATAAAACGCGCAAAGATAGCAGGATATAAAGAAATGGTTCTTGATACAATCGTGCCTTTAAAGGCAGCGATATCATTATATAAAAAACATGGATTTGAAGAGTGTGAGGCATATTATCATAATCCTATGGATGATGTGATATACATGCGTAAGGCACTTTGAATTCCAGAATTATTGACAATGGAGATGAGCAAAAATGATTATCAGAAAATATGTTGACCGGGATTTGCCGGAGATTATCAGAATTTGGAACGAAGTTGTGGAAGAAGGAATAGCTTTTACACAGGAAGAATTATTGGATTCAGAAAGCGGCGTACATTTTTTTTCGGCACAGAGTTATACGGCGGTTGCAGAAGAGGACGGTAAGGTATATGGTTTATATATTCTTCATCCCAATAATGTGGGGCGCTGCGGTCATATCTGCAATGCAAGCTATGCAGTTTCCTCAGATGCCCGGGGCAAACATATTGGAGAGCAATTAGTTCTGGATTGTCTAAAAAAAGGTAAAGAACTCGGATTTCGAGTGCTTCAGTTCAATGCGGTCGTTGAAAGCAATACTCATGCGAGACACTTGTATGAGCGACTGGGTTTTACTCAGCTTGGGACTATTCCCGGGGGATTTCGTATGAAGGATGGGCACTATGAGAACATTTGTCCATATTACCATGAACTGTAGATTAAATTGGAAATGGTAATTCATAGACAAAACTTTTGGACATTTTGTCCAAAGGTTTTGAGTGGTTTGGGAGTGGTAACAATGTCACATTATAAGCAGATTATAATAAACATGGCCTGCGAGGATGACCTCGACGAGGCGGATCTTCAGATATTGAAGGCGAAGATAGAGGAGTGTGTGAATATCAATGTGGATCCGGAAAAGGTAAGCGAAGTTCATGTGAGGGTAAACTAAATTGCGGGAACTCTGTTCCCAAAATCTTGAAATTTTTTTGAGGACTTTGATATTATTTGAAGGTGTTGGAGGGACATGCTATGAGCAGATTGAAAGAGCTTCGGAAATATGTAGACGAAGAACTGAATAAAATCGAGGATGCAGATAAGCGTACAAGTGCCGTTGCGCATCTGTATGGCGTATCATTAGCTGCTACAATGATTGCTAAGAAGAGAGGAATGAATCCGGAGATTGCATCTATGGCAGCGATGCTCCATGATATGCACGCGTACATGACCGGTTCCTATGATGATCATGCGCATAAGGGTGCTGAGCTGGCAAGAGAGATATTGACAGAACTGAAGCTGACAGATGAAACAGAGACGAATATGATCTGTTCAGCGATATATCATCATGACGATAAGCTGGTGACGGATGCACCGATGGATGAGGTCTTAAAGGATGCAGATGTGATTGACCATTGCTTTAAGGATGCATCAAAACCTGTGAAGGAAAAGGAACAGGCGAGGTATGAGAAATTGTGTACTGAGTTTGGATTGCTATAGTGAAAGTAGCGAAATAAATATGGACGGAGTAATGACTGCATATAAATATAAGATAATATGAAAACTTTTGGACAAAATGTCCAAAGGTTTTAAATAAAATGATAACTTAAGCGTCTCTGTACCTTTTGTAGGTATGGAGACGTTTTTATTGGCCATTAGGAGTCGGATTGAGTTTGAACTATTCCAATATAGGGATCAACAAGATCGCAGAGATGCTCCGAAATCCTATGTGTAATTTCATACTGTATGTCGGTACGCGAAAACCGGTTAAGAGAAAAGAATTCGAACAGTATCTTTCGTCCGGAAGAGAAATATGAGTTCCGGGATACGGTGCATAGCGGTATTAGCTTCGCAAAACAATTGATAAATAAGAAAAAGTATGATAATATGGTAAAGTTATATTAGGCTCTTTTCTTTGCCATAATGGTAGATAGAAAGGAGAATAACGCTGGGAAAAGACTTAAAAGTTAAGGAATTTCCGGGAAGTGGCTAAAATAAAGGAGATGTAGAAAGAACATGAAATTAGGCATAGATGATGAATCCTGATTTCATATATCTTTATATATTTCCTTAAAATTCTTTAATACTTTATTTGTTCAATTTTTATCCCTGATTAAATTACATATAAATTCATATAGTTTGTTATAACTTTTAGAAAATTGGCACAGTAAATGGCACAGTGGATATTTGCTAAGTGTCAGGGGGAGAAGTTTTGTTACAGCAAAAAATTTATATGTGATATGCTTTTTGTTTATTTTATATAATTATATCTAAAAAAATAAACAAAAAGTGTTTATAAAATAATATTTTTTTAATATAATAAACATGAAAGGAGATGATGACATGTTTAATAAGAATCTGAAGTACTATAGATTAAAAAAGAATATGAGTAAGAAGGATTTGGCAAAAGCGTGTGGCATAACTCCTATGGCTATTACTTACTATGAGCAGGGAACCAGAAAACCGGGTATTGAAATTATTAATAAAATGGCAGAGGTTTTGGGTGTAGGTTTATCTGATTTTATATCATCACGTAATGATTCCTTGATTTTTGCTCATGGAGAATTTAGAAAAAACAGCACCTTTTCTAAATCGCAGCAAGATTATGTCAGGGAATCAGTTGAAGAATATTTTGGCAGGTTTTTTGACGCAGTATACTGCTTGGGTGGACATCCGATACCACCATCACCTCAGATTCATTCTTTAAGTGCGTCGGGAGATTATAGAAAAGATGCTTTGGAATTAAGAACTCATCTTGGAATACCTAAAATAGGTCCAATAGAAGATTTAGTTACCGTATTAGAAAATCAAGGTATATTAGTTATGATGCTTGATATCGATAATCGCCATTTTTCAGGTATGAATGGAACTGTAAATAATCATCCGTACATTGTAGTTAATAGTAATATGACTGCTGAAAGGATACGTTCTACCATTGCACATGAATTAACGCATATGATGTTTGAAGTAAAAGATAAAGATGGAGAAGAAAAATTTGCGACTGAGGTAAGTGGTGCGTTCCTAATGTCCGATGATGATATAGTGCGCGAATTAGGCATACATAGAAGTGCTATAACTAAGGATATGATATTTGTTTGTAAAGAATATGGTATATCTATGTATATGTTGGTTATGCGTTCATCTCAGGCAGGAGTCGTTTCATCTACTGTTGCTCAAGATTTTTATATTAAAGCCGGAAAAGCAGGATGGCGTACCAAAGAGCCGTCCAGAATTGAGAAAGAAAAACCTTTATTATTCGAGCAGTTGGTATACCGTGCAATCAATGAGGAAGGAATCAGTATCCAAAGGGGAGCGGAAATGTTAAAAATTCCATACAAGGACGTTGAGTCAAGGTGTGGTCTCGTGGAGGTGTGACATGTGGAATATATAAGCAGCGATACAAATGTATGGATAGACTTTTACAAAATTTCAAGGATTGAGATTCCTTTTTCAATAGATTATACATATATCATGTTTAAAGAAGCCATAGAACGAGAATTGGTATATCCCACAGAGCTAAAGTCAAAATTATTGGAGCTCGGACTGAAAGGGGTTGAAATTACGGCTGATGAATTGTTTTATGCTGATGACTTGTCTTCAAAATACAGACGTCTTTCGGTGTTTGACAGAATAGCTATTGCTATTGCTAAAAAAAGAGACATAGTGCT